>DATFEN010000266.1:0-16229 GCA_035251085.1 Vicinamibacteria bacterium | reverse complement strand
TCGCCACAGACCTGGCCGCCGAATCCGGCGGAGGCTTCTGGGGCGACGGCGCGACGTACCACACGATGGCGTGGAGCCTGGCCGAGGATGGGGACCTCCGCTACGAGGCTCGCGACCCGCTCCGCGTGCGGCGCGAGTTCGCCTCGGGCGCCCAGGGCATCTTCCTGAAGCGATCGTTCGGAGGCCTCGCATGGGATCCCGCCGCGGGCTTCCCGTGGTTCCGCCGCATCGGCGACGAGGAGCCTGGCATCTACTACGCCAAGCCGTTCACGTACGGCATCCTGGCCGCGCCGTTCGTCAAGCTGCTCGGCACGAGAGGCCTGCTGTTGACGAATGCCCTGGGCCTGGGCCTGGCGCTCGTGCTCTTCTTCGTGGAGCTGAGGCGGCGTGCCTCGGCGGGAACCGCTGCCGCGGCTGCGGCCGTCCTGCTCTTCGCCACGGTCGCGCCCGCGTATCTCTTCTGGACCACGCCCGAAGCCATCAGCGTCGGCATGGCCGCGCTCGGGCTGGCTCTCTGGCGTGGCGGCTGGCCGCTCGCTTCCGCGGTGGTGCTTGGGATCGCGACATATTCGAAGCCGCCGAACCTGTTCCTCGCGATCCCCGTCGGGCTGATGCCGTTCCTCGAGACGAGCCAGCCCTGGGGGAGCCGCGCGATGCGGTCGCTCCTGCGCGGCCTGACGATGGCCGCCGCGATCGCCGCGTGCTACGGAGCGACCCTGGCGGTCACCGGCGAATGGAACTATCAGGGTGGCCGCGAGCGGAAGACGTTCTACGGCGTGCTGCCTTTCGAAGACCACAAGACGACCTTCGGCAACAGCGGGATCTGGATGAGCACGAACCAGGTGGGGCCGAGCGTCGAGGGGGAGGAGGCGACCTCGCGGGGGGCCGAGCCGGGTCGATCCTCCGCGGAGCTGTGGGCTTCCTTCGGCCGGAACCTCGGCTATTTCTGGTTCGGGCGCTTCGGGGGCGTAGTGCCCTACTTCTTTCCGGCGGCGCTGGCGGTGATTCTGTTTCTCGTTCTCGGCCCACGCGACCGAGCGGGCTGGCTGGCCCTTCTCGCGCTCGGCGTCTCCTGGCTCTTCTATATCTGGATGATCCCAGACAACTGGTACGGTGGCAGCGGCACGCTCGGGAATCGCTACTTCCTGAACCTCTTGCCGCTCGCGGTGTTCCTGATCCCTCGCGGCCGCGAGCGGCTGTTCGCGGTGGCCGGGGGGGTGTGCGGACTGGTGTTCGTCGGCCCGCTCCTGGCCGCGCCGGTGAAGCACGCCCTGGACCCGGGGGACCACGCGAAGCGGGGAGCCTTTCGTGCCCTGCCCGCCGAGCTGACGATGCTGAACGACCTCGCCGTCTTCGGAGAAGCGTGGCGCAAGAAACGCCCGGTCGGCGACGTGGACGGCGACCCCGCGGCGTACTACCTGTACTTTCCCGATGACGGCGCCTTCGGCCGGGAGGAGAAGGACGACCAGGCGGGCTTCTGGCTGCGTGGCGGCTCGCAAACCGAGGTCTTCGTGCGCGCGCTCGAGCCCGTGAGGCGGATGACCATGCGCGTGACGGGAGCGGGTCGTGGGGACGTGGTCACGGTGCGCATCGGCGGTGAATCCCAGACGCTCGACCTGGGACCGAACCAGGCGAAGGAGGCGGCCTTCGCGACGCCGGGAGGATTCCCCTACAAGGGCACCTTCGTCACCGTCGTGCGCTTTCGTTCGACGCTCGGCTCGCGCTCCCCGAGGGGTGACGATCCGCGGGAGCTCGGGGCGTTCGTGAGCATCCGGCTCGAGGTCGAGCCTGCTCAGCGCACGCGAAGCCGATAGTCGAGGCGCTACCGCGGGCTAGGTCAAGGAGCCGGCAGCCAGGCGCCGGCCGTGAAGAAGCTCGCGCAGCGCCGCTCGCTCGGCGGCGTCCCAGACGCCGAGCGCGAAGGTCGCAGCGACGAAGACGGCCGAGGCCAGGGCCGCAGCGCCGAGAAGCGGAAGAGGCCGCAACAGGCCGAGAGCGACCGCGAAGGCGAGACACGCGAGGAGCGGGCGCAGGAGCTGAATGGGGCCAGGCGGCCAATGGCCGGCGCGCGCCATCGCGACGGCCGTCAGGGCGAAGTACGTGCCTTCGGTCGCGAGCGTGGCCCAGGCCGACCCCATCGCGCCCGAACCCGGGATCCAGGCCAGGTTGAGGACGACGTTGAGGCCGAGGGCCGCCGTCGAGGCGATCACGATCGTGCGCCAGCGGTTCACGCAGGCGAGGGCCGTCTCGCCGAAGTTGGACAGGAACATGAAGAGGGCTGCCGGCAGTAGCACCCGCGAGACCGGGATGCTCGGCGCGAACGCCTCTCCGAAGAGGAGCGTCACCAGGCGGTCGGACTCCAGGACGCCGAAGACCGCGACCGGAAGGCCCGCCAGCACCAGGTACTTGACGCCGCGCCGGTACAGCGCGCCGACCACCTCCGGCCGCTGCTCGTGCAGAGCCGCCATGGTCGGGATCAGAGCGAAGCCCAGGATGCGGGGCACCAGGGTCAGGCCCTCGAGTACGAGGGTCGGCGCCCGGTAGATGCCGACCTCGACGGCGTCGCGCAACGCCTCGAGCAGCACCGCGTCCACCTGGAACACCAGCGTGATGACGAGGCCCGCGTAGGCGAAGGGCAGACCCTTGTGTAGCAACTCGCGCCACAGCAGCGTGTCGGCCGCCGGACGCAGCGGAACGACGCGCGCGTCGACGAACACGGCGAGCGCGATCGCGTCGAGCAGGCGCACCGCAGCGAACACCGCGACGAAGCCCACGACACCGTAGCCGAGCAGGAGCGCCGCGCTCCCGAAGCCGAGGATCAGGATCCGCTCGGCCAGCAGAGAGAGCGCCTCGACGGCGAAGCGCTCCAGGGATTTGAGCAGCCAGCGCAGCGTCGTCTTCAGGGCCTTCAACAGCAGGTCGACCGCGAGGATCACGACGGCGGTCCAGATGACGCCGTCGTAGAGAGCGCGGCCGATGGCGAGGCAGAGGCCCAGGGTCGCGACGGACAGGGCCGCCTGGAAGCCGAGCAGCCCGCCAGCGATACGGCGGGCCAGGGCCGGCTGGCGGCTGATCTCCAGGGTCGACGCGTAGGACATGCCGAAGTCGGGCAGGATGCGGAACAGTCCCACGAAGGCGAAGGCGGTGCTGTACTGGCCGAACGACACTGGCTCCAGGACACGCGCCGCGAGGAAGCCGAGGAGGAACAGCAGCAGGTTCGACAGCTCGCCGATCGCGGAGAACAGTGTGTTGCGGGCGAGGCGACCGCCGCTCGGCGCGGCGGGGGCCTCGCCACCCGGGGGCGAACTCAGTCGCCCTTCTCCTTGCGGAGCAGGGCGTCGAGGCCGCGGCTGATGCGGAGGCAGCGCGCCGGCGCGTCAGACTCCAGGAGCTTCTGCCGCGCGCTCGCCGTGATCGGCAGGTGCTGGCAGGCCAGGTTCACCCAGGCCATCGGCTCCTTGGAGCGGCGCTGCTGGTCGAGGAACCCGCGCAGGTTCGCGTGGGCGTGCAGGTAGCGGGCCAGCGCCTCGACGGCGGCACCCCACTCGTCGCCGGGATCGCCCTCGCCCAGCACATGCGCCTCGGCCGCGAGCGTCTCGCTCCCGAGCAGCTCGACCGCCCGCGCGCGGCCCACGCCGTCCAGCTCGACGCGGTGCATGCCGTCGGAGAGCGTCATGTCCTCCGCGACCGCCGCGACCGTGCCGAGAAGGTGCACGTCGCGGGGGTTCGCACCGAAGCCCTCCTTGATCGCGAGCGCGAGGATGCGCCCGCCGCTGCGGGCGGCGATCTCGAGGGCCTTGACGGCGCCGGGACGCGCGATCATCACGGTGAGGGACGCTTCGGGGAACAGGCACAGGTCGCGCAGCGGCAGGACCGGCAGGAGGACGTGCGACTCGGCAGTCGCGCTCGGCGGGGGCATGAAGCCCGCTAATCCTACGATCCCGCCGCGGCGGCTCCAAGCCGCCGCGCGAGCTTCCGGCGCAGCACCGCGGTGAGGTCCGCGCGGCCGCGGCCCGGGAGCAGCTCCACGTAGTCCTCGCCGATGCGCGCGATCCGGTGTGGATCGCCTCCCTGGAGCGTCAGTGGGAGTCCGCTGATCTTCCCGCAGAACGCCGTGCGGTAGCCGACCTCGCGTGCCAGGCGACGCGCCGTCTCTCCCGCGACGTGCCAGGGGTGGCAGAGGTGGTGCACCGGGGCGCCGATTCGCTCCTCCAGCAGCCGCTTCGATTCCGCGAGCTCGTGGCGGATGGCGGCCTCGCGCTCGGCCGGGCTCTCGAGGTGACCGGTCAGGTGGATGGCGCTCATCAGGCGTCGCAGCTCGCGTTCCCAGCCGCGGCGACAGAAGTAACCCTCGCCTTCCTCGGCGACGTGCGCGACGCAGGCCTCGCGCACGCGGGGGTCCTCGAAGAAGCGCAGCGCCTCGGAGAGCCGGGGCTGCGAGCGGAACAGCGGCGTGCCCAGCGGGATCTCGGCGGCGAAGAGGTCTCGATCTCCGTCGCGGACGAGCGGCACGTCGAGCGGGCCGTAGCCGAGGCGCCCCGCGGGGGTGAGGAATCCGGAGAGGTTCGGCGCCGTGTGGACGCGGGAATGGGAGAGGCTGTGACTCTGGAAGTCGAAGCGGCCGCTCGCCACGAGGTCGTCGATCTCCTGCCAGGTCAGGAAGCCATCCGGCCCCTCGTCGCGGGCGAGCACGGCCTCGCCGCGCGCCGACCCGGCGCGGGCCTCGTCCCAGGTGGGTGGCAGCGAGCCGGGACGCGACGCGACGCGTCCCGGCACGACGAAGACGATGCCGCGCATCCCGAAGCGACCCAGCAACGGCAGGCCGACCGTACGCACGCTGCTCCAGCCGTCGTCGAAGGTCAGGACGACGGCCTTCTCCGGGGCGGGCCGGCCGCCGATGAGGAACTGGAAGTACTCGTCGGCGGAGAGCGTGACGTAGCCGTTGTCCGCGAGATACCGCACCTTCCGGCCGAACAGGTCCGGGTCCAGCTTGTGGAACACGAATACGGGGACGTGGCCCCGCGGCAGCGGGCCTCCCGTCACGAACTCGGGGTATCGGCCCAGGACGAGGTCGCGGGGCACCTCGAGCGCCGCTACGGCGTGGCGCTTCAGGCGCTCAAGCCGCACGGCTCCCTCCCAGCAGTTCGTCGTACAGCGCTTCCATCTGACGCACGCACGCGCCGATATCGTAACGGAGCGAGGCCTTCCGGGCGTTGTCGGCGAGGGCCTTACGGAGCGTGCGGTCGGCGAGCAGCGCGACGAGCGCATCGGCGAGCGCGACCGGGTCCTCCGGCGGCACGAGGCGGGCGGTGACGCCGTCGTCAAGGACCTCGCGGCAACCGTCCACTGCCGTCGACACGATCGCCTTGCCCGCCGCCATGGCTTCGAACAGGGCGAGTGGCGTGCCCTCGTAGGTGGAGGCGATGCAGAACACGTCGAGCGCGCCGAGGACCGCCGGTACGTCGACGCGGTGGCCTGCGAACACGAAGCGGTCCCCGACGCCAAGATCGGCCGCTTGTCGCCGTGACGCTTCGAGCAGATCGCCGTCCCCGACCACCAGAAAGCGGCCCTCGGGTACTCGTTCGAGCACCCTTGGGGCGGCTTCGATCAGGAAGCGGTGGCCCTTCTGCGCGTTGACGCGGCCGACGATCCCGACGAGCGGCGCCGATTCGGGGATGCCGAGATCGTGGCGCAGGGCGAGCGCCCGCTCGCGGTCGACCGGCGCGAACTCGTCCAGCGGCGCTCCATTCCAGATCAGGCGGACGCGCTCGGCTGGGACGAAGCGCTGCTGCACGAGAAACTCCCGAGTCGACGCGCTGACGGCGATCGCCCGATCGGTCAAGGGCGCGAGCAGTCGGTCCGCGAGGGCCTGGTAGGCTGGCATGCGCGGGTCGGCGAAGTGCTCGTGGAGCACCAGCTTTGCGCCCAGCCGGCGAGCGGCCAGCCGGCCGAAGTTTGCGGCCGCGTAGCCGTGGACGTGAAGGATGCGCGCGCGGCGTTCCCGCGCGATCCGCAGCAGGTCGCCGAGCAGGCGCGGGTCGAACTTCCCGCGGCCGAGATGGTGTACGGGGATGCCTGCCTCGGCGAGCCTCTGCGACGCCGGCTCAGGATCCTTCAAGCCCACGAGAGAGACCTCGAAGCGACGGTCATAGCGCGGAAACCACCACGAGAAGAGACGCGAGACGCCGTGTATGCTGGAGCCTGCCACGCCGAACTTGTCGCAGACGTGAAGGACGGGGACGGCCATCAGGTCGCCACCCGTGCACGTGAGGTCCACACCACGGCGCCGGAGAGGGAGAGCAGCACGACGAGTCCCGCGCCGAGAAGGCTGAAGGCCAGCGCGCTGTCTCTCGCGAGTCCGACCTGGGAGAAGTAGAGCACGAACACGCTCTCGCGGATGCCCCAGCCGTTGAAGGAGATCGGGATCGTCTGCACCAGCGTGCAGAGCGGGACCATGAGGAAGCAGGCGGTGAGGCTGAGAGGGATGCGCAGCGAGCGGGCGATCGCGAAGTAGTAGTAGATGAAGAGCGTCTGGAGCATCAGGCTCGCTCCGAACGCGGCGAGCACGGCGCGGAAGTTGCGCCGGTACTCGTGGACCGCCTCCTGGACGACCTCGAATCGCTCGCGGGCCCAACGGATGCGGGTCAGGCCGGAGCCAGACATGACGGCGCGAGCCGTGCCTTCGCGGAAGTAGAGGAAGGCGAGGGTCGCGAACAGCAGGCTCAGAGACAGGAGGACCAGGCGCGCGCCCGCGAGGTGTCGGACCGCGCTACCCCCGACCAGGAACGCCCCCGCGGCCAGGGCGTAGAGCGCGGCGAAGCCGAGGATCCGATCCACGGCGATGATGGCCAGAGACGTGGTCTTCGAGCCCGTGAGCCGGGAGCTGTCGCGCACGCGGATCAGGTCGCCACCGATGTTGCTCGGGAGAAAGTTGTTGAAGAACGTCGCGACCAGATACGACGCCGAGAGCTCGCGCAGCGAGGCATCGTAGCCCTGGGCGCTGATCAAGGTGCGCCAGCGCCAGGTCGAGAGCAGGATCATGCCGCCGTAGAGCACGACCGCTAGCACCAGGAGCAGGAGGTCGCCCTGGCGGATGCGATCGATCAATGCCTGCAGGTCGGTCGTCCGGAGGAGATACCCGAGGAGCAGGAGGCTCACACCGATCTTCATCGGCAGGACTAGCTGTCGGGTCAACTCGGTCGAGGTTCCCGTAAAGCATTCATGTTACAGTAGATTGCTGAAAATGGCGAGCGGCGTGGGAATCCAGGAAGCGACCCGGGACGGGAAACGCACGCTGCTCGCCAAGTACCAGGACCTGGTGGTGGGCAGCCGCTCGCTCGGCAAGCTGATCTTGTACGAGCTCGTGACGACTACGACGTCGTGGGTTCCGGGCGCGATCGGGCTGGCCCTTCGAAAGCTATGCTTCCCGATGGTGCTCGGCCGAGTCGGGCGCAACGTCAGCTTCGGACAGGGCATCGTGCTGCGCCACCCCTGGAAGATCCGCATCGGAGACGACGTCGTCGTCGACGACTACGTCCTGCTCGACGCGAAGGGCGAGAGCAATCGCGGCATCGACATCGGCAGCGGCGTGTTCCTCGGCCGCGGCACCATCCTGTCGTGCAAGGATGGCGACATCGTTCTGGGCGACCACGTCAACATCGGGTTCCAGTCGGAGATCTTCAGCGGCTCCTCGGTGCAGGTGGGCCGGTACGGGCTGTTCGCCGCGTACACCTACCTCGTGGGCGGCGGACACGAGTTCGCGCGTGCGGACGTGCCCGTGATCGAGCAGGCCCGCTCGTCGAAGGGCATCGCCCTCGGCGAGAACGTGTGGCTCGGCGCGGGGGCGAAGGTGCTGGACGGCGTCACGATCGGCAGCAACGTGGTGGTCGGCGCCGGGGCGCTGGTGACGGACGATCTTCCGGACGGCGTGGTGGCGGCGGGGATGCCCGCCAAGGTGATGCGGTCGCGCTAGAATCGCGCGCGAGGGAACGATGAAGAAGGTGCTCGAGGAGACGGAGACAGCCGCACCGACGCGGCCGTTCACCACGATCTCGGGGCGGGCGATCGAGCCACTCTACGGGCCGGAGGACCTCGAAGGCCAGGACTACGCGCGCGATCTCGCGGACCCCGGGCAGTTCCCGTTCACCCGCGGCATCCACGCGACCATGTATCGCGGTAAGCCCTGGACGATGCGGCAGTTCGCGGGCTTCGGCACGGCGCGGCAGACGAACGAGCGCTTCAAGTATCTGCTCGAGCATGGCAGCCACGGCCTGTCGGTGGCCTTCGACCTGCCCACCCTGATGGGGCGCGACCCGGACCATCCCCTGTCCCTTGGAGAGGTTGGCAAGTGCGGCGTGGCGGTGACCTCTCTCGCCGACATGGAGACGCTCTTCGAGGGCATCCCCCTCGACGACGTCACGACGTCGATGACGATCAACTCTCCCGCGGCGATGCTGCTCGCGTTCTACATCCTCGTCGGCGAGAAGCAGGGCGTGCCGCAGGCGAAGCTGGCGGGCACCATCCAGGCCGACATCCTCAAGGAGTTCATCGCCCAGAAGGAGTTCATCTATCCGCCGCGCCCCAGCATGCGCATCATCGTGGACATGATCCGCTACTGCACGGAGCACATGCCGAAGTGGAACACCATCTCCATCTCCGGCTATCACATCCGCGAGGCCGGCTCGACGGCGGCCCAGGAACTGGCCTTCACGCTGCGCGACGGCGTCGAGTACGTCCAGTGGTGCGTGGACGCCGGGATGGACGTGGACTCCTTCGCGCCGCGGCTGAGCTTCTTCTTCAACTCCCATTCGGACTTCTTCGAGGAGATCGCGAAGTTCCGGGCGGCGCGGCGCATCTGGGCCCGGACGATGAAGGAGCGCTTCGGCGCCAGGAACCCGCGTTCCTGGATGTGCCGGTTCCATACCCAGACGGCAGGGGTCTCGCTGACCGCGCAGCAGCCGTACAACAACGTCGTGCGGACCGCGCTCCAGGCCCTGGCGGCGGTGCTCGGGGGCACGCAGTCTCTTCACACGAACTCGCTCGACGAAGCGCTTGCGCTCCCGACCGAGGATGCCGTGACGATCGCCCTTCGGACCCAGCAGATCATCGCCGAGGAGTCCGGGGCGGTGAACACGGCGGACCCGCTGGGCGGGTCGTACTTCGTCGAGAGGCTGACGAACGAGATCGAGGCCGATGCCCTCGAGTATTTCCGCAAGATCGACGCGATGGGCGGGATGGTGGCCGCGGTCGAGCGCGGCTTCCCGCAGCGGGAGATCCAGGAGGCGGCCTTCCAGTTCCAGAAGGCGGTGGAGCGGAAGGAGAAGGTGATCGTCGGCGTCAACGGCTTCGTGATGGACGAGAAGCCGCTGCCGATCCTGTATATCGACGAGAAGGTCGCCGAGGAGCAGTGCGCGAGCGTCGAAGCGCTCAAGCGGATGCGCGACAACGGCAAGCTCCAGCGCACACTCGCGGGACTGAAGACGGCGGCCCGTGGCACGGACAACCTGATGTACCCCATCCTCGATGCTTCCCGCGCCTACGCCACGCTCGGCGAGATGTGCGACGCGTTGCGCGAGGTGTTCGGCGAGTACGACGAGCCGCCGGTGTTCTGAGCCTCGGGAGAGCGGAATCCACGGGCACTTCGGGAGAGAACGGAGATTGCGAATGCGGGGCAGACGGGGTGACGCCGAGGCCGAGAGTGCAGGCGTGAGACTCCAATGCCGCGTTCGGGACGCTGAGCCAGGCATGCCCGCGTCCTTCGACACCGCTTCAGGTGGTGGCGAAGGACGCAGCTTGTTCGCGGCCACTCCCCGCCCCCTCGGGGGCGGGATAGGCTGGGGGGCTTATTGAAGATCCGCGTGGTCATCGCCAAACCCGGGCTCGACGGTCATGACCGCGGCGCCAAGGTCGTGGCGCGCGCGCTGCGCGATGCAGGGATGGAAGTCATCTACACCGGCCTGCGACAGAGCCCTGAACAGATCGTGGCGGCTGCCGAGCAGGAGGACGCCCACGTAATCGGCCTGTCGATCCTGTCGGGGGCACACCTGCCGATCTGCAGGCGAATCCTCGATCTGCTGGAGGAGAAGAAGATGCGCGACGTGCGCGTCTTCATCGGTGGGATCATCCCGGCTCAGGACGTGCAGGAGCTCAAGCGCATCGGCGTCGCCGAGGTCTTCCTGCCGGGCGCGTCGACCGAAGACATCATCCGCCTGATCGAAGGCGCTGTCCCGGCGCACTGAGCCCCAGCGGCGCTAACTCGTTGACATATCGGCACGAGCGGTCTATCTTGAGGCACCACTGACGCCCCAGGAGGGCGCGAGCCGATGGGCAAGAAGATCTTGCTGGCCGACGACAGCATCACCATTCAGAAAGTCATCGAGCTGACCTTCTCCGACGAGGACTTCGAGGTGGTGACCGTCGGTAACGGGCGGCTCGCCGTCGAGAGGCTCGAGGAAGTCCGGCCCGACATCGTCCTGTGCGACATCATCATGCCCGAGAAGGACGGCTACGAAGTCTGCGACTACATCAAGAAGCACTCGGGCCTCGGGCACGTGCCGGTGCTGCTGCTGACGGGCGCGTTCGAGCCCTTCGATCAGGAGCGCGCCGCACGGGTGGGGTGCGATGGCTTCCTGGCGAAGCCGTTCGAGCCACAGTCACTGATCTCGAAGGTGAAGGATCTTCTGAACCAGGCGGCCTCACGTCCCCGCCCTGTCTCGGTCCCTCCTCCCGTTACGCCCATCTCCAGACCGACGCCCGCGCCCGCGATCTCGCCAGCCTTTGCGGACCCGACTGCGGTCACCATGCCGTCGGTGTCCGTGCCGATCCTTCAACCGGCTCCGGCGGCGTACGTTCCACCGGAACCGGACGACGAGCCCCTACCGCTGCCGGCCACGCCGGAGCCAGGAGTATTCGGCGAAGAAGCGATGCCGGAGCCCGTCGTGGGCACCTACAGCCAGCCGATGGAGTTGACGCCGGACCCCGGCACGCCGCCACCGCCGTATGCGCATACGGAGCTCTCCGAGGATTTCGGTACGGAAGAGCCAGTCGTCGCGAGCCCCGACGAGCTCATGCCGCTGATGGCGGAAGAGGCGGCTTCGCTCGTGACGCCACCCGCGGCGCCAGAGCCTGAATACGAGGCGCCCCAAGCGCCGGACGACGGCGCGCGCACCGTCATCTTCAAGGCGGGCACGACGCCGCCGGTCTGGTCACAGCCCACCGTGGAGGTACCGCTCGAGACGCGCGCGCAGGCCACGATCGCAGCGTCGGCAGAGACCACGCGGCCCGTGTTCGAGCGTGTCTCGTTGCCGCCGCACGTCGAGGAGCCGGCCCCTCAGCCGGAGCCCGAGATCGAGCCCGAGATGGAGGTCGAGAGCTCCTTCGAGCCTGATTTCGGTGAGCCGGCGACCACACCGGCCCCGCCCGAGCCGGCTACGGCGTTCGAGCCGGTGCCCGTTCCGCCGCCTCCACCCGCGTCGGCGCCTCCACCTCCCGAGGCGTTTGCGCCGGCCCCGCCCGAACCGGTGGCGGCATTCGATCCGGTGCCGCCTCCGCCGCTGCCCGAGCCCGAGGAGGTTTCGTTCGCCGACATCCGACCCGAGCCCGAGTCCCAAGACCTTCCGCCGTCCCACGCGGCCGAGGTCGCGGTGCCGATGGAGCAGGTGGCTCAGATCGCCCAGCGCGTCGTGGCCCAGATCTCGGAGCGCGTCGTCCGCGAGGTCGCCTGGGAAGTGATACCGGACCTCGCGGAGATGATCATCAGGAAAGAGATCGAGCGGCTGCGGGCGGAGCTCGAGAAGGTCTAGCCGGCCGACGGTCGTCGTCCCCGTGATAGCCTGAGCGACTGCCGTGTGCGTGGCCGCCGGCTGCGCCTATGGGGGCAAGCCTTTGATCACGATCGATCCCGAGCATCTGAGCCCACACTTCGACTCCCGGGCCGCCGAGGAGCGCTGGGACCGCGCCTGGTCCGAGCGAGGGATCCACGACTTCGACGAGTCCTCCAACGCGCCGGCCTTCGTGATCGACACGCCGCCCCCGACGGTCTCGGGCTCGCTGCACGTCGGCCACGTCTTCAGCTACACGCAGACCGACGCGATCGCCCGTTACATGCGGATGCGCGGCCGGAATGTCTTCTACCCGATGGGCTGGGACGACAACGGGCTGCCAACCGAGCGCCGCGTCCAGAACTACTTTCACGTGCGCTGCGAGCCCGGTGTAGCGCCCGAGCCGGGGCTCACGTTGGCGATGGCCGACGACGCTGCGCGCAAGGGACCTCCGCGGAAGGTCTCGCGCACGAACTTCATCGAGCTCTGCCTCGCGCTGACCGCCGAGGACGAGAAGGCGTTCAAGGCGCTCTGGCGCCGGCTCGGCCTGTCGGTGGACTGGTCCCTCGAGTACTCGACGATCAGCCGGCACAGCCGCCGCCTCGCGCAGCTCAGCTTCCTGGATCTGCTCCGCAAGGGACACGCGTACAACGTCGAGGCGCCGACGCTGTGGGACGTGGACTTCCGGACGGCCGTCGCCCAGGCCGAGGTCGAGGACCGTCCCGCCCGCGGTGCCTTCCATCATCTCCGCTTCGGCGTCGAGGGCGGCGGCGCGATCACGATCGCCACGACGCGGCCGGAGCTGCTGCCCGCCTGCGTGGCGGTCGCGGCGCATCCGGAGGACGAGCGCTACAGGCCGCTCTTCGGGCGGCGAGCCATCACGCCGCTCTTCCGAGCGCCGGTGCCGATCTTCGCGAGTCCGCTGGTGGACAAGGAGAAAGGCACGGGAATCCTGATGGTCTGCACCTTCGGCGACGCCACGGACGTCCAGTGGTGGCGCGAGGAGCGGCTGCCGTTGCGGCAGGTGATTGGCCGCGACGGCCGACTCGCCGCCGTGCAGTTCGGAACCGACGGCTTCGCGAGCCTGGACCCGTCCGCCGCCAACGAGGCGTACGCGCTTCTCGCGGGGAAGAGCGTCAGGGAGGCCCAGAAGGCCGTCGTGGAGCTGCTGCGGAGCCCAAAAGGCTCGGCGACCGGCGCCGAGCCGCCGCTCGTCGGGGAGCCGCAGCCGGTGGAGCACGCCGTGAAGTTCTACGAAAAGGGCGACCGTCCCCTCGAGTTCATCACCACGCGCCAGTGGTTCGTGCGCCTGCTCGACCGCAAGCGAGAGCTGGTCGAGGCGGGCGAGTCGATCGAGTGGCACCCGGACTTCATGCGCGCCCGCTACCGGAACTGGACCGAGAACCTGCAGCTCGACTGGTGCGTGAGCCGCCAGCGCTACTTCGGTGTGCCGTTCCCCTTGTGGTACCCCGTCACGCCGGGCGGCGACACCGACTTCACGCAGCCGATCGCCGCCGAGGATTCGGCGCTGCCCGTGGATCCGACCAGCGACGCGCCGCCCGGGTACAGCGAAGCACAGCGCGATCGGCCGGGCGGCTTTCGCGCCGAGGCGGACGTGTTCGATACCTGGTTCACGTCCTCGCTCTCCCCGCAGATCGCGACGAAGTGGACGGACGCGCCGGCGCGGCATCGGAGGCTGTTCCCGATGGACCTCCGCCCCCAGAGCCACGAGATCATCCGGACCTGGGCCTTCTACACGATCGTCAAGGCGCAGCTCCACGAGGCGACCGTGCCGTGGAAGCACGTAGCGATCTCGGGCTGGGTCCTCGACCCCGACCGGAAGAAGATGTCGAAGAGCAAGGGCAACGTCACGACCCCGACGCACCTGCTCGACCAGTACGGCGCCGATGCCGTCCGCTACTGGTCGCTCTCGGCGCGGCTCGGGACCGACACCGCCTTCGACGAGAAGGTCCTGAAGGTCGGCCGCCGGCTCGTGACGAAGCTCTTCAACGCCTCGAAGTTCGTGCTGTCGCAGAGCGCAGCGCCTGGGCCGGTGACGCGCCCGTTGGACGTGGCGTTCCTGGTCCGCTTGCGTGAGACCGTCGAAGCGGCCAGCCGCGAGCTCGACGCCTTCGAGTACGCGGCTGCCCTCGACGTGACCGAGCGCTTCTTCTGGAGCCGCTTCACCGACGCCTACGTGGAGATCGTCAAGGCGCGCGCGAGGAGCCAGTCCGACCCGGCCGGCCGCACGTCGGCAGTGGCGGCGCTCCAGCTCGCCCTCGGGGTGCTGGTGCGGCTGTTCGCGCCCTACCTGCCCTACGTGGCCGAGGAGATCTGGTCCTGGGGCTTCGACGCGGAGACCGGACATGCCTCGGTCCATCGCGCGCCGTGGCCGGGGGCGCAGGACTTCGAGGGCCTCGGCGCGGGGGATCCGGCCGGCTTCGACGCCGCGCTGGCATTCCTGGAGACCGTGCACCGCGCCAAGAGCGGGAGCGGCGCGTCGGTGGGGCGTCACCTGCGCCGGTTGCGTCTCGCGTGCGCCGCCGCGACTGCGGAGCTGATCGCTCCATCGCTCTCCGACCTGCTCGCCGCGGCCCGCGTCGACGAACACGCGATCGAGGTGCGCGAGCCGATGGCGCCCATGGCCTTCGAGGTCGTCGAGATCGTGCTGGGGGACCGGCCGGAACCTCGGCAGCCCGAGGCCTGACTTGGACCTGCGCGAACTCGTCATCGCTGCCCTCGCCGAGGACGTCGGCCCGCGCGATGCGACAGCGGAGTGCACGGTGCCGGCCGGCGCTCGGGCCGGCGGCACGCTCCTGGCGAAGCAGGACCTGGTGCTGGCGGGCCTCGACGCGGCCCACTTCGCTTTCGAGGCGCGAGTCGCCGACCTGGTGTGGCAGCCGCGCTTCGCCGACGGCGATCGCGTGGAGAACGGCGCGAGCATCGGCGTCCTGTCCGGGGACGCCCGCGGGGTGTTGAGCGCCGAGCGCGTGGCCTTGAATTTCCTGCAGCAGGCGTCGGCGGTGGCGACGCTCACGCGTCGCTTCGTGGACGCCGTCGCCGGCACGAGAGCGCGAATCCGCGACACGCGCAAGACCTTGCCGCTATTGCGCGCGCTGCAAAAGCGTGCGGTCATCCTGGGCGGTGGCGAGTCGCATCGCTCCGGCCTCGCGACCGGTGTGCTCATCAAGGACAACCACATTCGGCTGGCCGGCTCCGCCGCGGAAGCGACGCGAAGGGCCGTGGGCGCGTCCGTCGGCCTGCCCGTCGAGACGGAGGTCGAGCGCCTCGACCAGATCGAGGGCGTGCTGGAAGCCGGCGCTCACATGCTTCTTCTCGACAACTTCACGCCGGAACAAGTGCGCACGGCGGTGGCAGTCGTCGCGGGCAGGATTCCCGTGGAGGTTTCGGGCGGCGTGCGACTGGACAACGTGCGGGCCTACGCCGAGGCCGGGGCCGACTTCATCGCGATCGGGGCGCTGACGCATTCGGCCCCGGCGGCAGACATCTCGCTCGAGATCGAGCCGCTGTGACGAACTCCGCCATCCACACCCTGCTCCAGCAACGCGGCATCGCGTGGCCGGCGCCCATCGAACGATTCGAGAGCCTGGGCTCCACGAACGACCTGCTTCGCGAGCGGGCGCGAGGGGGAGCCCTCGGATGGCACGTCGTGATGGCGCAGCGGCAGACCGCGGGCCGGGGGCGCCTCGGGCGCCGATGGGTCTCCAGAGCCGGGGATCTGTTTCTTTCGCTGCTCCTCCGGCCTGGCGACGTCGCGACGGAAGTCCTTGCCGTGCTTCCCTTGATGGCCGGCGTCGCGGTCAGCCGCGCGGCGGATGAGTGGGGCGTACCCACTCGGCTGAAATGGCCGAACGACGTGCTGGTCGGTGGCCAGAAGCTGGCGGGGATCCTGGCCGAGGCCTCGAGCGCCGGCCTCGACGTCGAACACGTGGTTCTGGGCGTGGGTATGAACCTGGCGCTCGATCCGCCCGAGCATCTACGTGGCGTGGCCACGTCGGTGTATGCCGAGACGGGCCAGGTGCCCACTCCGGACGAGGCGGCTGCGGCCGTGCTCGCGGCCTTCCTCGATGTCGCGCGCCGCTTCGCGCCCAAGGGCGCGTCCGCGGTCGTCTCGGCGTGGTGCGAGCGTTCGGTCGACTGGTGGGGCCGCGAGGTCGAGGTCGCGTCGGGAGGCAGCCGGATCGCCGGCCGGGCACTGGGCGTGGACGAAGACGGGGCCCTCGTCCTCGAGACGGGAAGCGGTAGGATTCGCGTGCTCTCGGGCGAGGCGAGGGCGCTGCGCCTCGCGGAACAGCACGCGCCGGAGGGAATCGCTTGACGCTCCTGCTCACCATCGACGTGGGCAACACGAACACCTGCCTCGGGCTGCACTCGGGGTCGACGTTGGAG
>DATFEN010000264.1:0-14962 GCA_035251085.1 Vicinamibacteria bacterium | reverse complement strand
GACCACCTCGGCGTGTACGGGCGCTCGCCGACGATCACGCCGGAGATGGATCGCATCGCCCGCGAAGGAATCGTGTTCACGCGAGGCCTGGCATCCAGCCCCTGGACCACTCCGAGCGTGGCTTCCCTGCTCACCGGCCTTCCCACCATTCGCCACGGCGCCGGCCTGCCGATGAGCGCCGGATTCACGTTCGCCCGCTCGCCGCTCGACGCGCGCTTCACGACGCTGGCGGAGCGCTTCGCCGCCGCAGGGTACCGCACGCGGGCGGTCGTCGCGAACGCATTCCTCAGTCCACAGTCGGGGATGGCCCAGGGCTTCGACGAGTACACGATGCCGTTCGGTGGCGCGATGATCGCCGCCTTCATGCGCGACCTTCCGCTGACGCGCCTGATCGTTTCTCTCACGCCGCCACAGAAATGGGGCGACTACCGCGCGCAGGGCGTCACGGACGGCGGGTTGAAATGGCTGGGCGAGGCGGACGAGCGGCCGCTCTTCCTGTGGGTCCACTACATCGATCCGCACACGCCCTTCCAGGCCGATCCTGCGCGCCTGGACACCGCCGCGCTGATGGAGATGGTCCACCAGGATCAGCCGCCGGTGCGCGAAGACGGAACCGTGGTCGGCGACATCTTCGCTGCGACGGACCTCGTGCGGGGCGGATCGCTGTGGCTCGGCCCGCGCGACCGAGAACGGTTGAAGGAGTACTACGCGAGAGAGGTCGCCTACACCGACACGCACGTCGGCCGGCTGTTCGAAGCGCTTCGCGCACGCCGCTCCAAGCGGGCGGTCGTCGCGGCCCTGACCGCGGATCACGGCGAGGAGTTCTGGGACCACGGCCATTTCGAGCACGGTCACGACTACTACCGGGAAGTGACGTGGGTCCCGCTCGCTTTCTGGGGTGCCGGGGCGGTGCCGGCCGGAAGGACGGTCGACACGGTGGTCGGTCTCGTCGACGTCGGGCCGACGCTCGTCGAGCTCGCCGGCCTGCAAGCGATGGAGCCGCAGGCCCCTGACGAAGGGCGACCGCTCGCTCGCCTCTGGGGCGCGAGCGCCGAGGCCGAGACGCGCGAGGCTCCGGCACGATTCTCGGGTGGCAACCTCTACGGGCTGCCCGCCGTGCTCGTCGAGCACGGACCCTGGCGGGCGCTGCTGCGCGCCAACGGCAGGTTGGAGCTGTACGACGTGACGCGCGACCCGCAGGAGATTCATGACCTTGCCTTCGAGGCGCCCGCGTTCGCGCAACGCTACCGCCAGGCGCTCGAGCCGCAGCTTGCCGGGCTCATGCACACCGGAACAGGCGCAGCGGCGCAGAAGCTGTCGCCGGAGCAGCTCGAGGCGCTCCGGGCACTCGGCTACGCACGGTGACGATCGAACCTGGCCCTCCGCCCGCACAGCGTGACGAGCTGGCCCCGGTCGCCGACCGGCCCGAGCGGCGCCACCGCATCAAGCAGCTCGAGGTCATGGTCGCCGACGTGATCAACGAGACGCCCGACACGACGACACTGGTCCTGTTCACGGGCAACGACCGCCTGGAATACGAGGCCGGCCACTTCCTGACCGTCGACCCGCACCAGTTCGACGCCCTCGAACGCTTCACGGCCTTCCTCGAGGACGTGAAGGGCCGGCGGGAGCCGCCGCGCGCGTACTCGTTGTCGTCGGCGCCTCACGAGCGCTACCTGGCCTTCACGGTGAAGGAGGAACGCTACGTCTCCGGCGTCACTCGATACCCGCCGCTGCTCTCTCCGCTGCTCGTGAAGCGCACACCACGCGGGACGCGCATGGTCGTCACGGGCTTCACCGGACCGTACACGCTGCCGGCCGACGCCGAGTCACGCGCAAAGACCCTCATCCACGTGTGCGCGGGCTCGGGGATCGTCCCGAACCTCTCGATCCTCAAGCACGCGCTCGCCGAACGTCCAGTTCTCGAGCACGTGCTCGTCTACTCCAACCGCACCTGGGAGGACGTGATCTTCCGCAGCGAGCTGGCCGAGCTGGCGGAACGCCACTCCGGCCGACTGCGGATCGTGCACCTCCTGACCCGCGAATCCGACGCCGGCCGCTTCGGTGCCGGGGTGCGGCGCGGACGCGTCGATGCCGCGCTCCTGCGCGATACGATCCCGGATCCGTCGGCGTGTCTGGTCCTCGTCTGCGGCCCGGCGGTGTCGCCCTGGGAGAAGCAGGCGGCGCGGGAGAAGGGAGCGGAACCCGCGCCGCGGTTCATGGAATCGGCGCTCCTGGCGCTCGCGGAGCTCGGTGTGCCGAAGGACCGTGTGCTGCGGGAGTCCTACGGCTGAGTAGAGGCTCGCCTACTTCCAGGACACGACGCCGGCGCGCGCAAGCCGGTCGAAATGTGCCGAGAGGAACGCCACGGGCACCGGCTGGTATCGGCCCGTGAGGACGTCGCGGATCTCGGACACCGAGCGCTTGCCGTCCGTGAGGTTCAGCGCCTCGTACGCGATGAGCCCGGCATCCCCTGGAAGCGAGGTCGCCTCGTCGGGCTGGCTGCCTGCGCCGCGCTCGGCCAGGTGGTCGTAGTAGTAGAGGTCGAGCGGGCCTCGAACCTCGGAGCTGCGCACGGGCACGCGCGCATCGCCGCTCGCGAGCGGAACGCGCCCGACCTCCGCCGAGAAGCGTGCCTCGAGTTCGCGCGCGGCGGCCGCAGTCCCCGGCCACAAGGCGCGGAGGGAGTGCAGTGTGGCGATCGCCTCGGCTGACGCCTCGCGCACCGCCAGCGATCCGTCACGGGCATCCTCGGCCAGCACGGCGCGCAGGCGGGCCAGCGCGAGCGCCTGCTCCGACGAGGCGCGCGCCATCGCCAGGAGCTTGGGCGCCTCGGCTTCGGGCAGGGCCGCCAGCGTGTAGGCGATGCCGGCGCCCAGGTAGGCGACCCGCCCGAGCTTGGTCGCGTCGAGGTTCTCCGGCTGGTCCTTGTTCGTGTGGATCGTGACGTCGGGCCAGTCGTGGAAATACACCATCGGCACGCTCCAGCCGGCGGCCTGATAGACCTCGTGGTCGCTGCCCAGCTCGACCGCCCGGATGTCGCCCAGGAACGGCTCCCGCGAGCCGCCAGGGGAGACGAAGCCGGCATGCGGATCGCCGCCCTGCTCCGCGTGCCGCGCCGAAGCCGCGACGACCTCATCAAAGAAGGCCCGCGCCACCTCGTTCGCCACGTGCGGGAGGGACGCAGCGGTTCGCGAGAGGTGGAAGGTGCCGCGCGTGGTCCCGAGAAGTCCGCCGACCATGTCCATGTGGATCCCGGCCACCAGGCGGCCTGCCACATCAGGATGGCGCACCAGCCAGGCCTGCGCGCCGGCGATCTCGGGCGTCCATACGAAGCGAATCGCCCTCCGGGGTGCCGGCAGCGCTCCGTCCCGGATCGCGCTGCTCAGCGCCCGGGCCACCTCGAGGATCGCGGCGCTGCCGGAGGCGTTGTCGTTCGCCCCCGCGGACTGATGGCAAAGGTGCGCGGTGAGGATCACCTCGCCCGCAGCCTTGTCCGAGCCAGGAACGCTCGCCGACACGACGTCGAAGCTCGCGGGCTTCATGCGCGCCTCGACCCGCGCGCGCAGCTCGATCCGCTCGCCCGCAGCCAGCCGCAAGCGAAGCTCCGCCGACTGGCGCTTCGACAGCATGAAGGCGAAGGTGTTCTTCAGTTGGTAGGGCGACAGGTGTCCCCAGCGGACGAGGTCGCGATCGTCGCCGGACCACGCGCTCGTCTGGTTGGGAAAGTCTGAGAGGAAGCCGAGCGCGCCGCGCTCCTCGACCGCGAGACGATGGACCTCGGGCAGGGCGCCGCTCGCGAGGACGATGCGGCCCTTCACTTCACGCCCCTCGTAGTCGCGCGGCGCCGTGCCTGCGCCCACGTCCACGAGATGAGCCGTGACGTCTGCGTCCTGGCTGTAGTCCGCGAGCGCGACGGGCAGCTCTGGGAAGCGGGCGATCGTGCGCGACTGCGGCGAGACCTCGTCGAGCCGGGCGGACCGCGCCTCCCACCCCAGATAGCTGCGGAAATGCGCGTAGCGCGTCTCGCCGTCGGCCGGGAAGTGCTCGACGACCGCGTCCGCCAGCCCCGCGGCCTCCGCCTTCGCCCGAACGTGCTCGGCGGCCGCGGCAAAGCCCGGCGAGCCATGAACCCGATGGAAACGGCCCAGCTCGCGGACCGTTTCGAGCGCGGCTCCGCCGTCCACTGCAGCGTGGATCGCCTGGGGCACCGCGTCGGGCCAGAAGGGGATCCTGCGGGGAGCGGCGTCGGCCACAAAGGCAGTGCCGAGCGCTGCGAACACGGTCGCGATGGTGATTGGACGTGGCTTCAATTCAAGCCCCCCTCCCTTTCCCTCCCCCCGGGGGGGAGGGAAGGCTGTGAACAAGCTGCGTGCTTCGCCTTCCCTTGGAGGGAAGTCGAAGCACGCGGGCTGGATTGGTTCAGCGTCCCAAACGTGGCCATTTACTGCCCTAACAGTTGTGGCAGCTCGCGGCGCTTTCACGCCTCTGCCTCCGTGCTGTCGGTGTCTCCGTGGCGGGTCACTCAGCTCCCCGGCTTCGCGCGGCGCGCCTCGGCCTCGGTCAGCCAACCGCGTCGCAGCCGCTCTTCAGGCACGCTCGACAGGTACGGCTTCAGATCCAGCACCGGCGTTCCGTCCAGCATGTCGACGCCGCGGACGCGGAGCGATGCACCCCGGCGCTCGAGCAGCTCCACGACCGTGAGGCCGATCGGGTTGGGCCGGCGCGGCGACCGCGTGGCGAACACGCCATGCGTCCGGTCGTCGCAGGGCGGCGCGGCGACGAGGTCGAAGCCGTCCGCGCGGTGGAACGCCCAGATGACATAGAGATGCGAGAAGCCCTCGATGTCCCGGAGGCCGGGCACGAACTCCTCCAGCACCTCGAGCGTGCCCTCGGCCACATGCTCGGCGCCTCGCCCCTTCGGGATCTGTCGCGTCTCGGTGAACGGGCTACGGACGTGGCCGATGGACCGCATCTGAAACACCTCGCTCACGGCTCCTCCTCCGGACACGGCGCCTTCGGGTCCAGATACCCGAGCGCCTTCAGGTTCTCGCACTGGGCGCGCGTCAGCCGAGCCTCCTCGCCCCCGTCCCCGCTGCGCTGTCCGAGGCTCGCGATCCAGTGGTGCAGCGTCTGCCGATAGTAGGCGGACAGCACCGGCTCCTTCGAAGCCAGGTTCGTCCGCTCGCCGGCATCCGCTCCCAGGTCGTAGAGCTCCTCCGCGCCGGTCCGCGTGTCGTAGAGGTACTTGTGCGTCTCGTCGCGGAGAGCATAGCGTGGTCGATCCCAGACGGTGCGCGCCAGCAGCGCCGGCTTCCCCGGCGCGCCCGCGATCATCGGAAGCAGGCTGCGGCCCTCGAAGCCTTGCGTCGGGCCCGACCCGCCGCGCGCACCGAACACGTCGGCGACGGTCGGCGCGACGTCGAGCAGGTCCACCAGGCCGCGCACGCGCAAGCCCGCGGGCCCGGCTCCCTTCGGCAGCCGTACGATCAGTGGTACGTGCACGCTCTCCTCGTAGAGCTGTACGTTGTGGCCGATCCAGCCGTGCTCGAACAGGCCTTCGCCGTGATCCGCGCTCAGGACGACGACCGTGTGCTCCCACACGCCGAGCGCTTCCAGCGCCTGGCGCAGCAGCCCGAGCTGCGCGTCGGCGTAGGCGAGGCTCCCGTCGTAGAGCCGCACGAGATGCTCGATCTCTCCAGCCGCGGGCTGGCGTCGACCCTGGTTGAGGTCGGTGAAGAAGGTCGAATCGGAGCGCGACCGCTTCGGGATCGGCCCGTCGGGCCCGAACCGCGTGTCGAAGGGCGGCGGCGGATCGTAGGGGAAATGCGGCTCGCGGAGGTGCAGGTAGAGGAAGAAGCGGCGGTCGCGGTTCGCATCGATCCACTGCGGCACGACCTTGACGAAGCCCGCCGCTCCGCTGCCGAGATCCTTGTAGATCTCGCGCATGACGCCGAAGCCGCGCTCGAAGCCGAAGCTGGCGCCGGCCACCGCGTTCGCGACGAACGCCGCGGTCTCGACGCCGCGCCCGCTCAGCACCTCGGCCAGCGTCACCCGGTCCTTCGGGAGCCGGGCCGAGAACGAGACATCGCTGTGGTGCCGGTCAGGCTGCTGCGACGTCCACACCGAGGCCATCGCTCCCTGCGTGTGGACCGCCGGCGTCATGGCGCGCTCGAAGACGATGCCCTCGGCCGCGATCCGGTCCATCTCGGGCGTCGTCGGCCGCGGGTAGCCATAGGCGCCGAACTGCATGGCGCGCGCCGCATCGAGGATGACGAAGAGGACGTTGGCCTTCGAGACGGCCTGGCGCAGCGCCACGGCGCGCTGCTCCTCGTCGGCCGTGTAGCGGGGCCGCTCGACGTCGCCGGCCGTGCCGCGGCCCATGATGCGGGGCGCGCGCCAGAGCCCCCACGCGAACCGCTCGGTCCCGGCGCTTCCCGTGTGCAGCCCGACGCGCACGATGCCGCCCACCGGCCCCGGAAGCGGTACGCGCAGCGCGGCCGCGGAGCCATCCTTCGACGAGATCACCCGTCCCCAGAGCTCCCGCTCTTGTCCGCCCCGAGCTTCGAGCGTGACTCGAAAGGAGGCGGCCCCGGCGGCCGCGCGCGCGGCCGCGTGCAGCTCCGGCTTGACTCGCAGCTCGGCGGCGTCCGGAAGGCGGATCGCATAGCGCAGCACGGCCGGCCCCACCATGCTGACCTCGGGAGCCCCAGCCGATTCGGAGAGTGCAAATGGCCGCGGAGCATCGCGGCCCAGCAGGTCGTCGAGCCCGCGGTCGTCGGCTGGGGCGACGGCCAGCGAGTAGAAGGCCGCGGCGAGCTGGCGCAGGTCCTGGCTCTTCGGGTCGGACTGCGCCGGCGCGGCCGCCTTCGCGAACGCGAAGCGCAGTCGGTTCTCGCCGGCCCTCTGCGCCCCCTCGGGCAGCGGGATCGCATAACGAAAGCGGGCGTCATTCAAGGCCATCCTCGCGACGGGGCTCTCGTTGAGGAGAACCTCGACCGCCTGTCCCTTCACGCCCGTGTACGGCGCCACATCGACGACCGCCGACCGCGGCTCCGCGGAGGGCCACGTCATCGACAGCTCCGCCTCGCGTCCCGCCCACGCGAAGCGGTCGCCCCGGGGCGCCCCGGCCTCGCGGAAGAACCCCGACGCGAGATGCGGCTCCGCTGCCGGCGTTCCGAACAGCACGATCTCGCGCGAGGACCAGCGCTCGGCCACGGGCAGCCGGTCGGCGAGGTCGTAGATCAGCACCTTTGGAGGCGATCCCGGGCAACCGGCCACGACGACCACGGAGACACCGAGGCACAGAGCAATCCAGGGATGAGCGGCAGGAGCCCGGCTCATTCCCAGCAATTTCCCGGTGTCTCTACTTGATCTTCGTCCCGGGGGCGACGTCGGCGTCGAACGTCGTGAGGACCGCCTTGCCGTCGACGGACGCCGCCAGCACCATGCCGTTCGATTCCACGCCCATCAGCTTGGCCGGCTTGAGGTTGGCGACGACGGCGATCGTCTTCCCCACCAGCGCTTCGGGCGCGTAGGACTCCGCGATCCCCGCTACGACCTGACGCGTCTCGGTGCCGAGGTCGACCTGCAGCCGGATCAGCTTCTTCGATCCGGGGATCTTCTCCGCTTCCTTGATCTGCGCCACGCGCAGCTCCACCTTGGCGAAGTCGGCGATGTCGATCTTGTCACCCGGATCGGGAACGGCGAGCGTTGGAGGCGGAGTGGGCGTTTCGGACACGGCGTTCTCCTTCTTCTTTGTGTCGATGCGAGGAAACAGCGGCTCGATGCGGCCGAGCGGGCGGCCGGGCTCGAGGCGTCCCCAGGCCAGCTCGTCGGGCCCGAGATTGCGGCCCTCGAGCCCGAGCATCGACAGGATGCGGACGGCGGCGCGCGGGATCACCGGCGAGACCAGCACGGCGACCAGGCGCACCTCCTCGAGCAGCTCGTAGAGGAAGGCCTCGAGCTCCACCCTCCGGCCGGGATCCTTCGCCACGACCCACGGCGCGAACGCCACGATGGACTGGTTGGCGGCGCCCACGCGGGCCATCGCCTCGGTCAGCGCACCGCTGAAGTCCAGAGCCTCGTAGCGCGCGAGGATCGTCGCCGCCTCGCCGCGTTGCCTGGGCGCCGCCGCATGCTGGGGCACCCTCCCCTCGCAGTACTTCTCGACCATCGTCAGCGCCCGCGAGACGAGGTTGCCGAGGTCGTTCGCCAGGTCGGCGTTGAAGCGCGTCACGAAGGCGGCGTCGGTGAAGTCCCAGTCCTGCCCGTACACGCCTTCGCGCAGCAGGAAGTAGCGCACCGCGTCCGACCCGTGCTGCTCGAGCAGCGCCTTGGGATCGATGACGTTGCCGGTCGTCTTGCTCAGCCTGCGGCCGTTCTTCGTGATGTGGCCCTGGACGAACGCCCGGCTGGGCGGCAGCACGCCGGCCGCGTGCAGGATGGCCGGCCAGTACAGGCAGTGGAAGCGGATGATGTCCTTTCCGATGAGGTGCAGGCGCTCGCCCTCCCCGCCCTGCCAGTAGCGCGCGAAGCGCGCGTCGTCGTCGCCGAAGCCGAGCGCCGTGATGTAGTTCGAGAGCGCATCCACCCACACGTAGAGGACGTGGTCGGGCTGCTCGGGCACCGGGATCCCCCACTTGACGCGGGCCCGGCTCACGCTGAAGTCCTTCAGGCCTTGCTCGATCACCGAGAGGCACTCGTTGCGCCTCACCTCTGGGTCGATGCGCAGCCGCCCCGAAACGATCTGCTCGCGCAACCAGCCCGTGTACGCGGACAGCCGGAAGAAGAAGTTCTCCTCCTCGGTCCACTCGCAGGGCAGCTCGTGGTCCGGGCACACGTTGCCGGGCTGGCGCAGCTCGTCCTCGTCCTTGAACGCCTCGCAGCGCGGGCAGTACCAGCCAGAGTACTTCGCACGGTAGACGGCGTCGCGTCCGTCCGGCGTCCTGGCCTTCAAGAGCTGCGCCCACAGGCGCAGCACGCCACGCCGGTGGACGTCCTCGGTCGTGCGAACGAAGCGGTCGTAGCGGATGTCGAGGCGTTCCCAGAGGTCCTCGAATACCGCCGCGATGCGGTCGCAGTGCTCCTGCTCCGAGATGCCCTTCTCCCGGGCGATGCGCTCGATGTTCTGGCCGTGCTCGTCGGTGCCCGTGAGGAAGAACACGTCGTGGCCCTGAAGACGCCGTGCCCGCGTCAGCGCGTCCGCGGCGATGGTCGTATAGGCGTGGCCGACGTGCGGAACGTCGTTGACGTAGTAGATCGGCGTCGACAGGAAATAACGCACGCGGCTCCTCAGTGACGCGAGCGGAAAGCGGCGAGCGCCGCGGCCCAGGCTTCCTTGACGGGTACGCCGGCCCCCTCGGCGGCCCTCACACAGTCCTCGAACTCGGGCTGCGCGTTCACCACGCGGCCGGCCCTGGCGCCGACCTTCACGCCGATCCGCCCGTACGGCGTCTCCACGCAAACGATCTCGCGGTCCAGGACGGTGCGATCCCAGACCTGGCGCCGCACCCCGAGCGTGGTGGTCTCGGTGAACAGCAGGTCCTCGATGGCGTCGCGGCGGTCCGGCGGGATCAAGGCCGTGATCAACACCCCGGGACGGCCCTTCTTCATTTGTATCGGCGTGAGATACGCGTCCAGCGCGCCGGTCTCGAGCAGGCGGTCGATGAGAGGGCCGAAGAGCTGCGGCGTCATGTCGTCGACTTCGGCCTCCAGGACCAGGACGCGATCCGAGCCGGCCTCCCCCTCCTCTCCGA
Organism: Vicinamibacteria bacterium; assembly: GCA_035251085.1. Lineage (GTDB taxonomy): Bacteria > Acidobacteriota > Vicinamibacteria > Fen-336 > Fen-336 > DATFEN01. Next base: position 5,204 of record DATFEN010000264.1, on the reverse strand, counting down.
CCACGAGGCGCATCACGTTGGGCCGCTCGCCCGTCTCGCGCGAGCCAGCCCCATGGCCCAGGTGATCGAGGCGCAGCGGCGGCAGCGGCCCGTACGACGTCGCGTAACCCGTCACGAGCAGCGCCCCGGTCGGGGTGAGCAGCTCCCCCTCTCCCGCGCCGTAGACCGGTGCGCCCTTCACGAGCCGCGCCGTGGCGGGAGGTGGGACGGAGAACGTGCCATGAGCCATCGTCACTGTGCCGCTCCCGACGTTCAGCGGTGAGGCGACGTAGCGGTCGGCCTTCAGCCAGGCGAGGCCGATCACGGCGCCGATGACGTCGACGATCGAATCGAGCGCACCCACCTCGTGGAATTGCACCTCGTCCGGGCTCGTCCCATGGACGTCGGCCTCGGCCTCGGCCAGGCGCCGGAACAGCGCGGCAGCGCGGCCCTTGAGCTCGGGCTCCAGGCTCGATCGATCGATGAGCGCGAGGATGTCGCCGAGGCGGCGGTGCCCCTGGGCCTGTTCCAGGGCCGCGTGTTCGTGCGGGTGCTCGATCACGACGTCCACCTTCGTGGCGTGGAGCCCGGCACGGTGCACACGCCGTGCTTCGAGCCGATAGCCGGCGATCCCCAGCTTGCCCAGCTCGGCGCGCAGGGAGTCCACGGGCAGTCCCAAGTCCACGAGTGCGCCGAGGATCATGTCTCCGGAGGCTCCGGAGGCGCAGTCGAAGTAGACGAGACGGCTCACGCGACTACCACTGCCGTCTCCGCGACCTCCGCTGCATCCAGCGCCTGCGTGCGCATCGCCCAAAAACTCAAGCTTATTCGAGGCGCCGCCTATAATGCCAGCCGCGTGACCTCGACGCGTCCGCCGCGCACCGCCCTGCCGATCGTGGTCGCACCGCTCGCCGCCATCGCGGGCTTCGTCCTGATGCAGGTGGGCAGCGCGATCGTCGCGCGGCCCCTCGGGTTCCGCCCCACCCTTCTCGTCGCGGAGGCCTTGCTCGCGCTTCCCTCCGTTGCGGCTCTCCTGGTGAGTGGCGTGGGGCTGCGACGCGGGCTGGGGCTCATCCCGCTTCCCGCGCGAAGCCTCGTGCTCAGTGTCGCCTTCGGCGCCGCCCTCTGGGGCTTGAGCCTCGGGCTCTTCGAGCTGCAGCACTCGCTGTGGAGGCCGCCCGCCTGGTTCCTCGAGCACTTCCAGGCCGTCCACAAGCTGCTGCGGCCGCAGGGACCCTTTGATGCGCTCGTGTCGTTCCTCGCGATCGCACTCGTGCCCGCGGCCTGCGAGGAGCTCGTCTTCCGGGGCGCGGTTCTGTCCGCGCTCCTGGGGCTGGGCGCGACCGCCGCTGTCATCGGGTCCTCGATGCTCTTCAGCGCGATCCACCTGCAGGCCAGCTCCTCCGGCGAGCTGTCCTTCTACCAGCTTCCCTTCACGTTCGTGGTCGGGATCGGCCTGGCGCTCCTCCGGCTGCGCACCGGGAGTCTCGTGCCCGCGATCCTGGCCCATGCCACGGTCAACGGGATCACGTTCGCGACCGCTCCGTTCGCTGGTGCGCTGGACGGGCCGCTGCCGGACCCCCGCCCGCTCTTCGGAGCGACGCTGTTGCTCGGCGGCCTCCTGGGCTCCGGCCTGTTCTTCCGCCTTCTTCGCAACTCATTGACGCCGCAGCGCATGGGACTCTAGACTCGGATGATGAAGCGTGTCCTCGCTATTCTCGCAGTGGCGGTGTGGGTCGTCCCGGCCGCGGTCTCCGTGCGGGCCTCGACCTCGATTCGAGTCCAGCGGCGCGACACGACCCCGATGCCTGCCTTCCGGTCGGGCCAGGCCATCGTCAAGTTCCAGACCGCCACGAGCCAGGGTGTCACCGAGCGGGCGATCCACGAGGCCGGTGGCTTGCGCGCACGACGGAGCGCGTACGGCGGCCACTACTTGGTCCATCTCGATCCGAACGTAACGGTTGATGCCGCCGTCGCGTACTTCCGCAGCCTCCCCGAGGTGGAGTACGCGGAGCCCAACGGCATGGTGCGCAAGGCGCTCCGCCCCAACGATCGGTTCTTCCGCTTCCAGTGGCACATGGAGCAGGTCGGCGCCGAGCGCACGTGGGACATCCAGCGCGGACGAACCGACGTGGCCGTGGCCATCGTCGACACCGGCATCGCCTACGAGGACTTCGGCCCGTTCCGGCGGGCGCCCGACTGGGGCGGCCGTGCCTTCCTGCAGGGCTTCGACTTCGTCAACGGCGACGCGCACGCGAACGACGACGACTCCCACGGAACGCACGTCGCCTCCACGATCGGCGAGGCCACGGACAACCAGGAGGGCGTCGCGGGCCTCGCGTTCGACTGTGCGCTGATGCCCGTCAAGGTCCTCGACGATCAGGGCTTCGGAACCTTTTTCGACGTTGCGGAAGGCATCGACTACGCCATCAATTTCACGCAGAACGGCGCCCGTCCCGTGAAGGTCATCAACCTGAGCCTCGGCGGGTCGTCGCAGAATGAAGCAGTGCGCCGCGCACTCGACCGCGCCGAGGCGGCGGGCGTCGTGGTGGTCGCCGCGGCGGGCAACGCTGGTGAACGGAGCATCGACTTCCCGGCGGCGTACGCCAGCGTCATCGCGGTGGGCGCGCTGGACCAGCGCAAGCAGAGGGCGCCGTACTCGAACTTCGGGCCGGAATTGGACGTGGTCGCTCCCGGAGGCAACCTCGACCGCGACGACAACGGAGATGGAGACGTCGACGGCGTGCTCCAGCAGACCTTCGACCCCGACCGCGCCGACGCGGGAATCTTCGACGACTTCGCGTACTGGTACTTCGAGGGCACGAGCCAGGCGACGCCTCACGTCGCCGCCCTGGCAGCCCTGCTCATGACCCAGGGCATCACGAGCCCCGCCGCCGTGCGTGCCGCGATCGAGCAGACCGCCGAGGATCTGGGGTCGCGCGGCCGAGACGACGAATTCGGCCACGGCTTGATCCGACCGGATCAAGCCCTCAAGGGCTTGGGGTTGAACCAGTGAGCGCCCGGCCCGCCGGTCTCGCCCTCGCGCTCCTGTTCCCGCTGTCGGCCGCAGCCCAGGGCTCCGGCTTCGCGCTGGATGCCGCCGTCGGCTACCAGGACCTCACCTCGGCCAAGGACTCCGCCAAGGCCGTCTTCGACGGCTCCTCCGGGGGGATCACCTTCGGCGGCGGGCTTCGATTCGGCCTGAGCGACCACCTCTACGTGGGCGGCTTCGTCCGCTACTTCAGCAAGGACGGCGAGCGTGTGTTCGTCGCCTCGCCGGGCGGCGAGGTCTTCCGCCTGGGCCATCCCCTCTCGCTGCGCCTGATCCCGGTCCAGGGCACGGTCGGCTGGCGCTTCGGAGCTGGCTCGCTCCGGCCCTACGTCGGGGGAGGCGCGGGGATCACGTCCTATAGCGAGGAGAGCACGGTCGGCGGCGTCACGGACTCCGTGAGCGAGACGAAGTTCTCCGCGCATGTGCTCGGCGGCGTGGAGTTCGGCCGGGGCTCGGTGGCCTTCGCCGCCGAGGTGATGTGGACGACCGTGCCCGACTCGCTGGGCGTGGGCGGCGTCTCGCAGCTCTACAACGAGAACGACGTCGGCGGGCTGTCGATCGTCGGCAAGGTGGTGTTCACGCTCGGGGGAAGCTGACCGGATCGCTTCACATGTGACGTCGAGCGTTCGCTCTCTGGCTCAGAACCTGCTGCTGAGCGCAGCAAGCAGCGTCGCTCTACTCTCGCTCATCGAGGTCGTTGCTCGGCTCACCGAGAAGCCGAGGACGGCTGACCACGGACTGCGCGGTGTTGCCGACTGGGCCGAGTGGGACGGCGAGTTCTACACGATCTCGGGTGGACCGAGGCCGGGCGATCAGAACCGCGACGGGGTTCGTGACCGCCCCCACGCCGTCGCGAAGCCCGCCGGCGTCCGTCGCGTCTTCTGCCTCGGGGACAGCACCACCTACGGGCAGCACCTCCTCCCGGAGCAGGCCTGGCCCCGGCGGCTCCAGGCGCTCCTCGATGTTCGCGGCTGGGGCGTCGAGGTCTTCAACGTGGCGCTGCCCGGCTGGTCCGCCCGCCAGGAGCGCATCGCGTACCGGCACATCTGCCGCAAGTACGGACCGGACCAGGTCCTGCTCGCGATCTGCCTGAACGACATTCCCGACATGCAGAACAACCTGGCCCGCCCGCCGCCGCTGCTGGCGTGGGCGTTCTCGCACTCCGCGCTCGTGCGCCGCGCCGTGGATCCCGAAGCGCGCCACATCCAGGGCGTGCGCGAGCTGTTCCAGAACGAGGAAACGCCCGGCGTGCGCGAGGGCTACCGGCGTTTCTTCGCAGAGATCCGCGCACTCCGGGACGAAGTGCGCACGGACGGCGCGTCGCTCACGCTGATCGTCCTACCGTTCCGTCTCCAGCTGGCGCCGGACGCCCCGCCCCCGCGTCCCCAGGCCGCGCTCGCGGCCTTCTCTGCTGCCGAGGGCATCCCGTTGCTGGACCTGCTTCCCGCGTTCCGGCGTGCGGGCGAGGGAGCCTTCGTGGACGACGACCATCCGACCGCGTCGGGCGCCGGGATCGTGGCCGCGGAGGTCCTCGGCAACGGCCTGGTCGCGGGCGTCGAATCCTGGGACGAGGGCCTCGAGAGCTCCGCATCCCTGCCCGAGCTCATCCGAGCGCTGTCGAGCCCCGAGCCACGCGCCAAGCTTCGCGCGCTCCATGCCCTCGCGCTCCGAGGTCCCTCGGCGGCGGCGGCCGTACCCGCGCTGCGCGCGCTCCTCGAGGAGCCCGCTCCTCAGTTCCGCGCGGCGGCTGCGCGAGCCCTGGGACAGATCGGCTCGCCACCCGCGACCGCAGCCGCTGCGGCGCTGGCGCGACGCCTCGACGATTCCGACTCGGACGTCCGCCATCGGGCCGAGGAGGCTCTCCACGCGATCCACCCTTCACCCGATCAGTGCCTCGGCGAGCTGACGCGGATCCTCGAGACGCCGGAGGCCAGGGGGCGCGAGGAGGCCGCCCGGGTCACGGGAGAGATGGGGCCGCAGGCGCGCGGTGCGGTCGAGGCGCTGGTCGTGTCGCTGGGAGACGAGCGCGTGGCCGTGCGCGAGCAGGCGGTGTGGGCTCTCGGGCAGATCGGCCCAGGCGCTGCCGCGGCTGCCCCGGCGCTGCTCGCGCGCATCGACGACCCCGACCTCCGATGGCGCGTCGTCGACGCCCTCGGCTCGCTGGGGCCCGGCG
>DATFEN010000251.1:0-11819 GCA_035251085.1 Vicinamibacteria bacterium | reverse complement strand
GTTCCTCCGCGCGGCGGGGATCCCGACGTATGGCGTGTCGGGCGCGTTCGTCGAGGAGGGGGACCTGCGCGCCCACGGCAAGGACGAGCGGATCCGGATTCAGGACCTCGAGGCCGGTGTCGACTTCTACGACCAGTTCATCAAGGAGCTGATCGCGGGGAAGTAGGCTCGGCTCCCCGCGTCGCTCTCCCTCCCGAGCACGGCGAACGGCATGCGCCGCACTTGACGAGCTGCGGGGTTGCCGCATGATCCCGCCATCCACGGGCCCGGGCGCGACCCTGGCGCCTGAATCGGCTGTCCCTCTTCTGTCCCTCATCTGGTGCTCAGCCCCCGCCTACTCGTGGGAGTGGCCCGTCTGTAAGTCGCTGGTCTGCCTATCTCGGGTGAGTTAGAGTAGGCGGGCGTCACCCGGCTGTATTGGTTCGACTCCCACCGGGTGCACCATGCCGGTCGGATCGGTCATTGCGGAGGTGCGATGCGCCCGTCCATTCTCCTGCTGTGCTTCGGCTTCGCGATGGACGTTTCCGCGGCTGATCTCCCCGAGCTGAAGGCCAAGGGAATCCTCAAGGTCATCGCCCAGAAGGACGAGGCGCCGGAGATGTTCTCGTTCGCGGCCCAGGGCGCGCCCGGATTCGAGCGCGAGATGCTCGAGGGCTTCGCGCGCCTGCACGGCCTCAAGGTCGAGACGCTCGCGGTGAGGACCTCGGACGAGCGGATCCCCGCCCTCACGCGCGGCGAGGGCGACGTGATCGTCGGCGTCGTGGAGACTGAGGCGCGCAAGAAGCTCGTCGACTTCACCAGCGAGGTGATCCCGGCCCGTCACCTGGTGGTCTCGCGCAAGCCGAAGGTGCTGAAGACCGTCGAGGAATTCCAGGCCGAGAAGGTCGGCGTGGTCAAGGGCACGTCCTGGGCCGCGGCGGCACTCGAGGCGGGCGTGCCGGCGGCGAAGACGGAGTTCTACCCGGACCGCGACGTGCTCCTGGCAGCGCTCAAGGCCGGGAAGATCACGGCGACGGTGATGACCGTGTCCGACTTCACGCTCGCGGCGAAGCGGGACGCGGACCTCGTGGGTGGCGTCTTCGTCGGGCCCGCCGCCTCGGCAGGGTGGGCCGTGCGCAAGGACGACAAACAGCTCAAGGCTGCCCTCAACGAGTATCTTGAGAACTTCCGCAAAGGGCCGTCGTGGAGCCGCCTGGTCGTGAAGTACTTCGGCGAGCAGGCGCTGGCGGTGCTCGGTCGCAAGTGAGCGCCGCCCTTCTCGCGATCGTCGTCCTCGCGGCGCAGCACGGGGAGGGCAAGTACGGCAACCCGGCGGACCTCGAAAGCTACATCGCCCGGCTGGCGGACCCGGCCCGGGACGCGTGGCAGAAGCCGGACGCCGTCGTGAAGGCTCTCGATCTGCGGCCGGGGCAGACGGCCTGCGACATCGGAGCGGGCCCCGGATACTTCACGCTGCGCCTCGCAGCAGCCGTCGGGACGAAGGGGCGCGTCTACGGCGTGGACGTGGAGCCCGTGATCCTCGGGGCGCTCCGCGACCGGCTGGAAGCGGCGCGGCTGACGAACGTCACTCCCGTGCTGGCCGTTGGGGCGGACCCACTGCTGGGCGACGGCCTCTGCGACCTCGTGCTGGTCGTAGACAGCTACCACCACTTTCCCGAGCGCGTGAAGTACCTGCGTCGGCTCGCCCGCTCGCTGAAGAGCGGCGGCCGCATCGTCAACATCGACTACGAGAAGAAGCCGACGCCGGTCGGGCCGCCCCTGGACCACCGCATCTCACGCGAAAAGTTCGTGTCGGAGGCGAAGCAGGCCGGGCTCGGAGTCGTGGCCGAGCCGGCTCTGCTCCCATACCAGTACTTCGTGGTGCTCGCGCCGGTCCGCTGACGCTAGTCCCGCTCCCAGGGGAGATCCGGCCGTCCGAAGTGGCCGTAGTTCGTGGTCTGGCGGTATATCGGCCGCAGCAATCCGAGCCGCTCGATGATCGCTGCCGGGCGGAAGTCGAAGCCGCGTACGAACTCGTCGGCCCTTCGCGCATCGCCCGTGCCGAACGTCTCGGCGTGCAACGCCACGGGCTCGGCGACCCCGATAGCGTAGGCCACCTGCACCTCGATCCGGCTCGCGATGCCCGCGTCGACCCCCTTGCGCGCGACATAGCGGCAGAAATACGCGCCGCTCCGATCGACCTTCGAGGGGTCCTTGCCACTGAACGCGCCGCCGCCGTGTCGCGCCGCTCCGCCGTAGGTGTCCACGATGATCTTGCGCCCGGTCAAGCCGCAGTCGGCCGCTGGACCGCCCTGCACGAAGCTGCCGCTCGGGTTGACCGCGAAGCGGATGCCTTCGTGGAACCAGTCGCCGAGCACGCGCGGCACCAGCAGACCGATCACGTAGGAGCGGATCTCCTCCTGTCCCACGTCGGCCGTGTGCTGCGTCGACACCACGACATCGGTGACGCGGCTCGGCCGTCCGCCTTCATAGGCCACCGAGACCTGCGTCTTGGCGTCGGGCCGCAGCCAGGCCGAGGCTCCGCTCTTGCGGTCCTCGGCGAGGCCGCGGGCCAGGCCGTGGGCGAGCAGGATCGGGAGCGGGAGACGCTCGGCCGTCTCGTCGGTCGCGTACCCGAACACGATGCCCTGGTCTCCGGCGCCCTGCTCGCCGACCGGGTTCGTGCGCGGGTCGACGCTCTTGCCGATCTCCCAGGACTGGCCCGTCAGGTGCTGCACGATCTGGACACCGTCGGCGCAGAAGGCCTCGCGGGGATCCGTGTAGCCGACGGCGCGGATCGCGTCGCGCACGATCGGCAGGTGGTCGAGGCTCTCGCGCGAGCCGATCTCGCCCGCGAGCACCACGATCCCGGACTTGGAGAGCACCTCGCAGGCGACCCGGCTGCGCGGGTCGCTCGCGAGGTAGGCGTCGAGGATCGAGTCGGCGATGAAATCGCAGACCTTGTCCGGATGGCCCTCCGAGACCGACTCGGAGGTCAGCACCAGGGCGCCGTGCGCGGTCTCGTCGCGGGTCGGGATGGGAGCCGTGAGCGTCGCGCTCATCGCCTAGGCCGCCATCCGTGTTCGGGGCCGCTGGCGCAGCGACAGCGTGCACTCGTGTCGCCGCGGATACTCCGCCAGCAGCTGATCCCGGCGGGTCCGGGCCTCGAGCAGGTCGTCCGTCCCAAGGGAGAGCCGGACGCGCTCCTTCCGCCAGCCGGACAGATGGACGGTGAACGCCACCCAGAAGAGGCGTCCGTTGCGCCAGAGGTGATGGTTGGGATCGGGCATCGGTGTCTTCTCCTCACGAAGAAGACAACCGGAGAGCGCGGGGCCTCCGCGCCGGACACTTCGTTGCCTCGCTCGCCGAGGCCACATCTCCCTTCGCCTTTCGGGCGGAAGGACGGCACCTTGGGATGTCCCCCCAGGTTGCCGGGCCTGCCGGCCGCAGCCGACAGGTCACTCCGGATGTCAAGCGGAAGTATCGGCCGAACGTGGCCGGGAATCAAGGGCGTGTTGTGTCATGAGCGGCTCGGGAGCGACCCCGCTCCTGTGGGTCGGCGGAGGGGTGTACTCGCGCACGACCATCCAGAGCAGCACCAGCCACAACACCACGACACCGACGCCGAAGACAAGGCCCCACTTTCCGCGCATTCGGGGCCGCGCTTCCTCAGGCTTTCGCATGTGCTGCTGCTTGGTCGCCCCGCAGGAGCACTGCTGCTGCTCCCGGGGCACGTACTTGCCGCAGGCGTGGCAGTGCCAGTACCAGCGGCCGCGCCGTCGCTCGTCGCCCATCGCGGCGATCACGCTCGATAGAAAGAGGTTTTGGGATCCTGCCACAGCGGCCTGCGGCCGGCAAGCTCGGCGCGGCGAGCCGTGAGACGATCGCGGTCGTGGAAGAGCAGGCCTCGGCCGGCGCAATCTCCCGCCTGCGCCATCGGCTCGCGCGTCCCTGGACGCTGCTGCACTACCTGATCCTGCGCACCGAGACGCACGCCTACTGCGCCGCCATCGCGTTCTTCGCCCTCATCGCGTTCTATCCGCTGTGCACGCTGTTGCTGTGGGCGTCGAAAGGGTTCCTCGCCGGCACCCCGGCCCACAACGTGATGGTCCAGACCCTGCAGGAGTACTACCCGCAGGGCCAGGAGTTCCTGCTTCGGAACCTCGAGGTCACGAGCACGCGGCACGCCCGGGCGGGAGACCTGATCAGCGTGCTCTGGATCGTGCTCGGGGCCGCCGGCGTGTTCATTCCGCTGGAGAACGCCTTCAACAAGACCTGGCGCTTCCCGGAGCACCGGCCGTACTGGAAGAACCAGGCGGTCGGGTTCCTGTTGACGAGCGCCTGCTGTGGCTTAGCGGTGCTGTTCGTGGTCGTTACGGCAGGGCTGCACTCGCTCGTCGACGGGTTCGTGGCCGAGGGCTTCGCTGCCCAGGCCCTGCGCCACATGGGCCTGCGCACGATCGCGCTCTTCGTGTCGATCGCGGCGATCTTCCTCTTCTATCGCTTCCTGCCGAACGGACGCGTGCGCTCGGCCGACGTGCTTCCGGCGGCGCTCCTCGCCGGCCTTGTCGCAGAGCTCGTGCGCTATCTCTACCTGCTCGCGCTCCCGTACCTCGATCTCCAGTGGAGCCAGGGGCCTTACTACGTCTCGATCGGCTTCGTGCTGCTCGCGTACGTCGAGGCCTTCGTGCTGGTCGGCGGTGGCTTTCTGGCGGTGCCCGAGGAGAAGGATGCGGAGGCGCCGCGGCCCCCCTGAGCCCTATCGCGCGAGAAGGACCAGCTTGCCCAGGTGCTCGCCCGACTCCATCAGCCGGTGCGCGTCGGCCGCGGCGGCCAGCGGGAAGGTGGCATGGACGACTGGACGCAGGCTACCCGCCTCGAGCAGGGGCCAGACCCGCTCGCGGAGCGCCTCCGCGATGCGGCCCTTTTCCTCGACGCTGCGCGGCCGGAGCGTCGAGCCCGTGATCACGAGCCGGCGGCGCATCACGAGCTCGAGGTCGATCTCGGCCTTCGAGCCACGCAGGTAGGCGATCTGCACGAGCCGGCCCGCGTCGGCCAGCGCCCGCAGGTTGCGCGGGAAGAAATCGCCGCCGGCCATGTCGAGGATCACGTCCACGCCGCTCCCGCGGGTCGCGTCGCGGACGATGGTGACGAAGTCCTCGCGGTCGCGGTCGATGCCGCGCTCGGCCCCCAGCTCTTCGCACGCGCGGCATTTCTCGGGCGAGCCGGCGGTCGCGAAGACGCGGCTGCCGAGAGCGCGGGCCAGGGCGATGGCGGTGGTGCCGATGCCGCTCGTGCCGCCGTGGACGAGCAGCGTGCCGCCGGGACGCAGTCCGCCGCGGTCGAACACGTTCGTCCAGACCGTGAAGAAGGTCTCCGGCAGGGCGGCCGCCTCCGTCATCGAGAGCCCGCGGGGGACCGCCAGGCACTGTGGCTCGGGCGCGACCGCGTACTCGGCGTATCCACCGCCGGCCAGGAGCGCCGTCACGGAGTCGCCGGGGCGAAGGCCCACGACACCGGCGCCGGTTTGGACGACCTCGCCGGCCACCTCGAGGCCGGGGATGTCCGACACCCCCGGCGGCGGCGCGTAGAGGCCCCGACGTTGGAGCGCATCGGGACGGTTCACGCCCGCGGCGGCGACCTGGATGAGGACCTCGCCCGGACCGGGCCGCGGCATGGGCCGTTCGGCGGGCCGCAGCATCTCGGGCCCGCCCGGCGATGCGACCTCGATCGCGATCACGCGTCGTCCTTGGGCCGCACCTTGGCTGCGTCGACCTGGAGGCGGATGAGCTTCTCGTACACGAGACCGATCGGGTGCTCCCCGTCCTCCCAGCGCGTGATGGTCTTCGGCGCGACGCCGATGCGGCGCGCCATCGCGCGCTTCGACAGCCCCAGCGCGGCACGGATGCGCCGCAGCTCCTCGCGCGTCACCGCGGCTCCAGGACCAGGCGCCGGGCGGTGATCCGCTCGACGGCCTCGCGGCTCAGCGGCAGCGGATGGTGCTCGCCGCGCAGCCAGAGCCGCAGCTGGTCGTCGTAGTGGGGCGAGGCCGGGCTCCCGGACTGGCCGCCGGGCAGGACGGCCAGCGAAGCGTCGAGGTCGCCGAGGTCGGTGATCTGGCGCGTCGAGGGGCCGATCGTGACCTCGTGACCGTCGAACGGCGCCTCCATCTTGTTCACGGTCCCGGCGTGTCCCGGGACGCCGAACGGGCCGCGGTCGAAATAGAGGGCGAGGAGCTGCGAACCGCGCCCCAGCGCATGATGGAAGGTGAGCGTATGAAGGGCGCCCCAGCGTGCGCTGCGCGGATCGTCTCCGAAGCGCCTCACGGCGTCGCGAACGGCTTGCTCGAATGCGGCGCGAAAGACCGCCGCGCGGTCCTCGCGCTCGGGCGAGTCGGCGCGGTCGAACCAGTGATCGAGGCGGCGCTCGACGACCGTGCCCACCATGATGGCCCAGAGGTTCGCCTTCGACCTCCAGGCCTTCGCCAGCTCGGCGCCCATCTCGTCCGCGAAGATCGCCTCGTAGAGACGGCGCTGGAAACAGGCGAACAGGACGGGCGCCGCGACCTCGCTGCGCATGTCGAAGTCCCACGCGCGGAGGACGTCGAGCGCCTCGGCGACGTGTCCGTCGCGGGCCGGCGCGGCGTCGAAGGCGTCGAGGACGATCGGGACGAGATTCCGCGCTGGAGCGAGGATGGTGTCTGCCTGCATGCGAGTGACGTCCTGCACCGAGAGCGCCTGCTTCGAGCCGATCAGCTCGTGGATGCGCCTGATCCGGTCGACGGGCTCCCACTGGTCGGAGATGTAGTAGGACGACTGCGCCACCGTGGGGTTGTTGGCCGAGGCGAGCCAGCCCTGCGGTGGATCGAAGCTGCTCGGGTTGTCCTCGAAAGGTATGAAACCGTCCCAGTCCTCCGAGCCGTCCCAGCCGTCGCGGAAGCGCGTGCCCTCGAGCTTCGGCGGCTTGTACCGAGGGATGCGGCCGCTCGTCTGCAGGCCGATGTGCCCCCCGCGGTCGGCGTAGGCGACGTTCTGGGCGATCGCGCCGAAGTGGCTGAGCGCCTCGCGGAAGCTGCTCCAGTCGCGCGCCCGGTTCAGCAGGTAGAACCCCTCGATCTCGTTGGCGTCGGTCGCGGCCATGAAGTTCCAGCGGTAGGCGAGGGCGCGCTGCTCGTCCTCGAGGAGCTGGCCCACCAGCGGACCGTGCGGGGTGGATCGCACCACGAGGCGCTCCGTCGCGCCGCCGCGAACGCGGATCTCCTCGACGCGCTCCTCGAGCCGCAGCCATTCGCCGCGGGAGAGGACCCGGTCCCCCTCCACCTTCTCGAGGAAGAAATCGCCGCCGTCCAGCATCACGTTGGTCATGCCCCAGGCGATGTCGCGGTTGCGGCCGATCGCCACGAGCGGCAGGCCGGGGATCGTGACGCCGGCCACGTCGAGGCTGGGCGAGACGAGATGCGCCTCGTACCAGATCGGAGGCAGGCCGTGGCCGAGGTGCGGGTCGTTGGCGAGGATCGGCCGGCCCGTCGTGGTCTTGCTCGGGCCCAGCACCCAGTTGTTGCTCGCGCGAAGCGCTGGCACGGTCGCGAGCAGCTGCGTCTCGAAATCCGACAGGTCGAACAAGGAGAGATCGGCGCGCGCGTGACCCTTAGAGGCATGGGGAGCGTGCGCCACGGACGTGCTGGCCGCGGGATGCACCGCGGGCTCGCCCCCGAAGTTCCACGGCAGGAGCTCGGTCGCCCGCTCCGCGCCAACCTTCGCCACGAGCCGTTCGACGAGGGGATCGAAGACCCACGACATCTCGAGCCCCCACGCCATGTAGCCGAGGATGCCCAGGAAGTCGTCGGGCTTCGCCGCCTCGAAGCCCATGCCGAGGATCGCGAACTCGATGGGGAGCGCCGTGCCGCTCGCCTCGCCCGCAGCCAGGTTCACGCCCCGCGCGTAGGCCTCGAGGGCGCTGCGCGCCTCGGGCCGCGCCTGCGCCACCATGCGGCGGCCGACGCCGTGCAGGTCCAGGGTGCGGAAGAGCCGATCCGTCTTCAGGGTCTTCTCGCCGAAGAGCTCCGAGATGCGTCCCTGTCCGAGGTGACGCAGCACGTCCATCTGGAACAACCGGTCCTGGCCGTGGCAGTAGCCCAGGGCGAAGTAAGCGTCGTCGTCGCTTGCGGCGAAGATGTGCGGGACGCCGTAGCGGTCGCGCAGGATCTCGACGCGCGCGCCAAGGCCCGCACCCGAGCGCGTGCCATCGAGGCGGGGAAGCGCGCGTCGCGCGCGGTCGACGAAGGTGAGCAGGACAGCCCCTCCGAAAACGAGCGCGAGCACGGCGAGGCGAACGAGCCAGCGCATCGGGCCGGAGGCTACCATCGTTTGCGGGCCGTGGGCCCGCAGGTTAGCGTATGCCCCGCACCATGACGGCGACGCGGTCCAGGCTCGGCGCGTGAAGGGCACCGCGCGGCTTCCAGGACCGTTCCGCATGCGGCGCGGTGGCGAGCTGCCGCAGGTCGACATCGTCTACGAGACGTGGGGGACGCTGTCGCCGGCGAAGGACAACGCGCTGCTGATCACGACCGGGCTGTCTCCAGGAGCCCACGCCCGCTCCTCGGCAGAGGATCCGGCGCCGGGCTGGTGGGAGGAGATGGTCGGTCCCGAGCAGGCGATCGACACCGATCGCTTCTTCGTCGTGTGCGTCAACTCGCTGGGGAGCTGCCACGGCTCGACCGGCGCCGCCTCGCTCGACCCCCGTACCGGCGTGCCTTATCGGACGTCGTTCCCGGTGCTCGCCATCGAGGACATCGCGACCGCGGCGCGCGAGGCGCTGCGCACGCTCGGCATCACGCGGCTGCGCGCGCTCGTCGGGCCCTCGCTCGGAGGCATGACGGCCCTCGCCTACTCGATGCTGTTCCCGGACGAGGTCGAGGCGCTGGTGACGATCTCGTCTGCGGCGCGCGCCACGCCCTTCGCCATCGCGATCCGATCGGTGCAGCGCGAGGCGATCCGGTCCGACCCGGCGTGGAGCGGGGGAGACTATGCACCGCCGGGACCGGTCACGGGTCTGCGCCTCGCCCGCAAGCTCGGCCTCATCACGTACCGCTCCGCGAAGGAGTGGCGCGAGCGCTTCGCGCGCGAGCGCGTCGAGGTGATGGACCCGCGGGAAGGCGCGTTCGGCATCGAGTTCGAGGTCGAGGCCTACCTCGAGGCCCACGCCCAGAAGTTCGTCGGCCACTTCGACGCGAACTGCTATCTCTTCCTGTCCCGCAGCATGGACCTCTTCGACGCGGCCGAGCACGGCGGCAGCGTCGAGGCCGGCCTCGGTCGGATCCGCGCGGGAAAGGTCCTGGTCATCGGCGTCGAGACCGACTTCCTGTTCCCGCTCGACCAGCAGGAGGAGATCGCGACGGTCCTGCGCAAGCAGGGCCGCGACGTCACGTTCGTGCCCCTGCCCTCCATCCAGGGCCACGATTCGTTCCTGGTGGATTACGACCGGTTCGGACCGGCGGTCGGGGACTTCCTTAAGGGCGTGTAGCGCGGCGTCAGTCGACGTAGACCCCGCTCGTCAGCACCTCGCCCTTGCGACCCACGAGCTTGATCTCCACCTCGTGGACGCCGCGTGGCAGGAAGGGCTTCTCGATGGCGAGCGCATAGTAGCCGGCGAGGGCGCCCTCGAGGCGGTCCATCGCCAGCGCCGGAAACAGGTGCGTCTTCACGTAGAAACCTCCCGTGTCGCCGGCGACCTGCTCGAGGCCGAACTCGAGCGAGTGGTAGTCGGCGTCGGTGAGGTCGAGGGAGAAGACGATGGCCCGCGCGCTCTTCAGAGCGTCCCGGGCGGCCTCGTACTCGGGCAGCATGGTGACGCGGCCTGCGGAGAGCTGGCCGAGCCCCCAGCCGAAGAACGCCACCGACTTGGGCCCCGGCAGCGGCTCGAGCGCCCGCGCGAGGACGAGCAGCCCGGCCTCCGCTGTCGCGGCGCGCCGCGCGGCGTCGCCGTCGAACGAGTCGTAGAGCGAGGGCGGGTCCTCGGAAAGCACCTGCTTCGGGTGGGTCATGAGTAGCGAGTGCTCCACGATGCGCCGCAGGCGCGGGCGATCGGTGGTGAAGTCGGTCCAGAGCCGCAGGTGCGAGTCGAACGAGACGACCGCGACGCGATCCTCGGGCTCGAGGCTGTCGAGGAGCTTCGCGGCGCGGGTCTTCATTCGCATGAGGCCGGTGATGCGAGTGGACTCCGAGATGTCCTTCTGGAAGAAGAAGACGATGAGCCGCCCGGCGGGCGCCGGCTCGACGCCCGCGGCCGCGGCCTCTTCGGGCTTCAAGCCCTCGGCGTACGGCGTCGCCCCCGACACCCAGCGCAGGGAATCCACGACGGCGCGCTGGCCGTCGACGCTCACGGTTACGTCGGCAGGGCCCAGGCCGAGGAGGGGGCGCCCGGCCGAGTCCACGATCCGGAGGTCGAGGAGCACGCGCTCGACGACGATGCGGTCGATGAAGCGGGGCGGCGGCTCGGGCGCCGGCATCGGCTCCTGGGCCGCGGCGGCGATCGGACGGAGCGCGACGACGAGCGCGAGCGCCAGCTTCACGGGCTCATCGTATCAGGCTGCGCGTGCCGGCCCGCCGCTCCGCCAGCAGCAGGTCGACCATGCGACCGTAGCTGTGGAGCCCGCGGGGATCTCCCTGGCTCCGCAGGTAGCTGTCGTTCACCCGGTCGCCGAGGCGTGAGAGCGGGCCTTCGTACTTCTGCTGCCACGCGCGAATCTCCGCGACGTCGCGGACCACTGCCGGAGCACGCGCGGCGGCCACGCGCTTCGCGCTCTCGCCGTCACGCGCCGCGAGCGCCGCACTCGCGTGTAGGCTAGCCATGAGCGCGCCGGAGTAGCGGAAGTCGGGAGCCGCGTGGGCGCGGCACGCCGTATAGGCGACGAAGCTCGCCTCGTCTTCGCGGGCCCAGCCCTGGAGGTGCGCCAGCTCGTGGCTCGCGCTGAACGGCATCTCGACCTCGGGAATCAGCGTGTCGACGAGCGCTTCGCCGGTGAACGGAACGAAGATGCCGGAGATCCCGAGACGCGCGAGCAGCGGAGAGAAGAGCGAGCCCTTCGGCCGCGCGCCGTGGGGGAGTGCCTCGAGCGGCGGGCCGAAGCCCGCGCCGGCGCGCCCCAGCGCCTCGTGAATCCCTGCCTCGAGTCGAAACGCGCCGTCCTCTTCCCTGCGGCCATGTCGCAGGGCGTTCGCATCCTCGATGAGCTCCGCGGCGAGCTGGGAAAGCTCCGACAGCGGCGCCGGTTCCGTCTGGAGGCCGAGGCTCACGGCGAGCGGCTGGCGCCGGTAGTTGAGGCCCCAGAGCATCAGGAAAGCGAGGTAGGCGGTGCCCGTCGCCAGCAGGAGCACTCGGAGCGCGGACGCGAGGGTGCGCCTCCGGTTGCTTCGCAGGTGCCTGGCCCATCCCGCGATGAGGACGACGCTGGCGGCCAGGCCCGTGATCGCCAGCCAGTCGGCCAGCGCGAATGGCAGCTGTCGTGTGACGGCGTTGAGGGAGGCCGCGACCCTCGGATACATCCGCGCTGAGTAGAGCGACTCGACGGCCGTGGGCTCGGCCGCGGCCACGTAATGAAGGGCTATGGCGGCGCCTATCGGCAGCGAGAAGAGCAGACCGCGTGTCACGAGGGATTCTAGGCCAGCCTGGCGGCAAGCCAGGCGTCCATCTGCTGGAACGGCCGCTCCTTGTCCGGCTCGTTGAACATCTCGTGGTAGAAACCGTCGAACCGCACGAAGTGCACGAGGCCGGCCGGCGCGTTCCTGGACCACTCCTCGGTTGCGCCGGGATCGACGATCGCATCGTGTCCCGAGACCATC
>DATFEN010000261.1:0-2300 GCA_035251085.1 Vicinamibacteria bacterium | reverse complement strand
TCGGACACGAGGCGGTGATCACCCGCTGCGACGACAACGTCCTCTTCGAGCTCGCCGGCACGCCGGCGCTCGAGCGCCTGCGCGCCGAGATCGCCGCTCTCTCCGCCGAGGAGCAGGCGCTCGCCGCGCGCGGGCTCCTGGTCGGGCTGGTGATCGACGAGAACCGGCCCGAATACGAGACCGGTGACTTCCTCATGCGTGGTCTCCTCGGCGCCGACGAGGCGTCGGGTGCGCTCGTGCTCGGCGAGATGGTGCGGGTCGGCCAGACCCTGCGCTTCTTCGTCCGCGATGCGACGTCAGCCGACGCAGACCTGCGGCGGGCGCTCGCTGGCCCACCGCGCCGCACGCAGCCGGCCGGGGCGCTGCTCTTCACCTGCAACGGGCGTGGCACGAACATGTTCCCCCAGCCGGACCACGACGCGCGCGTCGTCACCGAGATGCTCCACACAGACGCAGTCGCCGGCTTCTTCTGCGGGGGCGAAATCGGCCCGGTCGGCGGCAAGGCCTTCCTGCACGGGTTCACGGCCACTCTGGCCATCTTCCTCGAGACCTAACGCTCAGAGCACATCGAGCGTGCCTTCCCACCGTTCACGCCCGCCCACGGGAGTTGGCGCGGAGGTGCTATGACGTTGGTCCGCTTGACAAGCGCAGCGCCGCCTGACGAGCCTCTTACCCCGCCGCCGAGGCGTCCCAGCTGCGCCACTCGAGAATGTTGACGGCGAGCACCGGGCAGCCAGGAAGCTCGCGCCGGTACGGCTCGTACTTATCGACGAGCAGCTGGAGGGCCCGCTCGGCTTCTTCTCCTGCCTCGAGCACACGCGCCCGTCCCCGGAGGCGCACCCACCAGAGCTTGGTCCAGTCGTCGTCGTACTGGTCGACGAGGACGGTCACGTCGGGGCGCTCGCGGGCGTTGGCGACGCGGCGGAGCCGACGTGAGCGCTTGGGCTTCGCGTCGACCGCCGAGTACAGCCTCTCGCCATCGAGGACGAAGACAATCGGCACGAGATGCGGTCGCCCGTCCGGGTCGGTCGTCGCGAGCCGCGCTACCTGCGCGGTCCGCACCCGCTCCCGCATTGTTTCCGCCTCCTGCATGCGGATCGGTCAGGGCCGATACAGCACGTCTGTCTTCGCCGCCATGACGAAATCGTTGCGGTGCAGGCCTCCGATCTTGTGCGTCCACCATGTGACCGTCGTCCTGCCCCATTCGGTCAGCAGCGCAGGGTGATGCCCGTTTTCCTCTGCACGCTCGCCGACCTTGCTGGTGAATTCCAACGCCCGCGCGAAGTCGTCGAACAGAAAGACGCGTCTCAGGCGCTTGATTCCATCGAGTTCCACGATTTCCCAGTCGGAGACCTGGGGCTGAAACTCAGCGATCTCGGCATCCGTCACGGTCGGTGCGTCCTTGCGGCACGCGACGCACTTCATCTGCGTCAGGGTCTCCATCTCGGCCTGTCCGGTAGGTCAGGCCTTCACGCGCTCTCTCGTGCGCCGCTCGATCCTCGCAACACCTGTCGAGGGAGCAAAGATCGTCGTGCGCCCGTCGTCCCACCGCACGCGGAAGCGCGGCGGATCGTGGGCCAAAACCTCCTCGATGACCCCCGCCCGACCCGACTGAGCGGCCCGCTCCGACTCGACGACGATCCTGTCTTTGATACCCGCGTCCATGGTTCCGCCCTCCTGCGATTCGATCTCGGAATATCGAAGGCTAGCGCGGGTCGCCCCGGCTTGATCACCACCGCGCGGCGATCCCGGTTGCCCACCAAGGCGAGAAGCGAGAAACTTCGAGTCTTGCAGGGAGCCGGGTGTTGCGTGCCAGGGGTTAGACACTCGCACAGCCAAGCTCCGGCCGTCAGGAGGAAGGAGCCTGACCGGTTGGCCCGGCTCCCTGCGACTGAAAATGTAGCGCGACGAGACACTCCTTCAGAGCCGCTCGAGTCGTCCTCGGTCGCGGGAGGGCTCATGCGCATAACCGAATCTGTACGAAGGAGTGCGCTCAGGCGTGTACGGCAGTGCGCTCAGTTGGGCGCCTGCCCAGGCGGTGTCCCTCCCCGACGCTGCGGGGGTCGAGGCGGAGGCCGAGCTCGCGAGCGAGTGCGAGCGCCTGCTCGTACTCCTCACGGTGGATGCCGCGCGCGATCTCCTCGTACTCGCCGTTCTGGCCGACCTTGCCCGAGACGTAGTACTGCGCCATGAGGTTCACATATGTGCCTGTGCCGAGCTCCTCGGCGACGAAGCGCAGGATTGCCTCGGTCTCCTCGAGCAGCCCGGGCATGATCAGGTGCCTGACGATGAGGCCGCGG
>DATFEN010000213.1:0-9642 GCA_035251085.1 Vicinamibacteria bacterium | reverse complement strand
GCTTCGCGATCGGGATCACGCTAATCGCGATGAACAAGGCGCTAGAGCAGTTCGTGCCCGCCGACCTGGCACTCGACCTGTCCGCCTCGCCGGAAGGCGTACACGTCGAGGACACCGCCTTCCAACACGCCGGGCGCACCTACACACTGCTGAACGTGATCGGTTCCACGACCATCGCTGAGGGCAAGTACCTGCTCAACCCCGCTACCGGCCGCGTGGAACTCCAGTGGATCCAGGGCATCGGCAGCCAGGCCGCGCCAGCGCCGCAGGCGCGCTTGATGTCGGTGGTGATCAACGGGATCCTGAACCGTCGCCTGCCTTGGGGCCTTGTGCTGCTGGGGGTGTTCCTGGTCGTGACTGTGGAGCTGCTGGGCGTCCGCTCGCTGAGCTTCGCTGTAGGCTCGTACCTTTCCATCGGCACGACCGCGGCGATTTTCGCGGGCGGACTAGTACGCTCGCTGGTGGAGCGCGGGACTGAGGCGAGGAGCGATGACGAGGCGAGCCCGGGCGCGCTCTACGCGAGCGGCTTGATCGCGGCCGGCGGCATCGTCGGGCTACTCGCGATCTGCGTGAAGCTTCTGGCCGGGGCGCAAGAAAAGCTCAGCTGGCTTGGATGGATACCAACCAACTGGAGCAAGGTCGGCGAGACGCTGGGCGTCGCCGAGAACTCGGCGCTCGGGATGCTGGCGTTCGGGCTCCTGGCCTTCTCGCTCTTCCACTACGCGCGCAAGCCCCTGAAATAGAAACCCCGGAGAGCTTCTCCACTCTCCGGGGCCCGGTCAGCTGTTGGGATTCGCCAGGTCGTCTACGGCCTGAGCGGCCCCCCTGCCGAGATCGGGACCGATCCGAGATCGGTGAGGAGGCATCCAGTTACGTGCGCACCCAGATGTCCAGCGCTTATGGCCAGAGACCTAAGCGTCAGCCACCTCGCGGGGTTTATGACAACTGTCCACTGGACCACCTCCTTTCTCGCGTGAACCGAGTGTACGGACCGCGGCTTCGGGCTGTCAAGAGGGAAAGTACAACTGCTCGCGGCGTCGGAGCGGTCGAGCACTAAAGATGGTGGCACGCTGCGCGCAAGTGGGGAGCGGTTCGCTTGACACTCCTCAAACGTGCATGCTACCGTCCTCGCTTAACTCTGTCGGTCCCAATAACCATCGTCCCATGAGAGACTTCGGTCGCTGGCCAGGATGAAGCTCAAGGCGCTGGGTTGCTACGGCGGCAACATGCCGAACCATGGCATGACGTCGTTTCTGGTCAACGGCAGCGTCTGCCTGGACGCCGGGTGGGTCTCGAACGCCCTCACCCTCAAGGAGCAGGAAAAGGTCAAGGACATCCTGATCTCCCACTCCCACCTCGACCATACCTGCACGCTCCCGTTCCTGATCGACAACAACTTCACGGCGCCCGGCTTCTCGCTCCGCATCTACTCGATCCCCGAGGTCGTGGCGTCGATGCGGAACCACCTCTTCAACAACCACACGTGGCCCGACTTCACCTGCCTTCCCAACGATTTGACCCCGGTGCTGAAGCTCGTGGAGATCCAGCCCGAGGAGCCATTCGTCATCAACGGGATGACGATCCGGGCGGTGCGGGTGTCGCACAGCGTCCCCACCGCAGGCTACATCCTCGAGGACAAGCGGATGGCGCTGGCGTTCTCGAGCGACACGGGACCGACGGACCGCTTCTGGGAGCTGTGCAACGAGACGCAGCGCCTGAAGGCCGTGATCACGGAGTGCTCCTTCCCCGACGGGCTGCGCGAGCTGGCTCGCGTCTCAGGGCACCTCACGCCGCAGCTCCTGGACCAGGAGCTGGCGAAGCTCGATCGTGACGTGCCTGTCTATCTCTACGGCTGCAAGCCGCGCCACATCCCGGTCATTCGCAAGGAGGTGCGCATGCTGAAGCGCAAGAACGTGCACTTCCTGGTCCAGGGACGCACGTACAGCTTTTAGCGACGGCCTCGCGTGCCTACGGCCGCTTGCGGGCGAGCGTGAGCCCGTCCGCGACCGCCAGCATCACCGACTCGACGCGGCCGTCGGCGAGCACGCTCTCGTTGAAGCTGCGGATCGCCTCGACATCCTCGCCGCCCTTGTCCGGCTTGACGACCTCGCCCTCCCAGAGCACGTTGTCGACGGCCACGATTCCGCCCGGCCGTAGGCGTCGGACCACCTCCTGCCAGTAGACGCCATAGCTCTTCTTGTCGGCGTCGATGAAGGCAAAGTCGAAGGACGGCGATTCCGGCAGGCTGCGGAGCGTGTCGGCCGCAGGGCCGAGGCGGAGCTCGATGCGGTCGGCCACGCCCGCCTTCTCCCAATAGCGGCGGGCGATGCGCGTCCACTCGTCGCTGACGTCCAGGCACAGGAGCTGCCCGTCGGGAGGCAGCCCCCTCGCGATGGCCAACGCGGAGAGGCCCGTGAAGGTCCCGACCTCGATGGCGCGGCGCGCGCCGATGGCGGAAACCAGGATGCGGAGCAGGGTGGCCTGGTCGGGCGCGATCTGCATGACGGCTTTGCCGCCGAGGCGCGCCGTCTCCTCGCGCAGCTCCGCCACCACGGCGTCGTCGGGCGACCGGTGGGCCACGAGATAGGCGTAGAGCGCGTCATCGAGCGCGGTGAACTTGGGCTTCGGCGTCATGTCGCTTCCTATACCTGGCTCCTTCCCAGGCTGACCAGGCTGCCCACCAGGCCGACCGCCATGCCGCCGAGGACGAGCGCCAGGCACACCTCCGCGGGTAACAGGACAGTGCTCCGGCCCAGCAAGTCCGAGGCCGCCAGCACGTCCTTGGTGAGTACGCGGATCGATACGTAGAGCAGTGCCACGGCGAGCAGGCCTCCGAGCCCGCCCTGCAGCATGCCCTCCACCACGAAGGGACCGCGCACATAGGCGCGGGTCGCGCCGACGAGGCGCATGATGTCCAGCTCGTCCTGGCGCGCGTAGACGGTGAGGCGGATCACGTTCGAGATCGTGAAGACGCCGGCCAGCCCGAGAATCCCGCCGAGCACTCCGCCCAGGCCGCGCACCAGGCGCACGGCGGTGGCGAGCCGCTGGATCCAGAGCAGGTCGTATTGGACCTCCTCGACGCCCGGCGCCGCCTGCAGCTCGGCCGCCAGGCGACGCACCTCGTCCGCCGACTGCCGTTCGGGCTTCAGCGTGATCTCGATGGACTCGGGGAATGGGTTCTCGCCCAGGTCGTCGGGCAGCGTCCGGAGGTCGCGGAACAAGGCCCTGAAACGGGCCAGGGCCTCGTCGCGACCGACCGCGGTGAAGGACGCCACGGCAGCGTCCTCGTGGAGACGCTCCTGAAGCAGCGCGCGTGCCCGTGGCTCCGCGTCGTCGCGCAAGTAGGCCGTGATCTGCACCTTCTGCGTCCAGCGCGCCACAACGGCGTTCAGGTTGCTGGCGACGGTGAGGAAGGCGCCCAGCACGAACAGGCTGACCCCGATCGTGCCGATCGAAAGGGCGCTGATGAGCCGGCTGCGCAGCAGGCTGGTCAGCGCCTCCTCGAGGAAGTACGCGAGGGCGCGCAGGACCGGCATCGGCGCGGGATTATAATCCCGCACGCATGCCCGTCCTGATCGGGATCGCGGGCGGCAGCGGCTCGGGCAAGACCTCCTTCGCCGAGAAGCTGAGCGCGCGCCTCGGGCCCGAGCGCTGCGTCACGATCGCGCAGGACTCGTACTACAAGGACGGCAGCGGCCTCGACGCCGCGGCGCGAGCCACGATCAACTACGACCACCCGGATGCCTTCGACACGAGCCTGCTGCTACAGGATCTCCGCGACCTGAAGGCGAGCCGCCCAGTGCCGCACCTCACCTACGATCATGCGAGCTATTCACGGCGCGTGCTTCCCGACGCCGTCGCCCCGAAGCCCATGATCCTGCTCGAGGGCATCCTGATCCTCGCCGAGGAGCCGCTGCGGCGGCTGATGGACATCCGGCTGTTCATCGACACAGACGCCGACGTGCGCATCCTGCGGCGGCTGCGCCGCGACCTCAAGGAGCGGGGCCGCAGCTTCGAGTCGGTGGAGGGCCAGTACCTCGGCTCGGTGCGGCCGATGCACCTCGAATTCGTCGAGCCGTCGAAGCGCTACGCCGACCTGATCGTGCCGGAGGGCGCGGAGAACCAGGTCGCCCTCGAAGCCGTCCTGGCCCGGGCCCGCGCCATGATGCGCGGCTGATCCCTGGTTCAGCCGCCAGCCACGCGCCCGCGCTCGAGGCCGATCACGCGCTTGCCCATGCGCTGGATCATCTCGCGGTCGTGGGTCGCCACCAGCACCGTGGTGCCCCGGGAGTTGACCTCCTGGAACAGCGTCATGATCTCCTGGGCCATCTCGGGGTCGAGGTTGCCGGTGGGCTCGTCGGCCAGGAGCAGCATCGGCTCGTTGATCAGCGCCCGGGCGATCGCGACGCGCTGCTGCTCGCCGCCCGAGAGCTGCAACGGGTAGCTGTGCATCTTGTGGTGCAGGCCGACGGCCTTCAGGGCCGCGAAAGCGCGCCGCTTCTGCTCCCGGGGCGGGATCGACAGGATCCTCAGCACGAAGGCCACGTTCTCGAGGATCGTCTTCCGCTTGAGCAGCTTGAAATCCTGGAACACGACGCCGATCGACCGGCGCAGGGCGGGGATCTGGCCGTCTGGGATCGCCGTGATGTTGCGCCCGCCGACCAGGATCTGGCCCTGCGTGGGCAGCTCCTCGCGGAACACCAGTTTGAGGAACGTGGTCTTCCCCGCTCCGGACGGCCCGGTCAGGAAACAGAACTCGCCCTTCTCGACGTGGAGCGTTACGTCGGAGAGCGCGACGCTCTCACGGTCGTACTGCTTGTAGACATGGAAGGCCTGTATCATTTGGCAGCTTTGATCGGATTATAGAGACGTCGCGATGAAAGCCGTCGTCATCCACACGCACGGGGGCCCCGAAGTCCTGCGCGCCGAGGAGCTACCCGACCCCGTCGCGGGGCCGGGCGAGGCCTTGGTGCGAGTGAGGGCGTGCGCCCTCAACCATCTCGACCTGTGGATGCGTCGCGGCCTGCCAGGGCGCAGCGTGACCTTTCCTCACGTCTTGGGCAACGACGTCGCCGGAGAGATAGAAGCGCTCGGCTCCAGCGCGCCGGACCTCGCCACCGGGCAGCGCGTCATGCTCTCACCAGGCACGTCCTGCGGGCGCTGCCGGGCCTGTTTGCAGGGCGAGGACAACGCATGTCGAAGTTATCGTATCCTCGGCTACCAGGTGCACGGCGGCTACGCTGAGCTGGTGCGCTGCCCGCTGGCCAACGTCATACCGCTGCCCCCCGGCTTCGGCTTCGAGGAGGCCGCCGCCTTCCCGCTCGTCTTCCTCACCGCGTGGCGAATGCTCGTCACGCGCGCGCGGCTGCGGCCAGCGGAGGACGTGCTGGTCTGGGCGGCGGGCAGCGGCGTCGGGATGGCCTCGATCCAGATCGCCAAGCTGCTGGGAGCGCGCGTGATCGCCACGGCCGGAAGCGATCGCAAGCTCGACCAGGCGAAGTTCCTGGGCGCCGACAATGTGATCCACCACCACAGGGATGACGTGGTCGCTGAAGTCCGGCGCCTCACGGGCAAGAAAGGCGTCGAGATCGTGGTCGAGCACGTCGGCCAGGCAACCTGGGAGCGTTCCATCCTCTGCCTCGCCCACCGCGGGCGCCTCGTCACCTGCGGCGCGACGACGGGGCCTACGGGCACGACGGAGCTCCGTTACGTGTTCTCGAAGCAGCTCTCGATCCTGGGCTCCTACATGGGCGGCAAGGGCGAACTGCTCGAGGCCGCCGACTTCTTCTTCACGCGCAAGCTGCGCACGGTCGTCCACGCCACGCTGCCGCTGGCCGAGGCGCGACGTGCACACGAGATGATGGAGGCGTCCGAGCACTTCGGGAAGATCGTCCTCCTCCCGTGAAGCCGTTCCGGCCCCATTTCCTGACGGCGGGCGGCCACCGCCAGACGCTGCTCGGGTACTGGCGGCGACGCGCCCTCGATTGGCGCCACCCAACCGACGACATGGTGGTGGACGTGGAAGGCGGCGTCCAGGTGCTGCTGCGAGCGACTTGGCAGCCGGCGCGGCGCGAGGCGCGTCCCGCGCTGGTGTTGCTCCACGGCCTCGGCGGCTGGGACGGCGCGAAGTATGGGCTCGCCACCGGCCACCTGGCCTTCGCGCGTGGCTGGCACGTGGTGCGCATGAACCTGCGCGGCGCGGGCGACGGTATGGGCCTGTCGCCGGTGCTGTACAACGCCGGGCTCGACGGCGACCTGGCCGCCGTGCTCTCGGCCGTGGCCCTCAGTGCGCCGCGCCTGGCCGTGGTCGGCTTCTCTCTCGGCGCGAACCTCGCCTTGCTCCTCCTGGGGCGCCGCTCCGGCGGTCTGCCGCCCGGATTCGTCGGTGCCGTCGGCGTCTCTCCTCCGCTCGACCTCGCGGCCTGCGCGGCGGCCCTCGAGCGCCCCGCGAACCGCCTCTACCAGCTGTACTTCATGGGCAACCTGAGACGCGCCTACCGAGAGCGGCAGGCGGCGCGTCCCGACCTGTTCGAGCGCGGCCTGGAGCGCGGCGTGCGGACGGTACGCGAGTACGACGAACGGATCACGGCACGCTACGCAGGCTTTCGCGACGCCACCGAATACTACGCGCGCTCGAGCGCAGGTGCCCACCTGGTGGACGTGAGGCACCGCGCCCTGGTCCTCGCGGCCTGGGACGATCCGATGGTCCCCGGAGACACCGTAGCGCGCTGGCCGGTGTCCAGCTTCGTCACGCGCGAGATGCTCCCGACGGGCGGCCACGTCGGCTTCGTGGCACAGACCTCAGCGCCCGGGGGCTTCTGGGCCGCGGAGAGAGCGCTCGACTTCCTGCACGGCCTCTGGTGAGGCGAACAGCGAGTTCGACCGCAATCCCCGGGTCTGCCCGCGGTCGTAGTCGACCTCAGATCACGTTCCCTCGCCCTCGAGTGCCTGGATCATCACGTCCAGGGGTCGCTCGGCTGCCTCCTCCAGCAGGGCCGTGAGGGGCGCCATGTCGAGCACGAAGGCCGCCTGAAGCGCGGCACGCAGCCGCGGACCGTCGGCGCCCACGAGAATGGGAGCGCGCCCGCCCGCGCGTGCCACGGCGTGAGCCGCCGCCAGGCGGGAGACGCGGCCGTTGCCGTCCTCGAAGGGCAGCACCTCGACGATGCGAGCGAGCGTCAACGCCCCGGCCTGGGTCGGCTTGAGGCGCAGCACGCTGTCGCTCTGGAGCCAGCCCTCCAGGATCTCCAGGCGTCCGTCGATCAACGCCGGCGGCGCTGGCTCGGTGCCGTCACGTTCGCGCGGCGTCGCCCTCCAGCTGGAGGCGCCGCCGGTGACGGCCGCGTGCCAGCATCGGAGAGCGTCGCGGTCGAGCCGAGCGATCGGCGCGACGCCACGCGACGCGGCGCGCAGACGCGCGATCTCGAGGGGTGCGGCCTCCTTACCGAAGCGGCTCGCGCGGACCTGATCCCAGGTCGCTGCGATGCCCGCGAGCTCCAGACTGCCCAGGAGCCGCGCATCCTCGACCAGGCCCGAGAGCTGCGCCTCGTCCGGCTGCAGCGACGCGCGCAGCGCCTCGAGCCGCTTCTCCTTAACGGCAGCGCTCGTGCCGAGACGCAGCAGGGCCATTGGTAGATCCTACGTTCCTCTCTGGCGGTGGACCGCCGAGATTTCAGCAAGACCCCCGTTCAAACCGTGCGTGCCGATTTCCGGCACACGGCTTACCGGTGGCTGTTCGCGTGGGGGCATTACGCTGCCGCCGGGTACTGGACGGTGCCGCGCAGACGGTGCAGCCCGAGGCGGTGAAAGAAATCGCGGTCCCAGTGCTGGGCGTCACCCGGACGCAGGTTCCGGCCCTCGCGCTTCACCATGAAGTCGTGGAGCCGGCGCCACACGTGGGTGTCGAGTTGATTGAATTTCCGGTCCGCGTTCCCGGTGCGGAAGTAGTTGCCCCAGCCGCGCAGGACAGGGTTCAGGTCCCGGATCAGCACCCGGACATCCTTCACCCCGTTCCGGCTCCGGCGGGTCAGCTCCTTCACGCGCTGCCGGACCCGCTTCATGCTGCGGTGGGACGGCCAGCGCTGGAGGAAGTAGACGCGCTTGCGCTGCCTCTCCCAGATCGGTCCGCTCATCCGCTTCCGCAGGTGGCAGCCGAGGAAGTCGAAGCCCTCTTTGCCCAACGAGAGATCGACCCGCCTCGTCTTCCCCGGGTGCAGTTCCAGCCCCAGCCGCTCCAGGACCTTCCGGACCCTGGCCTCGGCCTCCTCGCACGCCTTCCCCGTGCTGCACAGCACGACGAAGTCGTCCGCGTAGCGCACCAGCGTGCCCACCTGGGCACACTGCTTCGTCCACACGGTATCGAGGACGTGCAGATAGATGTTCGACAAGAGCGGTGAGATCACGCCACCCTGCGGTGTCCCCGAGAGCAGCGCAACTTCCCGCCCCTCTTCCATCACACCCGCACCGAGCCACTGCCTCAGCAGCTTCAGCACCTTCCGATCCGAGACGCGCCGAGACACGAGCAGCATCAGCTTCTCGTGGTCGATGCTTCCGAAGTAGTCCCGAATGTCGGCGTCGAGCACGTGGTTCGCACCCGTGGCTCCGAGCTTCCGGATCGTCTCCAGTGCGCCCGTCGCCCCGCGCCGGGGCCGGAAACCGTACGAGCACGGAAGAAAATCCGCCTCGAAAATCGGCTCCAGCACCAGCGTCGCCGCCATCTGGACCACTCGGTCCCTGACCGTCGGAATGCCCAGCGGCCGCTTCTTCCCGTCCGCCTTCGGGATGTACCGGCGCAAGACCGCTCTCGGCCGGTACCGCCCCGCGCGTAGCTCCGTGGCGATCTCCTCCACAAAACGATCCACCCCGTAGCTCTCGACCTCCGCGAGCGTCTGGGCATCGACCCCCGCTGAGCCCTTGTTCCGTCTCACCCGCCTCCACGCCTCCCACAGGACGTCACTCCGGTGGATGCGGTCGAATAGCGCGTGGAAACGACGACCCGGCGACCGCTTGGCCGCCACGTAAAGCCGGCGTCGGAGTTCTCGTACTTTGTCCGCAGGCTCAGGCCCGCGGGGGTAATTGGGACCGGGCTTGCCGGCCACGCCCTCGCGCTTACCCCCTCCGCCGACACGACCACCCCAGGGACCCTTCCCTCCAGCCGCGTTGTTCGTCGCAGCCATCACCGGTACTACTGTCCCCTCGGACTCCCGCTGCGCAGCGCCCGCTTTCACCATCGGCTTATACGGGACACCTTGCCGCGACCACGGCCGCGCAGTCGGGTCTCTCCTCTTCCGCTCCGATCCTTGCTCGCGTGCTGCTCCCCGTACCCCGGTGGGACCCCCCGCGCTTTCTTCTCCGGACCTCTGCGCGGTGGACGTGGCCTTCGCGGTGACATGAGCCGCTCGGCTCCCACTTGGTAAATCTGACGAGGCTGCAGGATTCACTTCATGTTGCGGCCCGCGTGCTCGCTCCCTCCTTAGAGGCTCTTGACGCCCCGCTCGGGACATACGGCTCTCGCCCTGTGCCTGGGGCCTGCTACCCGGCGCTCCGGTGCCTACCGGGGCGGGACTCGCACCCGCTGGATCGGTGCAGCGTGAAAGCGGCCCCCCTACCTCAGGGAATCCACTCTCTTGAGGACGCACCATG
>DATFEN010000210.1:0-16611 GCA_035251085.1 Vicinamibacteria bacterium | reverse complement strand
CATGGTGGAGCGCCGGATCATGGAGGGCGGCGTCGTCGATCCGGCAGCCCTCACGCCCGGGTTCCTGGCTCAAATCGTCGCTTCGGGAGCCCGCGCGGGACACTACCGCGCCTTTCTCAATCTCATCCGACACGCACACCTCTGGGAGGACACTCGCCGGGTCTACGGTCAGGTCGCGACGCCAGTGCTCGTGGTGTATGGGGAGCGTGACTGGTCCTTCGCCGAGGAGCGTCAGCGCACGGCGGCCACGATCCCTGATTCCAGGCTCGAGACTGTGCCTGGCGGCGGCCACTTCCTTCCGCTGGACCAGCCCGAGCGCCTTGCGGAGCTCATCAAGGGGTTCGCATGAGGAGAACGCGTCTCAGCCTCTTCTATCTCGCGGGCTACCTGTTGCCGACGGGGCTGGCGCTCGTGGTCCAACCGCATGCGACGATGAAGCTGCTCCAGGCGCACGGCGACTATGGGGACGCGCTGCCCCGCTTCGTCGGGATCCTGCTCCTCGCGCTAGGCATCATCGTGGCGCACATGATCCGGGTCCGTGCGGAGGCGATGTATCCGGCGACCCTGGCGGCGCGCGTCGTGATCCTGACGGGCCTCGTCGGGCTCTACTTGCAAACGCAGGATCCATTCTTCGCCGTGGTCACCGCCGTCGTGGCAGTGGGATTCGTAGCGACGCTCAGCTTCTATCTCGCGGACCGAGGGGCGAAGACTCCGCGGTGACCAGCCTCACGGGGACGGAGCCGTCGCCGCCACTGCGCGAACGGGCTCCGCAAACGGCTTGATCCCCAGTGCGATCGCGTACCCTATTCCCGTGCTGCTCGACCATCGTGGCCTCTGGCCCGAAGCGTGACGCCGCTCGAGACGCTCGAGACGGCGAGGCGGCTGATCGGAACGAGCCGCCGGATGGTGGCGTTCACTGGCGCCGGCGTGAGCACGGCATCGGGCGTCGCGGACTTCCGAAGCCCTGGCGGTGTGTGGAGTCGCCATCGGCCGGTGCCCTTCGACGAGTTCCTCTCGAGCGCCGAGGCGCGGCGCCGTTACTGGCAGTACAAGAAGGAGTCCTGGTTCGAGATGGCGCGAGCCCGCCCGAACGCGGCCCATCTCCTGCTCGCGCGCCTGGAGGCCGAGGAAAGACTGCTCGGCGTGATCACCCAGAACATCGACGGCCTGCACCAGGCCGCGGGAAGCCGACGCGTGGTGGAGCTTCACGGCACCAACCTCATCGTCGAGTGCCTCGGCTGTGGCCGTGGTTCGCCCGCCGACGAGATCTACGCTCGGCTCGAGGCGACGGCCGAACCGCCGCCTTGCGGCGACTGCGGCGGCCTGCTGAAGCCCGCCACGATCTCGTTCGGCCAGCCGCTTCGCTCGGACGTCCTCGCCGCGGCTGAGCGCCTCGTCCTGGGGTGCGACCTCCTCCTCGTCCTCGGCTCGTCGCTCGTCGTATATCCGGCTGCCTCGCTTCTCCCTCAAGCAAGAGCCGCCGGCTCGAAGCTCGTCATCGTCAACCGCGATTCGACCCCCTTCGACGGGCTGGCCGACGTCGTGCTGCACGGCGAAGTCGAGCAGCTCTTGCCCTCGCTCGCCCCTCGGGATGGCAGCCCAAACGGGTCAGGCGAGAAGTGAAGGGGTCGGCGTAGGTCACGCGAATTTGCGCGCACGCGAACCCCCGGCTATCCTGCTGCGTTTGACCGGAGGACCATGAGCGACCGCAACCAGGCGATTCTCTACAGCGGCGGCCACAAGGGCGCCGAGGCCGAGTTCGGGCGCTGCGCCGAGCGCTGGGGCGTCCGGCAGTCGACGTTGTCATACGACGGCCACGCGATGGAGTACTCGAAGGACGTACGCATCCTGTCGGCCGCA
This sequence comes from Vicinamibacteria bacterium, assembly GCA_035251085.1. Taxonomy (GTDB): domain Bacteria; phylum Acidobacteriota; class Vicinamibacteria; order Fen-336; family Fen-336; genus DATFEN01. The sequence continues at coordinate 14,751 of DATFEN010000210.1, read as the reverse complement.
GAGCTGCTCCAGGGCGACGTCAGCATGGAGATCGTCTCCAAGCGCCTGGGCCGCTCCTACACGAGCATCGAGCAGATCCGGAAGGTCTGCCAGCTGCTGTTCCACATGGTCTCCAACTCCGACGCGGTGTTCGCGATCGGCTGGATCCAGGGCGACGACACGGTCCAGGGCGGCACGGGCTGGGGCGTCGAGCTGGCCAAGTTCTTCAACCGGCCGACGAGCGTCTTCGACCAGGCGCGCCAGGCATGGTTCACGTGGAAGGACGGTCGTTGGACCCCGGACACGCCGCTGATCCCGGACCGCCCTTTCGCGGCCACGGGCACCCGCCAGCTCACCGACGACGGCCGGCGCGCGATCGGCGAGCTCTTCGAGCTCTCCTTCGGCCCCGCAAAGAAGTAGAGGAAAGGACTTCGTCATGACGATCGCGACCACCCCAGCCACGCAGGCCTACATCGAGCAGGAGGACCGCTTCGGCGCTCACAACTACCATCCCCTCGACGTCGTGATCGAGAAGGGCGAGGGCGTCTACCTCTGGGACGTCGAGGGCAAGCGCTACATGGACTTCCTCGCCGCCTATTCGGCGGTGAACCAGGGCCACAACCATCCGCGCATCGCGGCCGCCGTGGTCGATCAGGTGAAGCGCCTCGCCCTCACGTCACGGGCTTTCCGGAACAGCACCTTCCCGCCGCTCCTCGAGAAGCTCTGCAAGCTGACTGGGTTCGAAAAGGCGCTGCTCATGAACAGTGGGGCCGAAGCGGTCGAGACCGCGATCAAGGCGATGCGGAAGTGGGCCTACGACGTGAAGGGCGTTCCCTACCCCGAGGCCGAGATCGTCGTGTTCGACGGCAACTTCCACGGCCGCACCACCACCATCGTCGGCTTCTCGACCGACCCCGACAGCACCAGCCGTTTCGGGCCCTTCACGCCGGGCTTCCGGATCGTGCCGTACGGCGACCTCGGCGCGGTGAAGGCGGCCGTCAACGAAAGAACGGCCGCGATCTTCGTCGAGCCGATCCAGGGCGAGGGCGGTGTCGTCATCCCGCCGAAGGGCTTCTTGACGAGCCTGCGGGAATTGTGCGACCGCGAGCGCATCCTGCTGGTGCTCGACGAGATCCAGTCGGGGCTCGGCCGCACGGGCCGGATGTTCGCCTTCGAGCACGAGGGGATCCGCCCGGATGGGGTCACGATCGGCAAGGCGCTGTCGGGTGGCTTCTATCCGGTGTCCGCCTTCCTCTCGAGCAAGGAAGTGATGGATGTGTTCACGCCCGGCATCCACGGCTCGACCTACGGCGGCAACCCGTTGGCCTGCGCGATCGCCAGCGCGTCCCTCGACGTGCTCGTGGACGAGAAGCTGATCGAGCGCGCCGCCGAGCTTGGCCTCCACCTGGAGAAGCGGCTTCGCGCGCTGACCTCGCCGCTCGTGAAGGAAGTCCGCGTGATCGGCCTGTGGGCCGGTGTGGAGCTCAAGGAGACGGCCGGCGGCGCCCGCAAGTACTGCTACGCGCTGCGCGACCGCGGCATGCTCTGCAAGGACACCCATACCCACACGATCCGGCTGGCTCCCCCGCTCGTCATCACGCGCGAGCAGCTCGACTGGGCCGTGGATCAGCTCGGAGCGGTGCTGGCGGAATGAGCCGTCGACGCGCCATTCTGGCGGCCGCGGCTCTCGGCTGGGTGCTGGGCGTCCGCTACAACCCCTTCGGCTACTTCGCCGCGCAGAAGGGCAGGCAAGGAGATCGCGACCCCGATGGACGAGCTGGTCGTCTACACCAAGCCCACGTGATCCTCGTGCCGGAAGTCGGTCGACTTCCTGAAGAAGAAGCGCGCGAACTTCCGTACCGTCGACATCTTCAAGACGCCGCCCAGCGCCGCCGAGCTGCGCGAGCTCTGCCGCAAGCTCGGGCTCTCGGCCCGTGAGATCCTCCGCAAGAAGGACCCGCTCCACGAGGAGATGAAGCTCGACTCGGGCCGCCACACCGACGCGCAGCTCTTCGAGCTGATGGCTGGCATCCGGGCCTCATCCAGCGGCCGATCGTGGTCAAGGGCGCACGCGCGGTCGTGGCGCTGCTGAAGTAGGACCTAGCGGACGTCGACCGTGAAAGCGACATCCGTGGTGCCCTTGCGGCACCAGCCCTCGCGCTTCGAGCAGTAGAAGTACGTCACGGACGCCGGGACGCTCTGCGCTCCCTTCGGCGCCCCCTGCGCGATCGCGACGGGGAAATAGACCGGGAGCGCGATGTCGAGGTAGCGGGCCGTGGCGGGATCGTAAGGCTGGATCTTGTCCGGGGCGGGCGGCTGCCTGTCGAGCAGCACAGCCTGTTCCGCACCCAGCTTGAGGCGCGGCGCGGGCGTCTCGTTGATGTGGATGTCCGGATCCGTGCCGCTGAAGGTGACCGCGATCGAGCCGTTCGCACCGGCCTTGGCCGGCGGCTCGAACTTCGCCGCCAGGCTGAAGTGCTGCGGACCCGCCGCCAGGGCGAGTGACAGAAGGAACGCGAGACGCATGCCGCGATCGTAGCAGTCTCCCTACCCGACGTCGACGGTGCGTATCGCGCCGTCCAAAATGTAACCCTGGGTTGATCGTCGAGCCATTTCAGAAAGTAACCCTGGGGAGGCAGCTTGGGACGCGCATCGCGATGGGAGTACCTGCGCCAGATTCACCCTCGATACCGGAGGGCGAGTCGGGCGGAGAAGAGCCGGATCCTGGGCGAGTTCTGCAAGGTGACGGGCTACAACCGGAAGTACGCGCTGCGGGTCTTGAACGGGCCGCCGCCTGAGAAGCGTCCGCGAAAGCGGCGGCGGCGGCGGCCGATCTACGGGCAGAAGGTGGTGATGATCTTGGCGGCGCTGTGGGAGGCGGCGGGCTATCCGTGGTCGGTGCGGCTTAGGGCCTTGATCCCGGAGTGGCTGCCCTGGGTGAGGAAGCGCTTTTCAGTGAGCGCGACGCTGGAACGTCAGCTGTTGAAGATCAGCGCGCGTCAGATCGATCGGCGGCTGCGAGAGCACAAGAAGCGAGCGGGGCGACGGCTGTATGGCCGGACCAAGCCGGGTAGCTTGCTGAAGCACCACGTGCCCATCAAGACGGATCACTGGGACGTGAAGCAGCCGGGCCACACGGAGATCGACCTGGTGAGCCATTCGGGCGACTGCGCCACCGGGGAGTTTGGCCACACGCTGAACGTGGTGGACATCCACACCACCTGGACGGAGAGCATGGCCGTGCTGGGTAAGGCCCAGGTCCGGGTGCAGCAGGCTCTGGACGCGATTCGCCGGGAGCTGCCCTTCGAGCTCAAGGGCATCGACTCGGACAACGGCTCCGAGTTCATCAACGCGCATCTGGTGCGGTACTGCGAGAAGGCCGACATCCAGTTCACCCGGGGCCGGCCCTACAAGAAGGACGACAACGCCCACGTAGAGCAGAAGAACTGGACCCACGTTCGCAAGCTGATGGGCTGGGTCCGCTACGATAGCGAGGCGGCGGTTGCGACGATGAACCGTCTCTACCGGGGCGACCTGCGGCTGTTGCAGAACCTGTTCCTGCCCTCGGTCAAGCTGGTTCGCAAGGAACGCGTGGGCTCACGCGTGCGGCGCCGCTACGATGCGGCCAAGACGCCCTGGGCGCGCGTGCTCGAGTGCAAGACGCTGCGGCCGCTGCAGGTGGCGAGGCTCACGGCGCTTCGGGATCGGCTTGATCCCTTCGTCCTCTCGCGCTCCGTGGATGCCCAGCTCGAGCGGATTCACGCCCTGGCCAACCTCAGGCGCTCGCCACGCCAGAAGCTCAAGGCCACACCCACCGCTCGCTCGGCCTGACAGGCGAGCTGCGAAGCCCCGCTGACCCGAAAGCCGGTCGACCCTCAGGTCGTCCGAGCTCGATTGCGTGGCTCCTGCGGGCAGCCAGGGCCCTCGTTCTTTCGCGTCACACTCCCCAACCGGCGTCCCGAGCATCCCGACCGCTTATACGCTTCCAGGAGTCACCACCCTCTCCCCCGGTCCCCCTCTCCCAACGGCGCGCGGGTCCAGCTTCGAAGCGGCCTGCGGAAGCTGTCGCCCCTGACGCGGGCATGGACGCGCCTGCGAAGTCTCCCAAGCCAGTGTGCGCGCCCACACCCGCTTGGAAAACGCTGCGCGTTTCCCACAGGGGCTTGGACGCAGTCCTTCGAAGTCCAGTCGTGGGTCCCGCGTCCACAGCTCCCACAGGCCTCATCGTCGGGTTACTTCTTAGATGTCTCGACGACCGAGTCCAAAGTTACCTTTTCAGATGGCTTGACAGGGTCACGTCCAGGACCGCCACTGCTTCGATGTGGGGGGTGTGGGGGAACATGTCCACGGGCTGCACCGGCCGCGAGGCGTAGCGCAGGCGCGCGAGCTGGGCGAGCTCGCGCGCCAGCGCCTCGGGTGCGCACGACACGTACACGATACGCCGCGGCCGCAGCCGCGCGCCGACCGCCTCGAGCACCGCTCGCGGACAGCCCTGTCGAGGCGGATCCAGGACGACCGCGTCGAATCGGCCCCGCAGGCGGACGACGGCCTCCTCGACCCGCGCCCGGATCAGGCGCAGGCGAGGCTCGGAGACCCCGTTGCGTCGCCGGTTCTCGGCCGCGTCGCGGATCGCCTCCCGGCTCTCCTCCACGGCGGTCACCCGGTGGCCGCGACGGGCCAGGTCGATCGCGAACAGTCCGCCGCCGCTGTAGAGGTCGAGGATGCGGAGAGCGCGCTGCGCCGGCAGCGCTTCGGCGACGAGCCTCAGCAGGATCCCCGCCGCGACGACATTGGTCTGGAAGAAGGACGCGGGCGAGGCGAGGAACTCCGGTCCGAGGGCGTCCTCGACGACGTGTTCGCTGCCGGCCAAGCGCCGTGTCTCGGGCCCCACCATAAAGGGACCCGGCCGGTCGTGGACGTTGAGCAGCAGCCCCTCGGGGCGGTCGCGCGATCCCAGCAGGGCCCGGAGCGGCGCGCGCAGCGACGGCGCGTTGCGCGAGACGACCAGCATCGCGACGGCTGTGCTTTGGTCCGCCGTGGTGCGGACGATCACGTGCCGGGCGACGCCGCCCGCGGCTGCGAGCCGGTCGCGCAGCGCGAACGCGATGCGGTTGCCGCGCTCCGAGTGGACGGGGCATTCCTGCACCGGCACGATCCGGCCGGTGCCCCGGGCGAAGTGACCCATCACGAGGCCGCGGCCGTCGGGGGCGGGCCCGAACACGAACGCGACCTTGTGGCGGAAGCCCCAGGGCATGCCGTCGGGGCCGACCGGCATCGCGAGCATCGGAAGCACCCGGGGCGCATGCCGGCCCATCGCCGCGCGCAGCAGCGCCTCGAGGCGGCGCTGCTTCATCCGGAGCTGCGCGGGGTACGGAACGTCCTGTAGCCCACAGCCGCCGCACTCGGCATGATGGCGGCAGCGAGGCGGGACCCGCTGCGCGGCCGCGCGTTCCTTCACGCCGCAACGATAGCCGAAGCCGCTGATACACTCCGCGCTTCACGCCATGAGCCCCCGCGGCCGAGTCGGATGAGCTTCCTACTGCCCGTCTACGAGCGCGACCTGACGCTCGTGCGTGGCAGGGGCGCCCGCCTCTACGACGCCGAGGGCCGTGCCTACCTGGACTTCGCCGCCGGGATCGGCGTGAACGGACTCGGGTACGGCGACGCCAAGGTGCTGGCGGCGATCAGACGCCAATCGGCGGCGCTCATCCACGCCAGCAACCTGTTCCACAACGAGCCGGCGTCGGCGCTCGCCGAGCGCCTGGTGAGGCTGGCCTTTCCATCGCGGGTGTTCTTCTGCAACTCCGGCGCGGAGGCGTGGGAGACGGCGATGAAGTTCGCCCGGAAGATCGGACGCGCCGCGGGCCGCAGCGAGCTGCTCTGCTTCGAGGGCGCCTTCCACGGCCGCACCCTCGGCGCCTTGTCGACGACCTGGAAGGAGAGCTACCGGAAGCCCTTCGAGCCACTCGTGCCCGGCGTGCGCTTTCTGCCCTGGAACGATCTCTCCGCGGTCGCCGCCGCGCTCGACGAGCGCACGGCGGCGGTCATGCTCGAGCCCGTCCAGGGCGAGGGAGGCGTCCGGCCGGCCAGCCGCGAGTTCCTCAACGGCGTGCGCGACCTCACCCGTGAACGCGGCGCGCTCCTGGTGCTCGACGAAGTCCAATGCGGGCTCGGCCGCACCGGCAAGCTGTTCGCATTCGAGCACGCGGGGATCACCCCCGACATCCTCACCCTGGCGAAGCCGCTGGGTGGCGGCCTGCCGATGGGCGCGACGCTCCTGCGCGAGGACCTGGCGCCGGCGCTCGGGGTGGGGGACCACGGCAGCACGTTCGGCGGCAATCCCGTCGCCGCCGCGGCATCCCTGGCCGTGCTCGAACGCCTCACCGCGCCAGGCTTCCTCGACGGCGTGACGCGGCGGGGGGCTCAGCTCCTACGCGGCCTCGGCAAGCTGGCCCGCGCTCATGCGGAGACGATCGCTGAGGTGCGCGGTCTCGGGTTGATGGTCGGCGTCGAGCTCCATGCCGAAGCCGGCCCGGTCGTGAAACGCCTCCGCGAGCGGGGCGTTCTCGCGACGAAGGCCGGCGACCGCGTGCTGCGTCTGCTGCCGCCCCTCGTGATCAAGCCTGGCGACGTGCGCGTGTTCCTGGAGGCGCTCGAAGGCGCGCTGGCGAACTGACCAACCTACGCCGGCCAACACGACCACAGAGAGCACAGAGATGAACGGAGAGAACACAGAGAAGAGAGAGGATCGTCGAATCGTCTTGAGTAGGTGCGTCCCCTCGAATCCACAGAATTCTCTGTGTCCTCTCTCCGTTGCGCTCTCGTTCCTCTGTGGTCGTCCTGGCCCGCGTAACGCGCGACTACTCGCGCAGATATCCCCACGCGTGGAGCCGATCGCTGTCCTCCTCGGACCAGCGGTCGCCGATGTCCTCGCGGTAGTACATGTGGGGGATCATGACGTTGCGGACGCGGTTGTAGGCCTGACGCCTGGCTTGAAACATGGTCGGTCCGGTCCCGCACACGATCAGCACGACGCCCGAGGTCCCCGTCACCAGCCACTCGCCGTTGACCTGCTTCACGTCTTCGATGTGGAAGCCTTCCCGGCTCGGGTTCTTGAACAGGATCACCGCGTCCTTGGAGGTGCTCTCGAAGGTCTCCTTGTCGCGGTAGGGGAACGGAGGCACCACGACGCGCACGCCGACCTGGAAGCCACTGCGCGCGCGCAGCCGTGAGCACGTGCCCTCGGCCAGCTTGTAGAGCATCTCGGAGATCGGCGTCAGCAGGCCCTCCTGCTGGATCGAGATGGTCGGGTAGCCGAAGCGTGCCGTGAACTCCAGCGGATAGATGCCGTTGTTGTTCACGATGCAATTGATGTCGATGTACCCGACGTAGCCCTCCTCGGCGAGCCTCGGCTCCATCTTCTTCAGCGTGGAGTTGAAGACCTTGTTCGGCTCGGACCAGAACATCGAGGTCCCCATCTCGCCGGTCGGCGGGCCGATGTCGCCTGGGAACAGCTTCTTGTGCTCGAAGTTCACGCAGATCGGCGTGACGAACTCCTTGCCGTTGAAGAACGCCCCGGTCGCGACCTCGACGCCCATGATGCGGCGCTGGAGCTGGAACTCCTTGATCTTGTTCGACCAGGCCCGTTTGTAGTCCTCGAGCACCTGGACCACGTCGCGGCCGTCCTCCTCCTCGCCGACGAACAGCAGCCGCTTGTAGTTCTGGGCCTCGCCGCTGGGCTTGATCACGTAGCGGTTCGGGTTGGCCTTGACGTACTCCATCGCGTCGTCGAAGGAGGTGAAGTTCTCCTGGGGGATGATCGTGACGCCCGCCGTCTTCAGCTCCTGCTGGCCGAAGGCGCGGTCGTCCTCGAGCTTGTCGGTGTACGGCGAGCCGCCCACCACGAGCTTGCCGGCCTTCCTCACCTCCTGGGCCATCTCGCCCATGCCCAGCACGTCGTCGAACACCACCACGTCGGCCCACTCGACGTCCTTCCTCCAGTCCTGGCTCTTCGGGACGAAGCCGTCGGCGATCTCCTGCTCGTCGGGATCCTTGATCCAGAATCGAACGTCCTGCTCCTCCTTGACGACCTCCCACGCGATGTCGGCGATCAGGCCGTCGTAGGAGACGAACAGGAACTTGCTGGCGGCCATGGGCTCCTCCGAGGGTCGCTCGATCATACAATCCCGCGGAATGACTCGCGCAGCCTGCACGCGGTCCGCGGCGCTCGTCCTCGCCGTCTGTGCAGCGCTCGGAGGCGTCGGCTGTGGGCCGAACGGCGGGCCGCGGGCCGTGGCGGGCGTGCTCGACCTGCGCGGCTGGAACTTCGACGACGACGGCGACGCGCACCTCGCCGGCGAGTGGGTGTTCCGCTATCGGAGCCTGGAAGGGCCGTCGGCGCTGCGGCCCGGTGAACCGCCCGCGCCGCCCTTCCTGGCGGTTCCCGGCAGCTGGAACAGCGAGGGTCTTGGAGGGCTCGCATTCGCCACCCACGCGCTGCGCGTGCGCCTGCCGGATCCCGCGCCGCGGCAGTTGGCCCTCGCGCTGGGCGAGGCGCACTCCGCGGAGCGTCTCTACGCGAATGGCCGCCTGGTGTACCAGCGTGGACGTGTCGCCGAGAGCGCGTCCGAGGAGCGCGCCGATCCCGCGCCGGTGCTGGTCCAGTTCTCGGTGGAGCAGGACGTCCTCGACCTCGCGGTGGACGTGTCGAATCACTTCCACTACGAGGGCGGGCCCCTTCACGTCCTCCGCCTCGGGCTCCCCGAAGGGCTGCGAGCGCGGCAGGACGCGGACACGCGGGTCGACCACCTGATCCTGGGATGTCTGGGCGTGCTGAGCCTGTATTACGCGGTCCTGTTCGTCGCGCGTCCGGAGCGCAGCCACCTGCTGTTTTCGCTGTTGACGCTGATCGTCGTGCTGCGCGTGGCGGTGATGGAGTGGCACTTGAACGCGCTCCTGCCGATCGGCGCCGCCGGTCAGCTCCGGCTCGACTACTTCACGCTGCTCGTCGCGCCACCCGTCTACTACGCGCTGCTCGAGGAGCTGTTCCCGTTGGAATTCCCGCACCGAGTGCTGCGCCTGGCGATGGCCTTCTCGGGTGTCGGCGTCGCGACGCTGCTGCTGCCGACGTACTGGTTCACTCGCGTCCGGGAGCCGGCGATCGGCGTCGGGCTCGTGGTCGTGACCCTCGCGTTCATGTTCGTTTTCCGCGCGGCGCTGCGCGGCCGCCCTGGCGCGAGCCTGCTGGCCGCCGCCTGCTTCCTGGTGGTCGGCCTGGCCGTCCACGACGCGCTGGCCCGCTGGGGCCTGATCGAGGAGTCGCGGGAGCTGCTGCCCTTCGGGAACGCGGCGCTCATCTTCTCCCACGCCGTCGTGCTCGGGCTTCGGCTCAGCCGCGCCCTCGGGAGCAGCGAAGCGCTGAGCGGCAGGCTCCAGGAGATGAACCTCGAGCTGGAGCAGCGCATCCGCGCGCGCACGGCCGAGCTGGAGCGCCTGGCCACGACCGACCCGCTCACGGGGCTGTCGAACCGCCGCGAGCTGCAGCGTCTCGCGGAGGTGGAGCGGTCGCGCGCACAGCGCTACGGCCACGAGCTCGCGGTGCTGGTCGTCGACGCCGACGATTTCAAGAAGGTGAACGACGTCTACGGCCACGCCGCCGGAGACCTGGCGCTCCAGGTGCTGGCGAGCGAGCTGCTCGGCCTCGTCCGCGGCCACGACCTCGTGGGCCGCTGGGGCAGCGAGGAGTTCGTGCTGGCGCTTCCCCGGCTCGACGCGGCGGGGGCCCGCACCGCGGCCGAGCGCGTGCGCCGCCGCCTCGGCGAGAAACCGATCCCGCTGCCCGAGGGGGGAACGGTGCACGTGAGGGTGAGCATCGGCGGAGCGGTGGCGCGGCCCGACGAGAGTTTCGAGCATGCCCTGCGCCGGGCCGACACCGCGCTCTACGCAGCGAAGGAGGCCGGCCGCAACCTCGTGGTCGTCGACGAGAGCTGACTATTCGTAGCGCAGGGCCACGACTGGATCGACACGCATGGCGTGGGCCGCCGGTACGTAGCCGGCCAGGAACGCCGCCAGCAACAGCGCCGCCGTCGCGACCGCGAAGGTGAGGGGATCGCGCGCGTTCAACCCGAACAACTGGCTCTCGACGAATCGGCCGAGGCCGTAGCCGCCGGGCAGGCCCAAGGCGACGCCGATGGCCGCGAGCAGCGCGACCTCCCGCAGCACGAGCACGAAGACAGCCCGCCGTTCGGCGCCGAGCGCCATGCGGACGCCGATCTCGCGGGTGCGCAGTGCGACCGCGTAGCTCATGACGCCGTAGAGGCCGATGGCCGCCAGCAGCGTCGCCAGCAGCCCGAATGCGGCGGAGAGCGCTGCGACGAGGCGCTCCACGAACAGCGACTCGCCGATCTGGGTGCGAAGCGTCTTCAGGTCGGTGATCGGCAGGCGCGGATCGACGCCGGCCACGAGCTGACGCAGGCGGGGGCCGAGCGACGCGGGGTCGATGGCCGAACGCACGTAGAAGGTCGCGCCGCCGAGCGCCGGCGACTGCATGAACGGGGTATAGACAAAGCGGAGCGGCTTCTCGCGCAGCGACGCGCTCCTCCCGTCCTTCACCATCCCGACGATGGCGATGTCCAGGGCCCCGTTCCGGCCGTAGCCCAAGCGGCGCCCGACCGGATCCGCGTTGCCGAAGAAGTCGCGTGCGAACTTCTCGTTCACCACCGCGACCTTAGGCGCGGTCGCCGCATCGGACGCGCTCAGGTCGCGCCCGGAGACGATCGGGATGCCGAGGGTGGCGAAGAATCCGGGCGCGACCCCGTTGAAGTCCGGGTTCATGTCCTCGTCTTCCTTGGCTTCGTAGCCCTCGACGCGGATCGTGTGGCTGAGGTTGCTGCCGGTCATGAGGCCCACCTGGGCCAGCGAGACCGAGCTCACGCCCGGCTCCGCCGCGATCTCGTCCCTGAGCCTTTCCAGGAGCGCGACGCGCGCCTCCAGGGCTCGTCCGCTCAAGGCCGGATCGACCGAGAAAGCGAGCACGCGCTCGGCGGCGAAGCCGGGATCGAGGCGGCGCAGGTTGCCGAGGCTGCGAGTGAACAAGCCCGCCCCGATCAGGAGCAGGAGGGAGAGCGCCACCTGGGCCACGACGAGGCCCTGACGGAAGCGGAACGCGTGGGAGCCGCCGATGACCGCCGCGGCTTCGTTCTTCAGGGTCGAGGCCACGTCGCTGCGGGTAGCCTGCAGCGCAGGGGCGAGCCCGAAGACGAGCCCGGTCATCAAGGCGATGGCGAAGGCAAAGAGAACGACGCGGACGTCGGGGCCGGCCGACAGGGCCCGTGGCGTCTCCTCGAAGGGCAGTGCGCGCAGCAGCAGGCCGCTGGTCCAGACCGTCACCAGCAGGCCGAGCGCGCCGCCCAGCATCGACAGCGTGAGGCTCTCCACGAGGAGCTGCCTGACCAGACGGCCACGACCCGCGCCGAGCGCCAGTCGAATGGCGACCTCCTTGCGCCGCGAGGACGCCCGGGCCAGCAGCAGGTTCGCGATGTTGGCGCAGGCGATGAGCAGCACCAGGCCGACCATCGCCATCAGCACGATCAGCGGCGTCTTCGACTGGCCGCGCAGCTCGGAGGTCCCGCGTGCACCGGGCAGCAGGACGATGGATTTCTTGAGGAACGCCTGGCGGAAGCGCTCGTTCGTGGTCGTGACATGAGCCAGGTCCTCCGCGACGAGGTGCCGGTACAGCACCGACACACCGGCTTGTGCCTGCTCCAGGCTCACGTTGGGCTTGAGCCGGGCCATGGGCGTGAGCCACCGCCCGCGCCAGTCCCCGAGGCCTCGGCGCAACGTGGGGACGACCTGCGGCTGCATCGAGAGGGGCACGAAGACGTCCACGGCCGCACCGACCTCGACGCCGTGAAACCGCTCGGGCCCGACGCCGATCACGGTCATGGGCTGGCCGTTCACGAGGACGCTTCGTCCCACCGCGCTCGGGTCGGCGGCGAACCGCCGCGTCCAGAAGCCGTGGCTCAGGACCACGATCGGGTTCGAGCCCGGGGCGCCGTCGTCCGCCGGCGTAAACAGGCGCCCCGCGGCCGGCTTCAGACCGAGCACGTCGAAGAAGGTGCCGGACACGAGGTCCCCGGACACGCTCTCGGTCGTGCCGTCGCCGCTGAGGTGGATGGGCGCGGCGTAATGAGCAAGCACGCCGTCGAAGACCGTCGCCTTGTCGCGCAGCCCCTCGAACATCGGATGCGAGATCGGCGTGAGCGTCTCGCTGTAGCTCTCGGTCGAGCCCGTCCATGGCCCCGGCGTATCGATGACGACCAGCCGCTCCGGTTCACGAACCGGCAGCAGGCGCACCAGGAGCTGGTCGAAGAGCGTGAAGATCGCGGCGTTGGCGCCGATGCCGAGCGCCAGTGTGAGCACCACGACCGCGGTGAAGGCCGGGGTCTTGGCCAGCGAGCGCAGCGCGAAGCGAACGTCCTGTCCGAGGTCGTGCATGGGGCCATCGCGGTGCGAGGCACGTGCCATCGCTCAAATACATGCATCCACGGCACTTCGCCTCGAAAGCGCTTGGTGCGCGACGTCCGCCTCCGGACACGCGCGTGCCGCCAGCGGACGCCACGCGCAGCTATACTCCGTCGCCTCGGGAGGTTCGCATGGACAAAGGACGCCGGCAGTGGCTCAGAGGCTCGGGGCTCGCGCTCTTCGGCAGCGGGTTCCTGGCGCGCGTGGACAGGGTCGCCGCCGCGCAGCCTTCGTCCCTGCGCCAGCTCCTCGCCGACCAGGCCAAGGCCGGAACGTCGGCTCGGCTGATGCTCGCGGCCCAGGCCGGCGAGGAGGGGCCGCCCGAGCCGGCGAAGGCCGACCGGCTCGGCCTCGACTGGAACAAGGCCGTGGTGCGCCGCTTCAAGGACGAGCTGCTGAAGCAGGACCTCCAGGCCTTCCTAGTGCGTGACCCACTCAACATCATCTACCTCACCGGCTACTGGCACACGACGACGGAGCGGCCGCAGGCCGTCTTCATGAACAAGGACGACGCCGATCCGTGGTTCCTCTACCCGGGGCTCGACCGCGACATCGTCACGAGCTGGTGGTTCGGCGGCGGGCGAATGTATTTCGACTTCCACCACGGCGACGGCGCCTTCCCCCACGAGGGCAAGGTCCAGATGGGTGAGAAGGTGGACCTGTTCCGCTTCCTGCTCGAGGGCATCAAGGAGAAGGGCGTGCAGGGGACGCGCATTGGCCTCGATGGCGAGCTGTATCCCTCGCAGATCGAGAAGGCCAAGGCGGTCCTGCGGGGCGTGGAGTTCGTCGACGTGTCGGAGACGTTGATGAAGATGCGCCACGTGAAGACGCCCGAGGAGCTTGCGCTGTGGCGCCGCGCCTACGTCTACATGGACAAGGCGCACGCCTTCGCGCGCGACTACATCCTCGCCCACGGCACGGACGTGACCGACTACGAGGTCGCCACCGCTGCCACGCTGTGGATCAACGACATCCTCTACTCCGACCTGGAACTCGCCGGCGGCAAGGCGCATCACGGCGTCGCGAGCCAGGTCGGCATCTACGTGCGCGCAGGTGCCGTCACCGGCTACCCGCACCCGAACCAGCCCTGGTTCAACCGCATCGGCCGGGGCATGGCCCTGCAGGTCGCCGGTGGTTGTTCAGTTGGCGGTTACGGCGGCGAGAACTACCGCGCCTTGATCGTGGCCGACGGCTCCGGTAACTACGACGCCCACATGCGGAAGCTCTGGGAGGTGAGCCAGAGGACCTGCGACATGCAGCGCGACCTGTCCGTCGAGGGCGTCACGTGCTCGTCGGTCGCCTACGCGATCCACAAGTACCAGGCCGAGCAGGGCGTGGCGAAGTACGTCTACCATCGCCCCGCCCACGGATCGGGCGTCGAGGGCCACCAGTCGCCCTACATCGCCCTCGGCGATCACACCATGCTGCGCCGCGGGATGTGCTTCTCGGAGGAGCCGGGCCTCTACGATCCTGAGAAGGGCTGCGGCTTCAACTGGAGCGACACCGTCGTCGTCGGCGAGAAGACAGGCTGGCGCATGAGCCGCGTGCCGTATTCGCAAGAGTGGTGCTGGATCCGCGTCTAGCGGGGCGGGCCGGCGGCGCAGCCGCCAGCCCGCCGTACGGGCTCAGCTGACCTTGAAGCTCTTGGTCGCAGTCGGAGTGGCGGCGTCGTCGAGGAAGATCTCGACCCGGTAATCCCCCCTCGGCCAGCCGCTCGGCTTCGAGATGTGGAACTCGTTGACCGTGGGCCCGGTGGCGTCGAGCTCGATGGTCGTCTCGTCGACCTTCGAGGTCTTCTCGCCCTTGACGAAGGTCCACAGCGCGCGCAGCTTCGCGTGGCCCGTGCCGGTGGTCTCGACCGAGGCGTAGATCGTGTCCTTCGTGCCGAACGTCTCGGCCGGTGTGACGACTCGTTTGTCCGCGCCGATCGCGTTCCCCAGCGTGGCGGAGGCGATGCTCACCGGTGCGGGCAGGGTCGTGGGCGGGGAGGTGACCGGCGGAGGCGTCGGCGACGGCTCGCTCTTCTTGCACGCGAAGCTCGCCAGCGGAACCAGGAACGCGAGGATGACGGCTGCTTTCTTCATCGATTGACTCCTTCCGGGCTCAATCCTTCTGGGGGATCTTCAGCTTCTGGCCGGGGTAGATCTTGTCCGGGTCCTTCAGGACGTCCTTGTTCGCCTCGAAGATACGCTTCCACGCGTTGGCGTTCCCGTAGACGCGCTTGGCGATCTTCGAGAGGCTGTCGCCAGA
>DATFEN010000255.1:0-2524 GCA_035251085.1 Vicinamibacteria bacterium | reverse complement strand
CTCGCCGCCGCTCCAGACGACCCCCGGGCCAACGCTGCGCTCGGCCGCGTGCAGCTGGGCGGCCGCTGGGTGAGCGAGGACGAGGGCTACCGGGCGCGGGGCTACGTGCAGTACGAGGGGGAGTGGATCACGCCCGCGGAGCATGAAGCCATCATGCGCGAGCGCGCCGCCGAAGAGCGCGAGCGCGAGCGCGAGAAGTCCGAAACGCGCGTCCGCGAGGCCGAGGAGCGCGCGGAGCAAGCCGAGGCCAAGGCGAAGCAAGCCGAGGCCAAGGCGGAACAAGAGGCGAGCGAGGGCCTGCCTCTCTGGTATGGCTGGGGCGCGGGGCCCGTCGCCTGGCCGAGCGGACCGATCGTCACCCATCCGATCGCCCCCAGTCGTCCGGTCCGGCCAAGGTGAAGGTCACGGGAGCCTTCGTCCTGACTGCGCTACTGGCGCCTGTGGTCGCAGGCGCGCAAACGCTGGATGAGATCGTGGCGAAGCACGTTGCGGCGCGTGGCGGCCGCGAGGCCCTGGCCGCTCTGCGCACGGTGCGCATGACGGGCCATGCGAGCGCGGGCACCGGCCGCGAGGCGATCGTGCGCCGGGAGATCGCGCGCCCCGGCCGCATCCGCACCGAGCTCGTGTTCCAGGGAACGACCGGAATCTACGCCTGGGACGGCGCCGCCGGTTGGCGCGTCTCGCCCCTCGACGGCAGCCTCGAGGCGGAGCCGCTCCCGGCCGAGGACGCCGCCGCGGCGGCCGAGCAAGCCGACATCGAGGGACCCCTCGTCGACTGGAAGCTCAAGGGCCACACGCTGGAGCTCGTCGCCAGCGCCGAGCTCCCGGGCGGCGCCGCCCACGAGCTGAAGGTCACGCTGAAGTCGGGCGCCGTGCGTCGCGTCTTCGTCAACGCCGCGACGGGCCTCGTGGTGCGAACGGAGTCGACGCGGCGGCTGCGCGGGCACGAGCTGGCGCTCGAGACGGTGTTCGGCGACTACCGAAAGGAAGGCGGCGTAGCCTTTCCGCACTCGATCGAGACCGGCGTGCGAGGCCGGCCGCGACGCCTACGCATCGTCGTCGAGAGCGTCGAGGTCAACCCAGCGCTCGACGGCTCACGGTTCGAGATGCCGCGCTGATCCCTGTCGCGCGGAGGACCGCCGCTTGACGCCCCCCGAGGTTAACGTCGCGCCTCAGGAGGCGGCCTCGTGAAGCGCCAGCGCGAGCAAGACCACTGAGCGCGGCTGCACCACGTACGTCGGCTGCTCCGCAAGCGGCGCCTCTTCCCAGAGGTAGATGTCATCGGGTGACGCCAGCGCCGTGTCGATACAGCGCCGCCAGCGCTCCCGAGTGTACGCGGGGACGGGGGGCAGCTCGAACGTCAGGGGTTCCCAATAGGCGTTGAACATGCCGTGGAGAAGGAAGCGAGCGTGCAGGCTTCGCAGTGTGAAGGCGAGGGTGTGCGAGTGCTCGCTCCAGTCCGGTCGGTTGAGCGCCACACCGTGCCACTCGACATGCGCACGCTCCAGGAGTTCATTCAGGCTCAGACTGCTCTCCTCAGGCAAGACGTCGCGGCGCTGCCGAAACCCGGTGAGCGACTTCACGAAGCGGCGGATGTCGGCGTGCCGATCCAGCAGACCCCAGTCGAACCAGCTGTTCTCGTCGTCCTGGCAATAGGCGTTGTTGTTGCCCCGCTGGGTCCGGCGCACCTCGTCGCCCATGAGCAGCATCGGCGCACCGGCGGCCAGCAGCTGAAGCGCCAAGAAGTTCTTGACCTGGCGGTTGCGCAGCGCCTCGATCGCGGGATCCTGTGTCGGCCCTTCCACGCCGCAGTTCCAGCTCAGGTTGTCGCTCGTACCGTCGCGATTGTCCTCGCCGTTGGCCTCGTTGTGCTTGCGGTCATAGCTGACCAGATCATTGAGGGTGAAGCCGTCGTGGCAGGTGACGAAATTCACGCTTTGCTCGGCCTCACGTTCCTCGTGGCCGTAGATGTCCGGGCTGCCCAGGATGCGCGCGGCGACGTGCGGCACCGAGCCGTTGTCGCCCCTCAAGAAACGCCGCACGTCGTCGCGGAATCGGCCGTTCCACTCCTGCCACGCGTCGCCGACGAAGCTACCCACCTGATAGAGCCCCGCGGCGTCCCAGGCCTCCGCGATCAGCTTGGTGCCGGCCAGCAGAGGATCCGACTCGATGTCCCAGAGGATGGGCGGGTTCGGCAGCGGATGGCCCTGCTCGTCGCGTGACAGGATCGACGCCAGATCGAAACGGAAGCCGTCGACGTGCATCTGCGTCACCCAGTAGCGCAGGCTGTCGAGGATCAGCCGGCGCACGATCGGCTGGTTGGCGTTGAGCGTGTTGCCACAGCCCGTATAGTCGGCGTAACGCGATTTGTCCTTCTCGAGGATGTAGTACGAGTCATTGGCCAGGCCGCGATAGCACAACGTCGGCCCGCCCTGGCCGCCTTCCGTGGTGTGATTGAAGACGACGTCGAGGATGACCTCGATGTGGGCCCGGTGAAGCGCCTTGACCATGTCCCGGAATTCGT
>DATFEN010000037.1:0-36447 GCA_035251085.1 Vicinamibacteria bacterium | reverse complement strand
CGCGCTCGTCATCCGAGTCATGCGTTCAGAAGTGGCGAGGGTCGGTTCGTAACGCCCGAACGCCAACAGGAGCCCTTCGGGTGCACCCCCGGTGCAACCCCAGGCGCTTCGTCGGTAGATAAGTTATTGACCTGGTTGAGGGAGCCGGAGACTACGAATCTGTAGGTCGCAGGTTCGAATCCTGCGGGGCGCACCAACCCTCGATCTTTCAACTCAGCGAGTTCCCTGGGCGTTACCGCAGGTCTTCGTTCAACACCACGAGGTCGGCCGCCTTGCCCGCCGCCAACGTGCCCTTGGTCGACTCCCCGAACTCTGCATACGCGGCTCCGCTCGTGTAGGCGCGTAGCGCGCTCTCGACGGAGATCGCGTGCTCGGGTAACCGGCCGGCCGTCGTCGTTGGTTCGGTTCACGGCGCAGTGCAGACCGCGCCAGGGATCGAGAGTCAGCGTCGACGGCCAATCGCTGCTGAACATGAGCCGCGCGCCGGCCTTCTCCATGAGCCTCCACGCAAAGCCGCGGCTCGAGCGCGCGGGACCGATCGCGTCGATCCAAGCGCCGTTCGAATCCGGGTCGGCATGGATCGGCATCATCGAAGCCAACACGCCGAGGCTCGCGAAGCGCGGCACGTCGGCCATGTCGATGGTTTCGAGGTGCTCGACGCGGAAGCGCGAATCGGACCGGCCGTTGGCTCGACGCGCCCTCTCGTAGGTGTCGAGAGCCATGCGCACGCCGGCGTCGCCGATGGCATGAATGTAGACCTGGAGCCCCGCACGGTCGGCGCGGGCCACGACGTCATCGAGCGCGTCCTGCGTCCAGGCGGGCAGGCCGCTTGTGCTCGCCTCGTCTGTATACGGAGCGAGCATGGCGGCCGTGTGCGCCTCGATCACCCCGTCCACCACGATCTTCACGGCCTTGACGCGCACGAGTCCGTTCGCGTAGCGGTCCGCGAGGGCGCGCACCTCGTCGATGCGCTGGGGCGGGAGCGGCGGCCGCAGCGTTTGGGCAACGCCGACGCGCAGGGTCAGCTCCCCGGCCTCGGCCGCCTCGCGGAATAGCTCGACCTCCTCGGGCGTGCCGTGGGCGTTCTGGATGCTCGTAATCCCGAGGGCGTTGGCGCGGACGACGCCACGGCGCAGTGCGGCACGTTGCTCGTCGTGGGAGACCTTGGGGATGACTGCGGTCACGAGGGTCTGCGCCTGCTCCTTGAAGACGCCGGTCGCTTCCCCCCGCCCATCCCGGACGATGACGCCCCAGCCCGGAAACGTCGTCTGCGCGTCGACCTTCGCGAGTGCGAGGGCTGCGCTGTTGGCCCAGCCGGTGTGCCCGTCGTATGCGGCGAGATAGACCGGAAGGTCGGAGACGACTCTATCCAGGTCCTCGCGCGTGGGCAGGCGGCCGCCGGGCATCACCGTGTACTGCCAGCCATACCCGTGGATCCAGGGGTTCTCGGTGGTGGGGGGATTCTCCTTCGCGAAGCGCGCCAGACGCTCCTGGATCTCCTCCAGGGAACGCGCGCCGTTCAGATCGAGCTGCGTGAGCCGCAGCGAGCCCGGAGGAAGTGGATGTGGGCGTCGTTGATACCCGGCATCACGAAGCGCCCGCGGAGGGGCACGCGCCGGGCGTCGGGGGCCGCGAGGGCAGCGACCTCGTCATCGTCGCCCACCGCCAGGATGCCTCCCGGCGCGACCGCGATCGCGGTCGCCCAGGGCCGCTTCGAATCGCTTGTCCAGATGCGGCCGCCGGTGAGGACCAGGGTGGCCTTCGCCGGGAGGGCTGCAGGCGACGAGGCCTGCGGGAGACCCGCGCCGAGCAAGGACACGACCAGGACGAGAAAGGCGTTTGGTTTCATCTCGGGACCTCGGCTTGCGGGCAGAGCATACGGGAACTCGAGCGAGGGTTCTCGCCCTTGGGTTGGAGCCCGCCGCGCTCGGTTTCGTCTTGGGAGACAATCCCGGCTGCAAAGTGAGCACATGACGACAGCGAGCGCGACCGCGGCGACGGACTCCTCCGGATGGGCCGGCCACCCGCGCGGCCTCTCGACGCTCTTCTTCATCGAGATGTGGGAGCGCTTCAGCTGCTACGGGATGCGCGCGTTCCTCGTCTTGCACATGACCGCTCCCGGCACCGCCGGCGGCCTCGGCTTCGCCGACGTCGATGCCGCTTCCATCTACGGCACGTACACCGGGAGCGCGTGGGCCGCGGCGATCTTCGGCGGTTTGGTCGCCGACCGCTTCCTGGGCCAGTACCGCAGGGTCCGAGGCTTGATGGGCGGAGTGCAGTGACCCAGGAGGCCCTGGCCGCGCCGGCGGAGACCCGCCGAATCCTCGGCCTCATGACCTGGCCGGCTCGAGTCAGCCCAGCGCAGAAGCGTTCCCTGATTGCGGGCGGGCTCGGGTGGATGCTCGACGGCATGGACGTGATGCTCTACTCCATGGTCCTGGCCGAGCTGATGGTCAATCTCGGGATGACCAAGCCGCAGGCCGGGTTCCTGAACTCGCTCACCCTCGCCGCCTCCGCGGTTGGCGGGCTGCTATTCGGGTTCGTGGCAGACCGCGTCGGGCGCAAGCGTGCCCTGATGGCCTCGATCCTGGTCTACTCGGTGGCTAGTTTCGCCTGTGGGCTGTCCCACACCATCACGCAGCTCGCTGCCTTCCGCTTCATCCTCGGCCTGGGCATGGGCGGCGAGTGGACCACCGGCGCCGCGCTCATCGCCGAGACCTGGCCGCCAGCCCACCGTGGCAAGGCCCTCGGCCTGATGCAGTCGGCCTGGGCGATCGGGGAGATGTTCGCGGCGGCGGTGACGCTGCTGGTCCTTCCGCGCTTCGGATGGCGGGCGGTGTTCTTCGTCGGCGTGCTGCCCGCCCTGGTGGTGTTCTGGATCCGCCGCGAAGTCCCCGAGTCGGCGATGTGGCTGGAGCGCGGCCTGGCCAGGAGCGGCTCGCTGGCAACGCTCTGGAGGTCCGACCTCCGCTGGAACGGCCTGGTCGCGACGGTGATGAACGCCTGCGGAATGTTCGGCTACTGGGGCCTCTTCACCTGGATCCCCGGCTACCTGGCGATGCCCGAATCCCAGGGCGGCCGCGGGCTGGGCATCGCCCTGTCGCTGACCTGGGTGCTCATCATGGCACCGGGGAAGTGGCTCGGCTACACGCTGTTCGGCTTCGCCGCCGACGCTTACGGCCGGCGCAAGAGCTACGTCGTCTACCTGCTGGCGGCCGCCGCTCTGGTTCCAGCCTTTGGCTCGGCCCGCAGCCTCGCCTGGCTCCTCGTCCTGGGCCCCTTCGTCGGCTTCTTCGGCACCGGCTTCTTCTCTGGTTTCAGCGCCATCGCCTCGGAGCTGTTCCCCACCGAGGTGCGGGCCACCGCCATGGGCCTGACGTACAACATCGGCCGCGGGTTCTCCGCCATCGCGCCCTTCGCGGTGGGTTGGGTGGCTCGGGAATACTCCTTCTTCGCGGCGTTCATGCTGCTCGCCGCCGCGTTCCTGATCGCCGCGCTCCTCGCACTGGCCCTGCCCGAAACTCGGGGCAAGGTCCTCGAGTAACGCGAGCTCGAGCCGCGCCGGCCCGGAGATCCGTTAGCGGCGACGGCTCTTCGCCGGGCGCGCGGGTGTGCCGCGAATCGGGTCCCGGTGCGAGAGGATCCCGGTGCGAGAGCAGTCGCCGCCATTCGGCAGGTATTGAGCAACACGAGGATCGCTAGCCGCCAGCGGTGACCGCGTACATGTACCAGGTCGCGTGCGGCAACCACTGCTCGAGCCAGCGCCAGTCGGTGTTCGGTCCCGTGCCGGCACGTCCGGGATCCCACTGGATGCCGCGCCCGTCGGTCGTCTTTCCCGTGATGCCGTTGACGATTCCGCCGGCCGAGCGCAACCACCGCCAGGAGCCAGCAGGATCGTTGTCGGCGTATTCGAGGTACAGCGGCGCACTCCGTCCCGAACCTTCCAACATGCACACGTTGAATGGGTTGAGCCCCAGGATCCAGTTGAGCTGATCAAGCGCGTAGGACCGCAGTCGGTCGGCGAAGGCGTCGGCGGCGAGATGGCGGGCGGCGTGTCGAGCTGCCGCGGCGAGCGAGGCGATCCGGGCGTTCTCACCCTGCCACCAGAAATCGTCGCTGCGCGGTGCGATATCTTGCGGCATGAAGAAACCGCTGTAGCGGTTGCCGCCCCTGTCCTCCACTAGCTGGCGCGCGTAGCCGAACGGGTTGGGGACCTCCCCGGTGATCGAGAGCTCGAACTCCAGGGACCTGCGAACCACCGACAGCACCCGCGCCCCCATGCCCTCAGAGGCGATGTCCAGGTAGGTCAACAGGCTCACGACCGGCAGGCCGGCGTCCGAGGGGTGGAAGAACGGTCGGTCGGCGTCGTCGGCCCGCCAGTAGTCCCTAAAGCCGTGCCCCGAGGCGAGCCGGCCGAGCAGACTCGCCGCGCGCGCATCCGCGGCCTGCTGGTACGGCGTGTCACGGGTGGCCTTGAACAACTCAGTGGCGGCGAGCAACGCGTTGAAGTCGTCGAGGATATTCTCCTTGCCGTCGTTGGTGAGGCCGACGTTGCTCTGTCGCAGGAAGGCAAAGGCATCCTTGGCGGCCGCGAGGTAGTCGTTGCTCGTGAACTCGCCGGACACGTCGTACGTGCTCGCCTTTGCCAGCGCGGCGATCGCCAGCCCGCCGCCTTCGCGGTAGTCGACCTGGCGCGGGCCCAGGGTGCGTTCTGCCGGATTGATGCTCAGGTCATCCGCCTCGGGCTGGGAGACGCCGGTGTAGAAGGAACCGCCTTCTGGGTGGACCCGGAGCAGGTAGTCGGCGCCGAACAGGCCTTCCTCGAGCATCCAGGTCTGTAGGTGGACGAAGTTGAGATCACCGCGCCGCACGAGGTTGTCGTGCGAGGCGAGCAGCGCCCACGCGGTCAGCGGGATGGACAACGTATTGAGGTACGAGAGGCTGGAAAGTTGGGTGAAGTGCTTGCCCCAGTCGGCGGCCGCGTCGTACCAACCGCCGCGTGCATCCCATTTCTGTTCGGTCCCCTTGATGGAGAGCTGGCGGTCGGCCTTGTCGAACTGTCCAGCCGACCGCGAATCCTTGAAGTAGTGTGCAACGTGCGAAAGCGTGTAGCGCTCGAGAACGTTCTGCTCGATCCGGAACGGCCACGATGCCGCCGGGCCGACGCTCACGGCGTAATCGCCCGGGCGGGTCAGCGTGGAGAAGTCCGCGACCCAGAAACGGCTGCGAATCGCCGGAAAGTGGTCCCGGCGCCAGTCGTCGACGACATCACTGCCCTTGGCGTAGCCGCGGAACACGACGGCCCGGGTGGCGTTGTCGACGACCTGGAACGGCGGGAGCCGGTACCCCTGGGGTCCCCCGATGATCGCTCGCTTTCCGCCCGTCGGCTCGTACCCGACGTTGTTGACGAGGACCTCGAGACCGTCTTCCGGGGCCTCCGCCGTCGCGGGGACCGTTAGTGCGCTGGTTACACCGACGGCCGCCGAGCCGAGCAGGAACCGGCGCCGGGCCGGATGTTGCTCCTGGGTCATCACGAGCTCCTTCGACAAGGGAGCGGGCGCGAGCCGGCATCTCCACCTTCGGTTGCGTCTGCGCCGTGATCACTGCGTCGGTGGGGACGATCTAGTTCGAGAAAGGAGATCAGCCACCAGGCTGTAGATCTCACTCGGCTTGAGCGCTCGACCGAATCATTGCGAAAAACTAGCACGGCTCGATTGTGAATGCGCTCTTCCGCCCAACATCGCGGATGCCCTGTGGCCCATTCTCTCGGAACGAGCAGAGCCGACGCGCGTCCCGAGTGAGTCTCGGCTTTAGACGATTCTCAAGGAGGCATCCCATCCGCCAGCAGACCCCGCACGAGTGGCAAGAAGAACGCGGTATGTGGGGCCGTGGTGCAACGACGGCTTCGAGACCAAGCATTAGCCCCGCCGTGGGCCGGAACGAGCCCCGTCGACGGTGTAAAGGGCGCGCAACCATGATTCTGTGGTTTAACGCGTGGTTGAAGAGCGCGCGCCGGGTCCGAGACACGTCGGGACGTCGTATCGAAGAATTTGGCCACGTCCTTCGAGGCCCGAGAATAGGTGGCCTGGGCGGTCGGCGACCCGGTCAGGAGAGATAGGCATGATCTCAGCAATCGTTCTTTCGCTCGCACCCGTGGCCTGTCCGGCCCCGGGGCCCGATCACTGGGCCACTCCAGCGGCCGCCGACGCGATCGCGACGATCGACCGGACGTTCAAGGAGTACCAGCTCGACGCACACCTGCCGGGAATGGTGTACGGCGTCGTGGTCAACGGCTGCCTGGCGCACGTCCAAGCGCTCGGCGTGCAGGACCTCGAGACGAGCCGTCCAGTCACGGCCGATTCGTTGTTCCGGATCGCATCGATGACGAAGGCGTTTACCGCGCTCTCGATCCTGAACCTTCGGGATGCCGGCAAGCTGGCCCTGGACGCGCCGGCTGAGACCTACCTGCCGGAGCTGAAAGCGTGGAGCTACCCGACGGCGGATTCGAGGCGGATCCGCGTGCGCGATCTCCTGAACCACACGGCCGGCTTCGTGACTGACGACCCGTGGGGCGACCGACAGACGCCGCTGCCGGAGGCCGAGTTCACGGAGCTGCTGCGCGAAGGCGTGCCGTTCACGCGCGCGCCGGGCACAGCGATGGAGTACTCGAACCTCGGCTACGCGATGCTCGGACGGATCGTGGTCAACGTCGCCAAGCAGCCCTATAAGGACTATGTCGAGCGCACCCTGCTGCGGCCGCTCGGCATGACCTCGTCCGGGTTCGTCGTCGACGAAGCGCCGTCCGAGCGCCGAGCCCTCGGCTATCGTTGGGAGGACGATCAGTGGCGTCTCGAGCCGACGCTGGCGCACGGGGCGTTCGGCGCGATGGGCGGGTTGCAGACGACCGCGAACGAGTACGCCAGGTACGTCGCGTGGCTGCTCTCGGCGTGGCCGGCGCGCGACGGTGTGGACAGCGGCCCGGTGAAGCGGGCGACGGTGCGCGAGCTCGCCGAGGGCTCGAACTTTCCGCGCCTGCGGCAGCGCTTCGGCCAGAGCGGAGCGAACGCATGCCGGCAGGCCTCTGCCTACGGCATGGGCATGATCGTCGCGGCCGACTGCGACCTGGGGCTGACGCTGAGTCACAGCGGCGGCTACCCCGGCTACGGGTCCCACGTGCTGCTGCTGACCGACTACGGTGTCGGCGTCTTTGCGTTCGCGAACCGTACGTACGCGGGTCCAATGGCGCCGGTCTGGGACGCGGCCGTCGCGCTGCACAAGGCGGGCCTGCTGAAGGGCCGGACACTGCCGGTGAGCGACGCGCTCGCCGCCGCGTATCGTGCCGCCGGGACGATCTACGCGCGTGGCGACATCAACGCGGCCGCGGACATGCTTGCGATGAACTTCGTGCTCGACCGCGCACCGGAGGGCCGGGCGCGGGACCTCGACCGCGTCCGCAAGGAGGTCGGCGAGTGCAATACGAGCACGCCGCTGACGGCCACAGGTCAGCACTCGGGCGAGTTCACCTGGGACTGTGCGCACGGGCGTGTGAAGGGCTCGCTGCTGCTCGCGCCGACCATCCCGCCGCGCATCCAGGAGCTCAAGATCGCGCCCGCGGCGCGCTGAGGGAGCTCGTCGTGTCAGCGATAGCCTGTGACGTCGGCAGGCTTGCCTGGATCCTGGACCTCGATGAGGTACCGCCAGGCATCGGGCTGGCTGCCATCGAGATCGGTGAACCCGTATATCTTTGCCAGCTGGCCGCTGCACAGCGACTGTCCGTTCCAGCGCGACACGTCGGGATCCTGTGCGAGCGCCGCGACGGCCCGGCCCACGAATGCGGGGCTCTCGGAGATCGCGAAGTGGGGCGAGCGCTGCGTCGCGTCACGCCAGTTCGACTCGGTGACTAGGTAGGCTTCGAGCATGGCCTCGGATCGAAGCCAACCTGGAGTGAGTGACACCGCCGTCGCCGCGTGCGGTCGGAGCTCGTGCGCCAGCGCGAACGCCATCCGATTCACCGCCGCCTTGGCGAGGTCGTAGAAGAAGGAGACCCTGTACCGCGTCGCGTTGTACGCGTCGGTTCCGTCGGTCACCTCGACGACCAGCCCGCCCGGCGTCTTGATCAGCAGCGGTAGCGCGAAGTGGCTCGTGATGGCGTGCGTGTCCACGGCCAGCCGCAGCGTGCGCAGCCCGACGTCCAGCGTGGATTCCCAGACGGACTTGTTCCATTCCATGACCGTCGCGCCCCAGATGTCGTTCACGAGAACGTGCAGGGCGCCCTGCTCCCGTTCGATGCGCGTGACGAGCGCGCGCACCTCATCGGGCACGAGGTGGTCGACCCGGACGGCGATCCCGTGCCCTCCGGCCTCATCCACCAGAGCCGCGGTCTCTTCGATCGTCTCCGGGCGGTTCATCTCCGATCGCGCGGAGCGGGTCGTTCGCCCGGTGACGTAGACGGTCGCTCCGGCCGCGCCCAACTGCACGGCGATCCCACGGCCCGCTCCTCGGGTCGCTCCGGCAACCAGCGCAACCTTCCCCGCCAGGGGTGCCTTCATCCAGGCAAGCTACCACGGGCGGTCGCAGGAAGATCCGATCGGCCGGTTGCGCTGGACAGGCGGCCGTCGCGATCGGACAATCGAACGTGCGTCCATTTCACGAAGGGGAGGCGGAACCCGGTGCCTCGGCGCGCCAGCTCGCGCTGACAGGGATCTTCTGCGGCGCGTTCTTCGCTCTCGTGATGATCGGCGGGCACCTGTGGGCGCTCGCGCGCGTCGACGAACGCAAGCCTGTGTCGCCGGTCCTGGCCGCCGCTGGCCTGGCTCCGGCGCTGCCCTCGCTGCCCCTGCTGCTCGTTCCCGTCGACGGAGTGCGCGTTCAGCACCTTCGGAACAGCTTCGACGATGCCCGCGGCTCGAGGCCACACGCCGCGCTGGACATCATGGCGCCCCGCGAAACGCCGGTCCGGGCCGTCGCGGACGGCACCATCGCGCGGCTCTCGTCGACGAGGCGAGGCGGCAGGGGCGTGGAGCAAAACGACGTCGCGGACGAGTACTGCTACTACTACGGCCACCTGGCGCGGCACGCCGAGGGCCTGAGCGAGGGCCAGCGCGTCCTGCGCGGCGATGTGATCGGATACGTCGGCACCACGGGCAACGCGCCGCCGGACACCCCGCACCTGCACTTCGCGATGTTCCGGCTCGGCCCGGACCGGCTTTGCTGGACCGGGACGCCAGTGAACCCCTACCCGCTGCTCCGCTAGGCCGAAGCTCGACCCGAAGGCGCAATGGCGTTCCTTTCGGCGCTCGAGCCGGCCCGCAGCGACGATCGGGCCTCGATCGAGCGGCTCGTCGCGGCCAGCGGTCTGCCGCTGCAGGGCCTCGCCGAGCACCTCGGGAGCGCTCTGGTCGCGCGCGCCGGCTCTGGCTGTTGACCACGACTGCTGAGGCCTTCTTCCTGCGGCTGGACTTCAGGCGCGCCGACCGTGGGGAGCTGCCGACCTCTCTCAGCGCCAGTGAGGAGCTGCGCGGCGCCTGTCCCGCGTCGGCGGTGGCGATGCGGCTCGGGATTCGGAGCGCCGCGCGCGATGTTTGACACGCCGGGCCACCGCACCATAGCTTCCCGACACTTGGGGGACTCGATGGCTATCTCGAAGGCCGTGCGCGCGCTCGCCCTCGCAATCCCGCCCGCTCTGGTCTCGGTACCGACCACGTGCGCACAACCGGTCGCGAAGAAGCAGCCGCACCCCGTCGAGGTGCACGGCGACCGGCTCGACGACGACTACCACTGGCTGCGCAACAAGGGCACGCCCGAGGTCGAAGAGTACCTGCGCGCCGAGCTCGCCTACGCGGAAGCATTCATGGCCCCCAGCCAGGCGCTCCAGCAGCGGCTCTACGACGAGATGCTGTCGCGCATCCAGCAGACCGACGTCAGCGTGCCCTTCCGCGACCGCGGCTTCCTCTACTACTCGCGCACCGAAGAAGGCAAGCAGTATCCGATCCATTGCCGCCGGAAGGGGGCCATGGACGCGCCCGAGGAGACGGTCCTCGACGTCAATCGTCTCGCCGAGGGCAAGCAGTTCATGAGCGTCGGCGACAGGACGGTGAGCCCGGACGGCAACCTCCTCGCGTATACGACCGACGAGACCGGCTTCCGGCAGTACCGGCTTCAGGTCCGGGACCTTCGCACGGGCGCCGACGGCAAGGACACGGCCGAGCGCGTCACTTCCGTCGAGTGGGCCGAAGACGGCAGGATGCTCTTCTACTCGGTCGAAGATCCGCAGACGAAGCGCAGCTACCAGGTGTTCCGCCACGAGCTGGGAGCTACCAGCAGCGATCTCGTCTACGAAGAGAAGGACGAGCGCTTCAGCGTCTACGTCTGGAAGACGCGGGACCACGCTTACCTCATCCTCGAGAGCGGCAGCCTCACGTCGAGCGAGCTACGCTACCTGCCGGCCGGACAGCCGCGCGGCGACTGGAAGGTCGTGGTGCCGCGGGCGCCGGAGCATCAATACGACCTCGATCACCGCGAAGGCACGTTCTGGATCCGGACCAACGACTCCGGCCGAAACTTCCGTCTGGTGACGGCCCCCGTCAGCGATCCCGGCCGTGCCAACTGGAAAGAGGTCGTGCCTCACCGGGAGGCGGTGATGCTGGCCGCCCACCTGCTCTTCAAGGACTTCTACGTGCTGTTCGAGCGCGAGGGGGGTCTGCCCCATCTGCGAGTCTCGGTCTTCGGCGATCTCGAACCGCATCGCCTCGCGTTCGCCGACGAGGCCTACCAGGTCCTGCCCCGGGATAACCGCGAGTTCGATGCCAGGCTGCTGCGTTTCGCCTACCAGTCTCCGATCGCCTCGCCCTCCGTCTACGACTACGACCCGAGGACTCGCCAGCGGACGCTGCTCAAGCAGGTCGCGGTCCCGGGCGGCTACGACGCGTCCCGGTATCGCGTGGAGCTGACCCGTGCGGCCGCGGCGGACGGCGTCTTGGTGCCGATCTGGATGGTCTATCGCAAGGACCTGATGAAGCGCGACGGCACCAACCCCGCGTTGCTCTACGCCTACGGGTCCTACGGCGCGTCGATGGCGGCCGACTTCGATTCGACCGTGTTCAGCCTCGTCGACCGCGGCGTGACCTTCGCCACCGCCTACATCCGTGGCGGCGGCGAGCTGGGCAAGAAGTGGCACGACGAGGGCCGCATGCTCAAGAAGCGCAACACCTTCACGGATTTCATCGCGGCCGCCGAGCATCTCGTCACCGCGAAATACACGAGCAGAGCCCGGCTCGCCATCAACGGTGGCAGCGCCGGCGGCCTTCTGATGGGCGCAGTCACCAACATGCGTCCGGAGCTGTTCAAGGTCGTGGTCTCCCACGTGCCGTTCGTGGACGTCATCAACACGATGCTGGACGCGTCACTGCCGCTGACGGCGGCCGAGTTCGAGGAGTGGGGCGATCCGCGCATCGAAGAGCAGTACCGCTACATGCGCTCGTACAGCCCCTATGACAACGTCGAGGCGAAGGCCTACCCGACGCTGCTCGTGAAGACGAGCTACAACGACTCGCAGGTGATGTACTGGGAGCCGGCCAAATACGTGGCCAGGCTCCGAGCCCTGAAGACGGACAGGAACCCGCTGCTCTTCCACGTCAACATGGATCCCGCCGGTCACGGTGGCAAGAGCGGACGCTACGACAAGCTCAAGGAGAC
Source organism: Vicinamibacteria bacterium (assembly GCA_035251085.1). Classification (GTDB taxonomy): domain Bacteria; phylum Acidobacteriota; class Vicinamibacteria; order Fen-336; family Fen-336; genus DATFEN01. The sequence goes on along the minus strand of DATFEN010000037.1, from coordinate 24,753 downwards.
GGCGTTCGACTACGCGTTCGTGCTCTGGCAGCTCGGCGTGGAGAAGCCGGAGGCTGACGCGGAGTAGGGCTCAGCGGCCTCCGATATCGAAGCCCACATAGACGCGCGCCTCCGGGTTGCGCTGATCGGTGTCCCTGAGTAGCGGCAAGTCGTAGTAGCTCTTGCGCAGGAAGTAGAAGGCGTCGGCTCCGATGCCCATGCTGCCGAAGAGCGGTACGAACAGGCGGAAGCCCGGCGCATGGAGGTAATGGGTGGCGTCCGAGCCTTCGAGGGTGAGGGTTCCGCCGCCCGGAAGGTCGACCTCTTCGCCCTCGTTGAAGATGGAGCCGTTGCTCACGTCGATCCAGTAGAAGCGGTAGAGGAAGCTGAGCAGCGGTCGTCCCTTGCGCGTGAGGTTGGCTTCGACGCCGCCGCCGAGCCCCGGACCGTAGTCGTATTCGCGGAAGCGCTCTCGGTTGGCCACTTCTGCTACGAACGAGTAGTCGGAGTTCACCGCGGCCAGGATCGCGAAGCTTCCGTCCAGGCGCAGCCTCAGCCCGAGCTTGTCGGTCAGCTTGAAGCGCGAGAACAGGCTGGGCCCGAACGCCTGCTGGCCGAACTCGTAGGCCAGGTTGTTGTAGTAGTCGAAGTGCTGCACGATCGCGAAGGCGTGGTTCCCGCTCTTGCCCAGCGGCTTCGAGTAGATGTCGCCGCGCAGGCGCCACACCGTCAAGGGCTGCTTCTCGCTGAAGCTGAGCTGGGCGACCATGTTGAACGAATCGAAGGGCTTGCGGCGCTCGTTTTCGAACACGCTACCGAACGAGTGGTCGAGGGCGAGATACGGGTAGGTTTTCGTGTTGTTGGTGATCGAGTCCCCTTCGCCGATCACGCGCGCGCCGGCCACGAGGAACGAGCGCTTTTCCAGCGGACGCCAGTCGAGCGGCTCGCTCGGGTTCTCGTGCTCGCGCCCCCAGCGCCCCGACAACGCGCGGTTGAAGCCACGGATCGGGTCGATGAACATGGCGCCCAGCTCCTGGAAGAAGCGACTCTTGCCCGTGGCGCTGTTGTTGAGGACTTCCCCGGACAGCCGGTATGCGACCTCGCCGTAGGCGACCCCGCCGATCCCGGTGCTGACCATGTCGTTGAACGACATCGGGTGCGTCTCGCCGCAGCACTCCCAGAAGAACGCACCGCCCAGGGCGAAGAGCGAGGACTCCCAGAAGCCGAAGCCGTTCGCGCGCCCGGCGTTGTAGTAGGTCGAGCCGTTGAAGGGGTGGATGAGCTGGTTGGTCTTGAACTGGTTGTCGTCGTAAGTGAAGCCGGTTTCGAGGTTGTCCCACCAGCTCCGCGGGCTGATCTGGTTGAAGTTGGCGTTGCGGTTGTATTCGTTGAGGGCCGAGGCTCCCCAGTTGATCGCGAGCGCCTCGCCGATGCCCCATCCGAGGTTCTTCCCGACGCCCCACGCGTCGCGCTGCTTGTCGGGCGAGCCGGGCTCGGCCGGCCCGGACGGCCAGCCGTCGTCGGGATGCCAGCGCAGGCCGATGCGCCCCTCGTACGTCGTGCCGGAGCTCTTCGGCGCCAGGCCGATCGGGCTCAAGTCGTATTCGGATACGCTGAAGTAGTTGATGTGCCCCGAGAGGTCGAGGGCCAGGGATCGGTTGAGCCGGATCTCGACGCCCGGGATCACCCCGATGCTGAAGCCGTTGGAGGCCTTCGTGGGGCTGTCGCCGGGCTCCTCCGGCGGCGGCTCGAAGGCGAACAGCTCGCTGCGCGGGTGCAGCCGCGCCAGACCGCCGCGGAGCTGGATGTAGGGTCGAATGCTGCTGCCTTCGTTGCGCAGCATGCGCGTCGCGAACAGATAGGTCTGCTGGAAACCCCACTCCTGCTCGGTCTTGTACGGCTCCTCCATCTTGAACGAGGTGAAGCTGACCCCGAAACCGAAACGCCAGGCGCCCTTGTTCCTGAAGAGGTTGAAGTCGCCGGCGATCGGAGTCCGCAAGACCTCGCCGAAGTCCCCGCCCGAGCTTCCCGTGCCGATGGCGGTCGTCAATCCCCAGGAGGGCTGGCGCTCTTCTGTCTTGCTTTCGGTCTTGGACGGCTCCTGCGCGCCCAGGCTTTGGGCCCACGAGGCCAACATCACGATCGCAGCGCCTGAGAGTCTGATGGAGGCAGTCATGGCCGGATTCTACCCGGTCCCGGAGCCGGCTGGGGCGGGTTAACCTTGCTGGCGTGAAGAGGCCGTCCGCAGCCCTGGCGTTGATCGGACTCATGGTCGCGTCGACAGCCGCGGGCCTCGACGCCGGCGGCGGCAGCGGCCTGGATCTGCAGGCGCTCGCGCCCTGGCAGGGCCGGATCGTGCGCAGCGTGGCGTTGCTAGGCAACAACGTCACCCGCGAGAAGGTGGTGATCCGCGAGCTCCGCACCGAGGTCGGCGCTCCCCTCCGACTCGAGACCCTCGCGGCGGACGTGGTGCGGCTCGAGAACATCGCGGTGTTCTCGGGGGTTCGCGTCGAAGCCGAGGCCGCCGGCGAGGACGGCGTGCGGCTGCTCTTCGTCCTGAAGGAGAGCCCTTCCTGGCTACCCGTGGTCGGGCTCAAGTACACCGAGGAGAACGGCTTCTCCGCCGGACCCGGGGTCTCGGCCTTGAACCTCGCCGGCCAGGGCATCAAGCTCTCCGCGCGCACCTACTTCGGTGGCACCACACAGTACTGGGCCAACTTCGACTGGCCCTGGGCCTATGGCCATCACGGCTCCTTCAAGGCGGTGGTGGCGCATCGGGAGCGCGACGACACGGTGCGCGAGTTCCGAGAGAAGAGCGACGAGCTGACGCTGAGGACCGGCCGTTACCTCGGCGAGCGCGGCCGAGCAGCCCTCTCCTTCTCGTACTTCGGGATGCACAGCGACACGAGCGGGATCACGCTCTCGCCCGACGACCACGACGCGCTGATGCGCGTCGGGCTCAGCCTCGGCTGGGACTCCCGGGACTCGTGGAGCCATCCCCGGCAGGGCTGGCAGAACGAGCTGGAGCTGTGGAGGACAGGCGGCGACGGCGATTTCTGGTCGATGAACCTGGATTTGCGACGCTTCGTGCCCACCGGAGTGCGGCAGAGGCTGCTCCTGGCAGGGCTGCTCTCGCTCCAGAGCGGGAGGCTGGGCGAGGACCTGCCGGTCTACATGGACTACAGGATGGGCGGCGCGAGCACGATCCGCGGCTATGGCGTCGAGCTGGGCCGGGAGCTGTCCGGAAAGCATCAGCTCCTCGGGACCGCCGAGTACTCCTGGACGCTGATGCCGCTTCGCCGCGTCGACCTGAGCTTCCTGTCCTTTCGGCTGGGCTTGGAGCTCGCCGCGTTCACGGACGCCGGCATCGCCTGGAGCGAGCCGAACGAGTTTGCGGTGAACAGGACCCGCGCAGGTCTCGGCGGGGGAGTGCGCCTCCTGGTCCCCGGCGCCGAGATGCTGCGTCTCGACGTCGGCTGGAGCCGCGAGGGTGGGACGCACTTCCATCTGGGCGCCCGGTCCAAGCCGACGGCCTCGCGTCCTCGATTGCGCTGATCACGGAGGCGACATGGCAAGAAAGAAGACGCTCGTCCACCACGTCCACGAGCTGCTGCGCGGCGGCCACGCCCATGCGACCTTCGACGACATCGTGGCGGACTGGCCTGCCAAGCTGCGCGGAGTGAAGCCCAAGGGCGCGCCCCACACGGCCTGGCAGCTCCTCGAGCACCTGCGCATCTGCCAGTGGGACATCCTCGAGTTCAGCCGGCGGGCGGACCACGTGTCACCCGAGCATCCGAAGGGCTACTGGCCCGGCAGCGAAGCGCCTCCCGACGACGGCGCCTGGAACCAGGGCCTGGCGGCCTTCCGGGCGGATCTCGCTCAGATGGAGAAGCTCGTGGCTGATCCGAAGACGGACCTCTTCGCCCGCATCCCTCACGGGGACGGGCAAACGATCCTTCGCGAGGCGCTCATGCTCGCCGATCACAACGCCTACCACCTCGGCCAGCTGGTGTTGCTGCGCCGCCTGCTCGGCGCGTGGAAGGGATGAGACGAGCGTGACGCCGCGCTACCGACACCCCACCGGCGACACGGGCGGCGCAGGGCTCGCGTGCGCGGCCTCCCGCTCTCCACGCGGCGCGGCCTGTCCCTTCGGCTCGGGCGTACAACTGACCAGCTCCCACCCGCCGCGGATGTTCGTGCCGCCGCAATAGCTCTTGCCAGCGCTGTTGGGAGTATTCAGATACTCCAGGATGCTCCGGCAGGTCTCGTCCTTCGCCGGCGTCACCTCACACACTCCGGAGTAGGCCGCGTTCTTGAAGCAGCACTTGGCCTCCTCGGCCAGGGCCGTTCCGGATCCCATTACGACGCAGAAAAGCGTCAGCAGCGCCCTTCGCATCATCCACCCCACCCTCTCACGACAGAGCCTCCCGCGCCACCGCCAGCTCCTTGAGCTTCTCTTTCCCCACCTTGGGGTATTCGAGATCCAGCGAGGCCAGTGCGTCGATCACGGCGGCCGCGACGACCACCCGCGTGAACCACTTGTTGTCTGCCGGCACGATGTACCAGGGCGCCGCCTTCGTGGCGGTCTCGCGAATCGTCTCCTCGTAGGCCTCCATGTACTCGTCCCAGTGCCCGCGCTCCTTCGCGTCGGTCGCGGAGAACTTCCAGTTCTTCTCTGGATTGTCCAAGCGCTCCAGGAAGCGTTTCTTCTGCTCGCCCTTGGAGACGTGGAGGAAGAACTTCCGGATCAAGACCCCATTCCGGGAGAGGTAGCGCTCGAAGGCACGGATGTCCTTGTAGCGCTCCTTCCAGATGTCCTTGGTGACGAGCTCCTTCGGCAGCTTCTGTTTCTCGAGCAGCTCGGGATGGACGCGTATGACCAGCGTCTCCTCGTAGTAGCTGCGGTTGAAGACGCCGATCCGGCCGCGCTCGGGCAGGCACTTCATGCAGCGCCACAGGTAGTCGTGGTCCAGCTCCTCGCTGGTCGGCGCCTTGAAGGAGAAGACCTGGCAGCCCTGGGGGTTCACGCCCGACATGACGTGCTTGATGGCGCCGTCCTTCCCGGCCGCATCCATCGCCTGGAAGATCAGCAGGACGGCCCAGCGATCCTGGGCATAGAGCTTGTCCTGAAGCTCGGCCAGCGCCTCGATTCCTGTGGCGAGGGCCTCCTCCGCGCGCGGCTTGTCTTCCTTCTTGAAGTCCCGCGTGTCGTCGGGATCGATGTCCTTGAGGCGGAAGGCTTCGCCGTCCTTCACACGATAGCGATCCGAAAGCTCCGCGGAACGCTTGACGACCTCCTTGAGCTTCATGGGCTCCTTTCTAAGAGACACGACCCCAGGCCTTGGACTTCAGGCCCAGCGCCTTCAAGCGATCCTCGAGGGGCTGGAGGCGCTTGCGATCGCCCTCGGCGATCTTCTGGAAGTAGTCGGCCTTGTGAAACACCCGCACCGTGAGCTGCAGCTCCGGCGCGAACTCCGTCTCGGGTCGCAGCCGAACGGCGGCCTGGACAGGTTCGGCCTCGAAGCGCGCGACAGCGGCGTCGGCCGGGAACACCACCTCGGCCAGCTCCTCGAGCTTCGTGCGGACTTCGGAGAAGGCCTGCTTCCGCTCATCGGGACCGGTCGCGGAGGGTGGGAACTGCGCGAAGACGTTGAACTCGAAGCCCACCTGCGCCCTGCGCCCCTCGTGCTGCTCGACGAGCGGTTGAACCTCCCAGCAGGCCTTGTGGATCCGCGCCCACTGCTGCCAGTCCTGGTCGCTCGTCACCGCGCCTCCTCCTTTTCGGCTGCGGCTGTGGCGGGATCACTTGGCCACCCGCCGCCCAGCGCCTTGTAGAGCCGCACCAGCGACACGAGGTGGCTGCCCACGGTCTGCGTCTCCTCCAGCTCGGCGTCGAACAGCGAGCGCTGGGCGTCGAGCACCTCGAGATACGCGGCGACACCGCCCCGATAGCGCAGCTCGGCCAGCTCGAGCACCTTGCGCTCGGCGTTCACCCGGTCGGTCTGGGCCTGCCGCTGCTCGCCGGTCTTGCGGTAGCTCACGAGGGCGTCCTCGGTCTCGCGGAAGGCCTCCAGGATCGCCCGCTCGTAGGCGTAGAGGAACTGTCGCTGCCGCGACTCGGTGATCTCGACCCGGCGCTTGTTCTTGCCGGCGTGGAATATCGGCTGCAGCAGGTTGCCGATGATGTTCCAGGACTTGCTGGGGCCCTCGAAGAGCGTGTCGAAGTCCGTGCTGGCGAAGCCGAAGGAGCCCGTGAGCGCGATGCGCGGGAAGAGCAGGGCCTTGGCCTCACCGATGTTCGCCGTGGCCGCGGCCAGGGTCTGCTCCGCCTCGCGGATGTCGGGGCGCCGGTCGAGCAGCTCGGAGGGGAGACCGGCGGGGACCGCCCCAGGCAGCTTCTGCTCGGCGAGGGAGCGCCCGCGCGTAACGACCCCCGGGTTGCGGCCCAGGAGCACCGACAGCTCGTTCTCCTTCAGCGCGACGAGGCGCTCCAGGTCGAACACTACGGTCTCGACGCGCCGTAGCTCGGCCTCGGCCTGGCGGAAGTCGATCTCGGCGGTGATGCCGCCCTCGAAGCGGTCCTTGGCGAACTGGACGTACTCGCGGCGTGCTTGGATCGTGCGCCGCGCCACCTCGAGCCTGCCGTCGAAGTCGCGCAGCTCGAAATAGGCGCGGGCCACGTCTGCAACCAGCGTCAGGACCGCAGAACGACGCGCCTCCTGGGTGCCCAGGAAGAGCGCATTCTGCGCCTCGGACGCCCGACGGATGCGGCCGAAGAAGTCCACCTCCCACGATACGTCGGCGGACACGGCATAGATCGGCCGCTCCGTGTCCACGTTGGCCGCGGCCACGTCCCCGTCCGGGGTATGAAGCAGGCTGCCCTCGCTGAAGCGGATGCGGCCGGCGGTTCCGCTCAGGTCCACCTTGGGCCACACATCCGCCTTGGTGAAGCCGTAGCGCGCGCGCGCCTCCTCGATGCGCTCGACGGCGATCTTGAGGTCCTTGTTCTCGCCGAGCGCGACCTTGATCAGCTCCTGGAGCTGCGGGTCGTCGAACAGCTCCCACCAGATCGTATTGGCCAGGCTCGTGGCCTCGGCCACGGGGATCTCGCGCCAGCTCGGCGGCGTCGGCACCGCCGGCCGCTTGTAGTCCGGCCCGAGCGCGCAGCCGCCGGCGAGCACGGTGAGGCAGAGGGCGAACAGTCGGCGGGCCATGTCAGTGCGCTCCCCCGTGGGACGGCGCCGGCATGGCCGGCGCCTCGGCCACGGCGCCCTTCTTGCGGCCCAGCAGCTCGACGAAGGCGAAGTTGCCCGGGATCAGGAACACGCCGAGGGCAGTGGCGACCAGCATGCCCCAGAAGACCGCCGTGCCCATGACGTTCTGGGCTCCGGCGCCCGCGCCGCTCGCCCTCATCAGCGGCACCACGCCGAGGATGAACGCGAACGCCGTCATCAGGATGGGGCGGAAGCGCAGGCGGGCCGAGGTGAGGGCCGCCTCCTCGATCCCCATCCCGTCCTGCTCGTGCTTCGCCTTCGCGAACTCCACGATCAGGATCGCGTTCTTGGCGGCGAGGCCGATCAGCATGATGTTGCCGATCTGGACGTAGACGTTGTTGTCGTAGCCGGCGAGCCAGACCCCGAAGAAGGCCCCGAGGGCGACGAGCGGCGAGCCGAGGAGCACGGCCCACGGCAGCCGCCAGCTCTCGTACATGGCGGCGAGCAGCAGGAACACGAACACGATGGCGGCCACGAGGGTGGGCGCAGCGGGCGGGGCGATCTTCTCCTGGTAGGAGAGCTGGGAGTAGGTGAAGCCCATCTCGGGCGGCATGGTCTCCCGGAAAGTCGCCTCGAGGGCGGCGAGCGCCTGGCCCGAGGCGTAGCCGCGCGCCGGCACGCCGTTGAACTCGACCGAGCGAAGCAGGTTGAAGCGGTTCGTGAGCTCGGTCCCGCCCTGGGCCGTGATGGTGACGAGCGTCCCGAGCGGGATCATCTCGTTCGTGGTCTTGCTGCGCACCCAGATCTCGCCGATGTCCTCGGGCCGGCGCCGGTAGTCGGCCTCCGACTGGACGTAGACACGGAAGAGGCGCCCGAAGCGGTTGAAGTCGTTCACGTAGCTGCCGCCGAGGCTCGAGGCCAGCGCCTGGAACGCCTCGTTCACGGGAACGCCCAGCTTCCTCGCCTTCTCCCGGTCGAGATCCACCTTGACCTGTGGGTAGCGCGGGTCGAACGAGGTGAAGATGTTCCCGATCTCCGGCCGCTTGCGGGCGGCCTCCCCGAACTGCCGGCTCAGCTCGCCCAGCCGCTCGACGCTCATGCTGCCGCTGCGGTCCTGGATCAGGAAGTTGAAGCCTGCGGAGGCGCCGAAGCCCGAGATGGTGGGGATGTTGAACGGGAAGATGACCGCGTCGGGGATGCGGGCGACCTGGGCCTGGATCCGCGCCATGAAGCCCCGGACGTGATTCTCGGCGCCATGCCGATCGTGCCACGGCTTGAGGCGGATGAAGATCGTCCCGAAGTTGGGCTGATACGTGCTGGTGACGACGCCGTAGCCGCCGATCGTCTGGTAGGACTCGACGCCCTCGGTCTTGCCCAGGATCTCCTCGACCTGGGCGAGCACCGCGCTCGTGCGCTCGAGGGACGCCGCCGGCGGCAGGGTCACGTTGATGCCGAAGATGCCCTGGTCCTCCTCGGGGATGAACCCGGCGGGCAGCGCCCCGCCGAAGAGGCCCGCGCCCACCGCCACCAGCACCACGATGCCGATCGTGAGGATCGAGCGGCGCACGAGCATCTGGGCGCCCTTGATGTAGCCGTTCGTCGTGCGCTCGAACACCTTGTTGAAGCCGGCGAAGAACTTGCCGAGGATCCCGGTGGCGGGCTTCGCGGGCTTCAGCAACATGGCCGAGAGCGCTGGCGACAGGGACAGCGCGCTGAAGGCCGAGAGCAGCACCGAGATCGCGATCGTGAGGGCGAACTGCTGGTACATCTGCCCGGTCAGGCCGGGGATGAAGGCCACGGGGACGAAGACCGCGGACAGGATGAGCGCGATGCCGACGACGGGCGCCGACACCTCCTTCATGGCCTGGATCGTGGCGTCCTTCGGGGTCATGCCGTGCTCGATGTGGTGCATGACGGCCTCGACCACGACGATCGCGTCGTCCACCACGATGCCGATCGCGAGCACGAGGCCGAACATCGAGAGCGTGTTGACCGAGAAGCCGAGCAGCGGGAAGAAGATGAAGGTCCCGATGAGCGACACGGGCACGGTGAGCAGTGGGATGATCGTGGCGCGCAGGTTCTGCAGGAAGATGAACACCACCAGCGTGACGAGCACCACGGCCTCGAGGAAGGTGTGGAAGATCGACTCGATCGACGCCTCGACCGCGGGGGTCGTGTCGTAGACGATCCGATAGTCCATGTCGCTCGGGAAGAAGGTCTTCGCCGTGTGCATGGTCTCGTAGATCCCCTCCGAGGTCTTGAGCTGGTTGGCCCCGGGCAGCAGGTACACGGCCATGGCGCCCGCGGCCTTGCCGTCGAGTCGGCCGAAGGAGTTGTAGTCCTGGGAGCCGAGCTCGACGCGGCCCACGTCCTTCACGCGGATCTGGCCGCCCGTCTCGGTCTCGCGGATGATGATGTTCGCGAACTCGTCCTCGGTGATGAGTCGGCCGGGGGCGCTCACCGTGTACGTGAACTCCTGGTCCTTCGGGGACGGACGCATCCCCACGCGGCCGGAGGGGGCCTGGAGGTTCTGCTCCTTGATGGCGGACATCACGTCGGCGGGGGTGAGCCCGAGCTTGGCGAGCTTGTCGGGCCGCAGCCAGATCCGCATTCCGTAGTCCGTGCCGCCGAAGAGGTCGACCTGGGCGATCCCGGGGATGCGCAGCAGCTGGTCGCGGATGTTGATCCCGCAGTAGTTGATCAGGAAGTTCGCGTCGTAGCTCTCCTTTGGTGAGTAGAGCGAGATCAGCATCAGGATGCTGGGGCTCTGCTTCTTGACCGTGACCCCCTGCTGGACCACCTCCTGGGGCAGGCGGGCCTGGGCCGAGGACACCCGGTTCTGGGTGAGCACGTTGGCCATGTCCTGGTTGGTGCCGACCAGGAAGTTCACGTCGAGCTGCATGCGGCCGTCGGAGGTGTTCGACGACTTCATGTAGATCATGCCCTCGACGCCGTTCACCTCCTGCTCGACCGGCGTCGCGACCGATTGCTCGACCGCGACGGCGGACGCGCCCGGGTAGGTGGCGGTGACGCGGATCGTGGGCGGCGCGAGGAAGGGATACTGCTCGAAGCTCAGCCCGCGCAGGCTATTGAGGCCAAGCAGGACCGTGATGATCGCGATGACGATCGCGACGATGGGCCGCCGGATGAAGAAGTTCGCCATGGCTAGCTACTCGCGGCGCCCTTCGTCTCGCCCGCCGCTCCGGGAGGCGCCGTCCCGCCTCCTTCCTCGATCGTCACCATCTCGGCCTTCACCTTGACGCCCGGCCTGACCTTCTGGAGCCCCTCGACGACGATGCGTTCCCCGGCCTTGAGGCCCGCGTCGACCACCCACAGCGTCCCGATCCGCTGGGCCGGCGTCACCATCCGGATCTCGACGGTGTCGTCGCCGCCCACCACCGCGACGTTGTAGATACCCTGCAGCTCGGAGACGGCGCGTTGCGGCACCAGGATCGCGCCCGCCTTCAGGTCCACTGCGGCCCGCACCCGGGCGTACTGCCCGGGCCGCACGATCCCTCCCGGATTGGGAAACGCCGCCTCCATCAGGATCGTACCGGTCTGGGGGTCCACGTTGCGATCGACGAACACGAGGTGGCCCTTCTCGGGTAGCGTGGAGCCATCGGCGAGGATCAGCTCGAAGGGTAGCGCCGCTTCGCCCGGCTTGGCCCCCCGCTGCTCCCGTCGCCGTGCATAGAAGAGGTAGTCCCGCTCGGGGATCGTGAACCGCACGTGGATGGTGCCGATCTGCGAGATGTGGGTGAGCAGCGTGCTCTGTCCCCGGCCCACGAGGGTGCCGGGATAGACCTCGGTCTTGCCCGCGAGGCCGTTCTCGGGAGCCACGACCTTTGTGTAGCTCAAGTCGATCTCGGCCCGTTGCGCCTGGGCCTTCGCGGCTTCCACCGAAGCCTCCGCCGCCCGCTGGACCACGACCGCCGTATCGTATTCCTGGCGCGAGATCGCGTTCTTGGCCACGAGCGGCTCGTAGCGGACCACGTCCTGCCTGGCCCGGGCGAGCTGGGCCTCCGCCTCCGCGAGCGTGCCCTTCGCCTGGGCGAGGGCGGCCTCGAACTGGCTTGGCTCGATCGTGTAGAGGAGCTGGCCCTTGCGGACGGGGTTGCCCTCCTTGAAGTCGACGGTCTGGATGAAGCCCTCGACACGGGCCCGGACCTCGATCTCCGTGGATCCCCGGGTCTGGCCGATGGCCTCCACGTAGATGGGAACGTCCTTCTGCAGGACGGTGGCCGCCTTGACTTCGGGCGGGGGCGGGGGTGGGGCTTCCTTCTTGCACGCGAGTAGCGACGCCACGAGGGCAGCCAGGATTGCGCCGTTCGGAACCTTCATCTTCGTATTTCCCCCTGAACTCGCAGGCCCTCGTGTGGGCTTCTGGCCTGCCGTCGTCACGCCCTCGCGCGATGGTTGGAATTCGCGCAGGAAGCCTAGTCGGGTCACACGTTCGACGTCAAATCTCACGCTCATCTCCGTCATCCAGCGTCGGCTCGCGGGCCGAGCGCCACTCGGCGACCACAGTCGCCATCCAACGCGAGCCTCCTCATCCGCCCAGGGCGATCGCAACGCCCACCAGCACCAGCCCGACGGCCATGTAGATCAGTCCTGCCAACCAGCGGCTCGTGTTCGCGTGGCGACCCCACTCGTAGCCGGTAACGAACAGGAGGACGACCAGGAGAGCGTTGGACACCCGCAGGGCCAGCCACGGATCGCGGATGAGCAGGAAGGGGAGAACGACCGGCACGACCGAGAGTACGACGAGCAGCAAGCAGGCGGCCCCTCCCAGAAGGTCCTCGCGCTGGAGTCGCGTCGGCGCCGGCGTGGCCCGCAGGGCCATCTCGCGCACCTGACGGTACAGGCGCCGGCGCTCCTCGTCCGGCTGGAGCGCCACGAGCGTGCCCTCCAGAGCGTCTTCGACGATGGCGAGAGCCGTGGCCTCGTCCGGGGCGCCCTTCACGGCGAGGATCGCGTTCGCGCGCCGCGCCCGCTCCAGCATCGCGCCCATCACGTACATGCCGCCGTCGATGATCCCCCACGCCACGTTGCAGCCGATGGCCGCGATCAACAGCTCGCGAGCGCCCGCGCGTCCGTCCTCGAGGGCCAGCTCCGTGGTCAGGGTGATGGTCAGCACCATGATCAGGCCGAACAGCACCTCGCCCAGGCGATCGCCGGGGTCGAGGTAGCTCCGGACGAAAGCCCTCATCGCGGCTCCGTGCGCTCCTTGACCCCGGCCCAGGCCACGCCGGCGCAGACCAACGCCAGCAGGGACGCGGCGAGAAACACGCGGGCGACCCCGACCGTGAACGCCTGCCGGAAGGCCTCCTCGAACTGGCCCTCCATGCCCTCGGGCAGGATGCGCGCGCCGGTGCTCGCGGATTCCACGACGGCCTGACGCCAGGCCTTCGTGATCTCGCGGACCCTCTCGACACCCAGGCCGGTCGAGGCGAGCCGGGGGAAATAGTCGGCGCGCGCCGACTCGAGGAAGACCGCCGTCAGCGTCGCGGCCCCCAGCGCGCCGCCGACCTGCATGGCGGCGTTGTTGAGCGCCGCGGCGATCCCCGAGCGCTCGGGGGGCACGGACTCGAGCACCACGTCCGTCACCGGCGTCACCACCGCGATGTTGCCGGCCCCGATCAGCGCGAGGGCGAGGAGCACCACGGGGTACGGGGTGTCCGGTCGCAGGAACGCCAGCCCTCCGCATCCCGCTGCCACGAGAAGCAGGCCGCCGAGGAGCACTGGCCGTGGCCCCTTCCGTGCCAGGAGCCCGCCCACCGCCGAGGAGCAAGCGGCCGCCACCACCACCATCGGCAGGATGCGCAGCACGGCCTGGACCGCCCCGAGTCCCTGGATACGCTGGAAGAAGTAGAGCAGCGGCAGGATCACGCCGCCGATCGCGAGGGCGATGAGCGTCCCGCAGACGAGCGCCGCGTTCAACTGCCGGCTGCGGAAGAGATGCAGGTCCAGCAGGGGATCGGCGACGCGGCGCTCCCACCACACGAACGCGACGAACGCGCCGGCGCCGACGGCGAGGGATTGCAGCACGCGCGGGTGGCCCCAGCCCTCGTTGCTGGCCCCGATCACGCCGAGCACGAGGGCCAGCAGCGCCACCGCGACGACGAGTCCGCCGACGCCGTCGATCTTTCGCCGCTCCGCGACGGGCGTCTCGGGCGCGAACGCCCAGACCCCGAGGCCGCCCAGTGCCGCGACCAGGGCGGGAGCGAGGAAGCCAGCGCGCCACCCGAATGCCTGGATCACCACGCCCGCTGCCAGCGGCCCGAGGGCGACGCCGAGGGCGGAAAGTCCGAGGAAGAGGCCGATGGCCCGCGCCCGCTCGGATTCCGGGAAGAGGCTCATGACGAGCGCCAGCGCGAGGGGTCCCACGGCCGCGTTGCCGATGCCGTCGAGGCCACGGGCCAGGGCGAGCTGGCCCGCGGAGCCCGAGACGGCCGCGCCCAGCGAGGAAGCCACGATGATGCCGGCTCCGACCACCAGGACGCGGCGCCGTCCGCGGGTGTCGCCGAGCACGCCGCCCAGGAGCATGAAGGCCCCGAACAACAGCTTGCTCAACGTCATCACGACCTGCATCTGCGCGGTCGTCGCGTGCAGCTCGCTGCCCGCGTCCCGAAGCGAGAGCGACAGGACGCCGCCGCTCACCTCGTTCGTCAGGCCGACGACGACGCAGGAGGCGAACGCGAGCCAGCGGCGCATCAGAAGCTCCATCCGAGGGCGAAAGTGAGGCCGTAGTCGTCCGTGGGCGCGCCCTCCGTCGCAGGCCGCCTGTCGTAGCTCTCGTAGCCCCGCAGCGTGGCGTAGAAGTCCTTCACGAGCTCGCGCTTGAAGCGGGCGTTCAGTTCGACGCGGTAGCGCCCGCTGTCGTTCAGGCTCGCGAAACCGACCGCGGCCACAGAGACGTCCACCTTGGGGAAGTCGTAGGAGTAGCGATCGTAGCTCAAGAGGGCCATCGCCTCGACATTCGTGCGCTCCTCGCCGTCGACGGGCTGCTCGCGGTTGAGGCTGAACCCGAGGCCCGTGAGCAGGCGGTCCCGCTGGCTCTGAACCAGATACCGGCCGCCTCCCGCCGCTGCCGAGCTGCGCAGGTCGAAGCCCAGCTCGCGATTCTGCTCGAGCAGGCCCTGCACGAGGGCGAGCCAGCGGTTCCGGAAGCGCCGCGCGTAGGCGAGTGACAGGTTGCTGCGCCGCGTGTCCTCCACGTCCGGCTGCGAGCTGATCGTCGCAGTGGCGTCGGCGTCGAGCTCCCAGCCCGGGCGCTCGGTGTCGAGCGCGGCGGCGACGTCGAGCGTGAACAGCTCGCTGGCGCTCGTGTAGCTGGCTCCGACGTCGACCGACCCGTCGAGCTGGCTCCAGAACGTCGAGCCCAGCCGCCGGATGCTCGCCACGCGTTTGAGCCTCAGGGCGTGCTCGCCTTCGAGCGACACGATGCGGAGCTCGCCTGCGACCGATCCCGCCTCGAGGGATCCCACGTAGCGGTTCCCGTCGAGGTCGTCGACGTCGAAGGCCGCCTTCGCCGTCACGCTGCGCACGTTGTCCCACTCGATCGCGAGGGTTCCGATGTCGTCGGTCTTGAAGGTCAAGCTTCCACGCTCGAGCTCACGCACCTCGCCGGTCAGGTGGTCGCCGTTGGCGAGCACGACCACGTCGGTCTTGGGCGCCGCGAGCGCGGGTGCGCCGAGGCACGCCGGCAGGAGCGACGCGAACGCACGAGCCCGGCAGTGCCTCATTCCTCGCTCCCCGCGGGGTCGTGGGTCGACTTCGTTTTCCTGAGGTCCGGCGTGAAGTAGAAGAACCAGCGCAGCGTGTGGTTCAGATCGTACTCGTATCCGCTGGCCTTCTGTTGATGGACGAGCATGTAGCCGAGGTCGAAGCTCCAATCCCGGGACAGGCTCTTCTTGATGCCGGCGAAGAGCCGGTTCTGGTCGAAGGTGTTCGTCACGATGTCGGGTCCGAACTGGATCAGGATCTCGTCGGAGAGCACCAGCGAAGGAATCGATGCACGCTCCGAGACCGGGATCGTGAGGCTCACGAGATAGCGGACGCGGTCGGAGAACGCGTGCTCTCCCGTCAGCGAGTCGTCCTGGACCTCCTCCCGCCAGCGTTGCTCGTTGCGGAGTCGGTGGAGCACAGAGACCCTCCCCAGACGGGTCGAGTGCTGGACCTGCTGGTAGATGCGGTTCTCCTCGGTCCACGTGCGCCAGTCCTCGCGCGCGGGCGCCACCCAGTTGTGCGCATACCCCAGCGTGAGGGCCAGGGTGTCCGACAGCCAGTAGTGCGCTCCGAAGCGGAGGAGGTAGAAGCTCGGATCCTCGATGAAGTCGTTCCTTCGGATGTGGAAGTCGCCGACCGCGCCCCACCTGTCCGTCAGCCGCGAGGTGCTGTTCAAGCTCCCCCAGAACTGGGTCTGCTCGTTCACCTCCTTCGCCGTCTGTCCTCGCGCGGCGATGGGCGCCGACGAACAGGCGAGCAGCGCGAGCGCAATCGCGATCGGATGGATCGAGGCGGGACACATGCATGGGCCTACCGAGTGAACCACACGATGGCGGGTCCCCAGGCGGTGAGCAGGATGTTGCCGAACGCATACGCCAGCTCGCGGTTCTCGCGGAGCGACGTCACGAACCAGGCCACGTGGTGGGCGCCTCGCCGCTCAGTACTCGACGAACAGGCGCTGCATGTCGGCCGCGGGCCGGGGCTTCAAGAGCGCGAGACGCAGAAGCACGCGCGCCTTCTGGGGGTTCAGGTCGTCGGACGCCACGAGCCCGAGCTTGTCGTCGTCCACCTCGACCTTGCGCCCGACGCGTCCCGTGGCCACGCGCGTGCTGCGCACGCAGACGATCCCCTTCTTCGCCTGTGCGGCGAGCGCATCGAGAGCGGCCTGGGTCATGTTGCCGTTGCCGACGCCCGCGATCACGACGCCCTTCGCCCCGGCCGCGACGGCGGCGTCGATCAGCTTGCCGTCCATGTTCGCGTGGGCCATCACGATGTCGACGCGCGGCAGCGCGGTCACGCCTTCCAGGGAGAACTCGCTCTCCACGGTGTGCTTGCCCACGGGCCCGCGATAGAACTCCGCCTCGCCGTAGGCCACCGTGCCCACGAGACCCCGCAGCGGCGAGAGGAAGGTCTGCACCGCGGTCGTGTTCGTCTTGGTGAGCGAGGAGGCGCCGTGGATCCAGTCGTTGACGACCACCAGCACGCCGCGGCCGGCGGCGTCCTTGTTCGCCGCCACCGCCACCGCGTTGAAGAAGTTGAGGGGGCCGTCGGCGGAGAGAGCCGTGGACGGGCGCATGGCGGCCGTCATCACCACGGGCTTCTTCGACTTCACGACCAGGTTCAGGAAGTAGGCGGTCTCCTCGATGGTGTCGGTGCCGTGGGTGATGACGACACCGTCCACGTCCGGCATGGCGAGGAGCTCGTTGACGCGCTTCGCCAGCTTCAGCCACACCTCGTCGTTCATGTCCTGCGAGCCGATGTTCGAGATCTGCTCGCCGCGCAGCGTCGCGAGCTTCTTCGCCTGGGGCACGGCGGCCAGCAGCTGCTCGACGCCAACCTGGCCCGAGGTGTACGCGGCCTGCACGTCGCTCGAGGCGGCGCCGGCGATCGTGCCGCCGGTCGCGAGCACGACGACGCTCGGGGTCTTCTCCGCGGCGAGTACGGGGACGCTCAACAAGCCGCAGAGGGCGATGAGCCATGACGGTCGTAGGGTGCGTTTCATACCAAGGCCTCCTTGAGATTTCATCGGGTCACCAGCATCAGCCAGGGCGTCCCGACCACGAGATAGACCACGAGGTTGAAGGCCGTCGTGAGGGCGCCCAGCCGATAGAGCTCGCCCTGGGACAGATAGCCGCTTCCGGCGAACAGCAGGTTCGCGCTCGACCCCTGGGGCGTGTTGGCCGAGAAGAAGTTCGTCGCGAACAGCAAGAGGAAGGCGAGCGTCGCGATGGGCACGCCCAGCTTCGAGCCGACGTCGAGGAACACGCCGAAGAGTGCGAGCAGGTGCGCGGTCTGGCTGACGAAAAGGTAGTGCAACAGCACGTAGGCCACCACCAGCACGAGGCCGGCCACGCCCGAGGACAGCCCCTCGAGTCCGGCGGCGAGCCGCTCGCCCAGGTAGCCCATGAAGCCCAGCTCGTTGAGCTGGCCGCTCAGCGTGAAGAGGACGGCGAACCAGATGAACGTCGCGAGAACATCCCCCTCCTGCGCGATGTCCCCGAGCGTCAGGACGCCGGTCGTCAGCAGCAGCCCGAGCCCGAGAAACGCCACCGCGGTCGAGTCGAGATGGAGCGTCGCCGCCGCTCCCCAGAGCACGACCATGCCGACGAAGGTGGCTGCCACGATCTTCTCGTGAGCTCCCAGGGGGCCCATCGCCTGGAGCGCCCGTCGCGCGGCGATCGGCGCCTCGGGCGTCGCCTTGACCTCGGGGGAGATGACCTTGTAGAGCAGCAGTGGCAGCAGGGCCATCGCCACGAGCGTCGGCACCGAGGAAGCGACGAGCCACGAGCCGAAACCGATCGTGAGGCCGTAGCCACGCGCGATCTCGGCGCCCAGCGGGTTCGCGGCCATGGCCGTGAACCACAGGGCGGAGGAGACGGTCAGGCTCGCAATGCCCGAGAACATGAGGAAGCTGCCCAGGCGCGGGCTGCCGGCCGCGCCGGGCCGGGCTCCCGCCGCCTCGGCCACAGACAGGACCAGCGGGTACAGGACCCCGGAGCGGGCGGTGTTGCTCGGAAACGCGGGGGCGATCACGCCGTCGACCAGGAAGACGCTGTAGCCCAGTCCCAGCGTGGAGCGTCCGAAGAGGCTCACGACGAGGTGGCCCAGGCGCGCGCCCAGGCCGCACTTCACGACGGCACGGGCGACGAGGAACGCGACGACGATCAACAGAATCGTCCCGTTGGCGAAGCCCGAATAGGCTTTCGACGGCGGCAGCGTTCCGGTGAGCACCGCCGCCGCCAGGGCCAGCACCGAGGACGTGAGGATGGGAAAGGCGCCGATCACGACCGAAGCGATCGCCGCCACGAAGAGCGCGAACAGGTGCCAGGCGCCGGGAACCAGGCCCTGGGGTACCGGCGAGAGCCAAAGCCCGACGGCCAGAGCGACGCTGACGCCTCGGTAGAGGAGCTGTCTCCGCGCGCCGGTCGGCGTGCTCATTGCCCCCCGCCGCGGCGAACCCGGCCCGAGAGGCTCACGGCGCGGCTCTGGACGAGGCCGTCCTCGCTCGACAGGACGAACTGCCAGGTGAAGGAGTACTCGCCCGTGAATCCGGCATAGCGCCCCGTGCCGCCCGTGATCGTGCCGACGAAGCGCTTTCCTGTCTCCAGCGGCTCACCCTTCAACCTGCTGAACAGGCGGTCGCCGGCGTCGTCGGTCCAGACACAGCGGCCGACGCTCAGACCTTGTCCATCGTCGAAGCCGACGACTTCGCCACGGAAGCCGCGGCTGAAGCCCTCGCCCCTCGTCAGGACGACCGCGCCGGACATCTCGACGATCGCGGCGGAGGCGCCGCCCTCGACCACGATCGAGTGCCGGTGACCCGAGGCCGACCAGGCCCCCTCGAAGGCGATCCAGCCGTCGGAACTGGCCTGCGGCGCTGCCGCGACCGGCTCGAGACACGCGAGGGCGAGCGCGAGGCAGCCGCCGCGCGCGGCTGCCGTGCCGGTCATGCCGGCCGCCCCTGTCCGGTCATCGCCGCGGGATCGAGCACCTGGGCGATCTGTTCCTCGCTCAGGATCTTCTTCTCGCGGAGCAGCTCGAGGATGCCGCGCCCCGTCTTCATGGCCTCGGCGGCGAGCTCCGTGGCCCGGTCGTAGCCGATCACGGGGTTCAAGGCCGTGACCGTCCCGATGCTGTAGTCCACGTAGTGGCGAGCGACCTCGACATTCGCGGTGATGCCCTCCACGCAGTGGACGCGCAGCGTGCGTGCGGCGTTGACGAACAGCGTCTGCGCCTCGAAGATGCAGGCGGCGATCACTGGCTCGAACACGTTGAGCTGGAGCTGCCCGCCCTCGGCGGCCATCGAGACGGTCAGGTCGCTGCCGATGACCCGGAAGCACACCATGTTGACGACCTCGGGGATGACCGGGTTGACCTTGCCCGGCATGATCGAGGAGCCGGGCTGCTTCGGCGGCAGGTTGATCTCGCGCAGCCCGCAGCGGGGCCCGGAAGAGAGCAGGCGCAGGTCGTTGCAGACCTTGGAGAGCTTGATGGCGAGGCTCTTCATGCAGGAGGAGTAGAGGACGAAGGCCTGGGTGTCCTGGGTCGCCTCGATCAGGTTCTCGGCGAGGTGGATCGGGAATCCGGTGATCTTCGCCAGGTGCTCGGTGCACTTCCGCGCGTACCCGGCGGGGGCGTTGAGGCCCGTGCCGATGGCGGTCGCGCCCATGTTGACCTCGCACAGCACGCGCTGGATCGCCTCGAGCGCGCGGACCTCGCCGGCCAGCGTCTCGGCGAACGCCTCGAACTCCTGACCCAGCGTCATGGGCACGGCGTCCTGGAGCTGGGTGCGCCCCATCTTGAGGACCTTCGAGAACTCCTTCCCCTTGGCCCGGAACGCGGCGATCAGCTCGTTGACGGCGGCGACCAGCTCCCTGTTGCCGAGGGCCATGCCGACGTGGAGCGCGCTCGGATACGCGTCGTTCGTGGACTGCGAGCAGTTGACGTGGTCGTGAGGGCTGCAGTGCGTGTACTCGCCCTTCCGGTGTCCCATCAGCTCGAGGGCTCGATTGGCGATCACCTCGTTGGCGTTCATGTTCGTCGAGGTGCCTGCGCCGCCCTGGAACACGTCGAGGCGGAACTGGTCGTGGAGCTTGCCTTCGATGATCTCCTGGCAGGCCTTCTCCATGCCGCCGAGGACCTCCTTGGCGAACTGGCCGCACTCGAAGTTCGCGCGCGCGGCGGCCAGCTTCACCATGGCGAAGGCCCTGATCAGGTTGGGGTAGAGCTGCAGCTCAACGCCCGAGATGTGGAAGTTCTCGAGGGCTCGTGCCGTCTGGACGCCGTAATAGGCGTCGGCGGGCACGGCCTTGTCTCCCAGGAGGTCGTGCTCGATGCGAGTGGATTGTGAAGTCATATCCAGTCCTCTTCTTCAGGCGCCCCCGGGGCGGCTCCCGTCAGCCGACGACCACTCGGAGCTTGGGTCCGAGGGCGGTCAGGGCGGCGGTCGCGCCCGGTGATGGCGACGTGGTAGAGGGCCACGCGTTGCCCCTACCGTTCAGTAGCTGTAGGCAAGGTAGATCATGCCGTACGAGAAGTTCTTGGTGCGGTCGTAGAGCTGCTCCACCAGCTCGCCCGGGTTGGCGAACGCGCCCACGAAGCTGAACGTGAAGTTCTCGCTGACCTTCCAGTCCATGTACCAGTCCATCTCGAAGGCCACGTCCCGTGACGTCACCTCAGGGCCGACGGCAGCGGCCTTGTCGGCCAGGAACTTGAAGAAGATCAGTCCGGTTCCGATGGAATCGCTGGGCGACAGATGCAGGCGCACCTGGTGCGAAATCAGGTTGGAGTTCGAAACGAAGTACTCCCCGGCGATCTCGCCCTGCCACCAGGTGCCCCAGTCGTAGAAGCCAGGCAGGAGCGAGTCGAAGCCCTCGTTCGGCGCGGTCGAGACGTCGTCGCCCTCGAAGTAGGCGTAGCGATAGGAGAGCATGGGTTTCCAGACCACGTTGCCCATCTCGTAGCCCGCGAGCGCCGTGAACGCGTCGGACTTGAGCAGGTCGCCGTTCTCCTCCCGCGCGTACTCCAGCTCGAAGGAGAGACCGGGCAGGGAGCCGAAGGGGCTGGTGAATGCCCGCGCGTCGAACACGTTCAGCCCGTCCCGGTTGGGCTTGGCCTCCTTGTCCGCGTAGAACTTCAGGTAGGTCACCCCGAAGATGGACTTGTCGCCCACAGCCAGCTCGTAGTTCGCGCCCCAGAGCTGGGTCCCCGTGTCGCTCTCCGGGACCTCGTCCCGGTCGAGGTAGAAGACCTCGAAAGTATGGTTACTGGGCTTCAGGCGACCCAGCGCCGCGAACTCCCAGGCCTTGCGGGCGTTGCTCCAGAAGCCGCCGCGGCTCCCACCCTCGCCGCCCCCGTCCCAAAGGATGAATCCGTGGCCGATCTTGTACTGTGTCCGGCCCACGGTGAAGTCGAGGAGGTTCTCGGAGTCCCCCAGGGACTTGCCCGAGCGCCAACCCAAGGACAGGTCTTCGACCTTGAACGAGGAGGCCGCCTCTCCGACGAGGGACGGCGGCGCCGAGAACGTGCGCTCACCGACGGCGCTGACTTTGCCGTAGACCTCGCTCTGCCCGACGCCGAAGCTGGCCGAGACGGCCGGCTTGGCGAAGCTCTCCGCCCAGTTGTTGCTCAGGTCCCCCGAGGGATCGGGCCGGACGTTGGTGTAGAGGGAGTTCGCGAAGCCGAATCCCCCGAGGCCGATGTCGAGGTTGAACGTCCAGGTCCCCGTCTTCGGCAATCCCGTGGAACGCTCCTCTTCTTCTTCGGGTTGCGTCGCCTGGGCGAGGGCGGGGGCCGTGCTGAATGCCCACAGGACTGCGGCCAGGGCGCGCACGCTGCGGCCGCCGGCGGTGGTCGGCTGGCCCAGCTCGTCGTCGACGACCAGGACCCGACGGGCCAGTGGGCGAATGATGTGTTCGATCATGGATAGAACTCTGGACCAGATATCGGAACGGAGCGCACACGGACTCCGTTGCGAGAAAGTAGCGCCGCGCGCGCGGAGGCGGGAGTATCAACAAGGTAAGTTACGGTTTCAGCCCTCGCAGGGGTGGTCCGGTCTTTGATGCAACGTGTTGACGAACAGGAGATTATCGAATCCGGGATGACGGGCGGATTCCTGGCGCCGTCTACGTGGATTGCATTGACCTGTACCGCTCGACAGCCTGCGGCACGGTGAAGAACATCCTCTCCCGGCCCAGAAGGGCACCCAGCGGTGAGCCCTGGACCAGCCGCAGGGCTTCGGGGCTGAGCGCAGCGAGCCAAAGCACGATCCCCTCCTCGCGCAGCTTCGCCTCAGCTTCGTGGAGCATCTTGAGCGCAGTGAACTCGAGACTCGGGATTCCCCCGCAGTCCATCAGCACGACCCTCGGCCGCGCCTCGCGGATGAGCGGCCACATCAGGTCGCTGATGTTCTGCGCGTTGCCGAAGTAGACGCGTCCCTCGGTCCTCAGGATCAGGAGGCCGGGGAAAGATTCGTCGTCCGGGTGCTCCGCCGAGATCGGGCGGAACGCGTCGGTGCTCCGCTTGCGTGCCATCACGTAGACAGGAGGGTTGTTCGCCATGCGCCAGAGGCTGAGCATCGACAGGATGACGGCGAGGAGGATGCCTTTCAGCGTGCCGAGCAGCACCACACCGATGCAGGCGACGAGCGCCCAGCGGAACTCCTGAGTCCGGAAACGCCGGATCTCGCGCAAGTCCACGAGGCTGATCAGGCCGATCGAGGTGGCGATCACCACGCCGGCCAGCGTTGCCTGCGGGATCAGCCCCATGACCGGCGCGAGAAAGAGCAGCGTCGCGAGCGTCACGCTGGCCGTCACGAGGGCCGCCACTTGCGTGCGCGCACCGGCCTTGCGATTCACCGCCGTCTGGGACGTGCCGCCCCCGCCGGGCATGGCGCCGAAGAGCCCGCCGAGCAGGTTCGCGGCGCCGGTGGCGACGAGCTCCCGGTTCGGATCAGGCCGGGGCTCGCCGGGCGCGGTGAACGCGCGCCCCGCGGCGATCGTCTCCGTGAAGCTCATCAGGGCCATGGCGACCGCCGCCGGCCAGAGCGGCTCGAAGAGCGAGAGCTCCGGCCGCACCGGTGCTGGGAGGCCGCCGGGGATGTGCCCGACGACCGCGATGCCCGAGGCCCCGAGGTCGAGAAAGAAGGAGGCGGCGATGCCGGCTCCCACCGCCAGGAGCGGCGCGGGAAAGCGTGGAACGAAGTGCTCGAGGAGGACGACGATCGCGAGCGTGGCGAGCCCGACCGCCAGCGTCGACATCGAGGTTTCGGGCAAGTGCCGAACCAGCGAGCCGACGTCGCGGAACCAGCCGGCCTTTTCGATGTGGATGCCCAGCAGCTTGGGGGCCTGGTCGACAACGATGACGAGACCGATGCCGGCCTTGAATCCTGTGAGGACGGGGTCCGAGATGAAGTTGGCGACGAAGCCGAGCCGGACGAGGCGCGCGAGGACGAGGATCGCGCCCACCAGCAACGCGAGGGTCGAAGAGGCAGTGATGAGAGCCGCGGGCTCGGCGGAGGGGGCGACGTCGGCGAGCGCGCTCGCGCAGAGGATGCCGAGGGTCGTGGTCGTGCTGACGCTCAACGGCCGCGAGGTGCCGAGGGCAGCGTAGACCGCCATCGGCACGAGAGCGGTGTAGAGGCCGACCTGGACCGGAAGCCCGGCGATCGTCGCGTAGGCCATCGCCTTGGGGATCACGACGGCAGCCGTGGTGAGCCCAGCCAGCACGTCGACCCTGAGCCACGGCCGCTCGTACCGGCGCAGCCAGTCGGGGCCCATGTCTACATCTCCCTGGTCAGGCCGAGTGGGTCCGCGCTCGCTCGGCTCTCGAGGACATGGCCTGTCACGACCGCCGCCGCGACCGCGGCCAGCGTGGTCACGAATATCCAGGGTGACGTGCGAAGGCCGCCCAAGGCGACCGGCGAATCGCTGTCCTTGCGCCGCTCTTCGATGCCCACCAGGGCACCGATGAGAGAGGCGATCGAGAAGTCGCGAACGACGCTCGTGTCCACGCGGCACCCCCGTCTCGGGCGATCTGCGGTCCCACAGTGTACTGGACGCCCCTGTGCTAGCGTCGTCGAGCATGGGAGCTATCCAGTGGCGGGGCGCGCTTCTCGTCCTCGCGGCATGCCTCCTCTCTGCGCGCGGCGCTGCTGCGGACGACGTCGAGTTCGCCCCCTTCGTCGGCGTGCAGTACGGGGGATGGTTCGACTCGCCCGCCACGGGGCGCACCGTTTCGCTCGGGACCGGACTCCTGTACGGCGGGACCGTGGACGTCCCGCTGGTCCCGAGCTGGCGCGCCGAGCTGATGTACTCGAGGCAGGAGACGGAGCTCTCCGCGGGGAGCGGGGGCCCGGCCTTCGGCCTGACTGTCGAACGCTACATGGCCGGCATCCAGGAAGAAAACGTCGCGGACTGGGGGCGCTTCTTCGGGGTGTTCCTCGTCGGCCTGACGCGCTTCTCGCCCGGGCTCGGCGGGTACGACGCGGACGAGCGCTTCACCCTGGGCCTGAGTTTGGGAGTGAAGATCTCCCTGTCCGATCGGTTCGGGTTGCGCGGAGAAGCCCGAGGGTTCTTCGTGAGCGTCGAGAGCGGGGGCGGAATCGCCTGCAGCAACGGCCTCTGCCTCTTCCGCTACAGCGCTTCGGGCCTGTGGCAGGGCGATGTGACCGCGGCCGTGGTGATTGCGTTCTGACGCGTGTAGACTGGCTCTGACGGAGGTGAGATGAGGACATCGATTCTCCTCCTCGCGGCGCTTCTGCCCGCAGCCGCTTCGGCCGACGAGATCTTCTTGAAAAGCGGGGGCCGGCTCTCGGGGCGCATCGTCAGTCGTA
>DATFEN010000159.1:0-11448 GCA_035251085.1 Vicinamibacteria bacterium | reverse complement strand
TTCCACGAGCTGGTTGTCGCTGTAGTCGAGGTCCCAGGTGACGACCGAGCGGACCCCGCCGATCACCTTGGTCAGGTCGGTGACGTTGATGACGACGCGATGCGGAACGGCCGTGCCGTCGTCCTCGATCGTCGTGCCTTCGTAGGTGTACCGCGTGCCCGGCTTCATCGGGATGTAGGCGTTGTCGACGACGGTGGGGCGGCTGAAGGCCTTGGCGTCGAAGTCCTCGTGCTGGCTCTCGGGCAACGTGGAGGCCGGCGCTCCCGCGTTGGCGTCCTGCGTCGGTGTCTTGCCGGCGTCTCCCGATGGTCCGGAGTTCGACTGACCCTGACACGCCAGCGTCGCGGCGCCCACAAGGCAAAGGAGAGCGAATACTGGCAGGAGGCCGCTGGAAGGCCGGATAGCGAATGACGACCGGGCTGTCCTCGTCACGAACTCGGGGTGCGGTATCAACGCTGACCTCCATCGCCACTCGCGGCGTCCGGCGGCGAGACGCTGCCTGCCGGTTGAGCCTCGATGGCCAACCCGTTTCGCCAGGACCCAGTTCAGCCCTGAGTCTCGGCGTCCTGCACGATGGAGGGAGTGTGACGGCCCAGACGATAAGGCCGGTACGAATTGAAGTCAAGAACAAAATGAACGCTACATGAAAAATTCAAGGGGCGGCGCGCTGAGCGCCTCGCACGCCGATGTCAGTGACCGGCTTCGGCGTGGGAATTCCGTGAGGCCTGGCGTGCGTTTGCGGTGTTCACGGCCGTCTGGTCGGCTCGAGCTGGCGCGGCTCCTCTGCCAGGAAGCAATTGCCGCGCGATCGTCACTTGTTTGGAGCCGCCGCCTACACTGAAGAGAACTGCGCACGCGATTACGCATCGGGAAGTATCGAAGAAAAATGAACTCCACATGAATTTGCTGTCCCTACTTGGACGCGACGCAATCCCATTTTTCGATGCCGCTCTCACCAGCTCACCATCGCGTTCAGACGAAGGCGCGTGATCCGGTCGGTCGGGAGGGGGCTGCTCAGCCTGGAGAACACGTACCAGGTCTCGTTGAGCTGCATGTCCTTGAGGACCTGGTAGTCAAAGGTCGCCGAACCACGGTGGTGGTCCGAGAGCCGCGACCCCGGTGGCTGCGGCGCATGCGAACACCGCGGTGATCCCTCAGAGGGTCGGCAATGGCTTGGCCGAGTACGTTCTGTCCGCTACAATCTTGCCTAGTCCCCCTCCAAGACGCGGACGGTTCAACGGTGAAGATAGCGCTGAGAGCGTCGGCAGTGAGCGGAGCCGCTGCCCGTTTCCCTTGATGCGGATACTCCTCGTGGAGGACGAGCCCGACGCGGCCCGAATGGTTGCCAAGGGCCTGCGGGAGCACGCCTACGCCGTGGACGTCGTCGGCGACGGCGTGGCGGCCTGCGAGCAGGCCGCCTCCGCCGACTACGACGCGATCGTGCTCGACGTGCTCCTGCCGATGAAGAGCGGCCTCGAGGTCTGCCGCCAGCTGCGCAGGGAGGGACGCTCGGTCCCCATCCTGATGCTGACGGCCCGCGATTCGGTCGACGCGCGCATCACCGGCCTCGACAGCGGGGCCGACGACTACCTGACCAAGCCGTTCGATTTCGGCGAGCTGCTCGCCCGCCTCCGCGCCCTCATCCGCAGGGGAGCGCGCCCGATGCTGCCCGAGCGGTTGCGCATCTCGGGGCTCGAGCTGGACACGCGCGCTCAGCGCGTGTTCAAGCGCGGCCGGGAGGTTCCCCTCACGACGAAGGAGTACGCGCTGCTCGAGTACCTGGCGCGCCGAAGCGGAGAGGTCGTGAGCCGGAGCGAGATCAACGAGCACGTGTGGGACGAGAAGTACGACTTCTCCAACGTCATCGACGTGTACGTGCGGCGGCTCAGGCTCAAGCTCGACGATCCCGGCTCCGAGTCGCTGATCCGCACGCGGCGCGGCTCCGGCTACGAGCTGGTACGAATGGAGGACGCGCGGTGAGAACGGCGAGCCTGCCGATCCGAGCCCGGCTTTCGCTGTGGTACACGGCGGTGCTCAGCCTCGTGCTCGCCGCCGCCGCAGCCGGCTTCTACTTGATCCATTCGCGCTCGCGCCTGGCCCTGGTCGATCAGGAGTTGGCGCGCGCCGCCGCGCTCGTGGCGCGGACGCTGGTGACCGAGCTCGACGAAGGGGCGGCTCTCGCCGAGGCCGCCCGCGAAGCCATGGAGACCATCGCCATGCCGGGACGCTCGCTGGCCATCTTCAATGGCGCGGGCGTGCCCCTCGCCCACCGTTTCTGGGAGCCGCTGCAGGGGCAGGCCGCCGACGGTCTCGCCGAGCGCGGTCTCGCCACGGCAACGGTCGGGACACCCACCGGAACGTACCGGTTGTACCGCGCGCATCTCTCGCACGCTGGAACCTCGTTCGAGGTGGGAGTCGCCGAGCCCCTGGCGGCGCTCGACAGGGAGCTCGCGGTCCTGCGGGGCACCCTGGCGGCCAGCTTCGTCTTCGCACTGCTCCTGGCCGCCGGTGGCGGCCTGTGGATCGCCCGCGCCGCACTGCAGCCGGTGTCGCTCATGGCCGCCCAGGCACGGCGCATCACGGACCGCACGCCGGGCTTCAAGCTGGGGGCGCCCAACCCCCGGGACGAGCTGGGGCTGCTGGCCAGGGCGTTCAACGAGCTGCTCGCCCGGCTCGAGTCCGCCCTCTCCCAGCAGCGGCACTTCATGGCCGACGCGTCCCACGAGCTGCGCACGCCGGTGTCGATCGCGCGCACCGCCATCGAGGTGACGCTGGGCCGCCAGGGGCGGCCCGAGGACGAGTACCGTGACGCCCTGCGTGTCGTTCACGACCAGATGCGCCGGCTCAGCCGCATCGTCGAGGACCTGTTCACGCTCGCACGGGCGGACGCAGGCGGTCTGCCCGTCGAGCGCAGCCCGCTGTATCTCGACGAGGTCGTGGCCGACTGCGTGAAGGAGGCCAGGGTGCTGGCGGCGCCCAAGGATGTCGAGCTGGACTCGCAAGGGCCGAGCGACCTCGAGATCCGCGGCGATGAACGCCTGCTTCGGGAGATGTTCATCAACGTGCTCGACAACGCCATCCGCTACACGCCGCGTGGCGGGCGGGTGCGTGTGGAGCTCGCGGCGAGCAACGGTGCGATCGAGGTCTCGGTCACCGACAGCGGTCCGGGCATTCCCGATGCGGAGCGGGAGCGCGTCTTCGAGAGATTCGTCCGTCTGCACCCGTCACAGGGCGGGGACGGCGGCGGCCTGGGCCTGCCCATCGCCCGCGTCATCGCCGAGGCCCACGGGGGCACTTTGCGCGTGGCGCGAAGCGACCCTTCCGGAAGCACGTTCCTCGCGCGGCTGCCGCTGCCCGCGCCGGACTTCGGGCTCGCCCCCCCCGCGGGCTAGCCCCCGGCCGGCGCAGCGCGCCTCTTCCAGAGCAGGAAGACCGCCGGGTAGACGAGCAGCTCCAGGAGGAACGACGTGACGAGTCCGCCGACCATCGGCGCGGCCACGCGCTTCATCACGTCGGCGCCGGTGCCGGTCGACCACATGATCGGCATGAGGCCCATGAACGCCGCCGTCACGGTCATCAGCTTCGGCCGCACGCGCTTGACCGCGCCGTGGACGATCGCCTCGTGGACCTCGGCCATGGAGCGCAGACGTCCCTCGCGCTTCGCCTCGGCCCACGCCAGGTCGAGGTAGAGCAGCATGAAGACGCCGGTTTCGGCATCCAGGCCCATCAGCGCGATCATGCCCACCCACGCCGCGATCGAGACGTTGTAGTCGAGGGCGTACATCAGCCACACCGCGCCCACCACCGAGAACGGCACGGCCAGCATCACGATGCCCGCCTTCACGGCCGAGCGCGTGTTCATGTAGAGCAGGAAGAAGATCAGCACGATCGTGATCGGGACGACGAGCTTGAGGCGCTCCCGCACCCGCAGCATGTTCTCGTACTGGCCGCTCCACTCGAGCGAGTAGCCGGAGGGCAGCTCGAGCCGCTCGGCGACCAGCGCCTTGGCCCGGTCCACGAAGCCCCCGATGTCACTCGTGCCGGTGTCGAGATAGACGTAGCCGGCGAGCAGGCCGTTCTCGTTGCGGATCATCGACGGTCCTGTCAGGGTGCGCACCGTGGCCACCTGCTGGAGCGGGACCTGGGCGCCCGAGGGCGTCATGACCAGCACGCGCCCCAGCGAATCCAGGTCGTCGCGAAGCTCGCGCGGGTAGCGGACGTTCACCGGATAGCGCGCGCGGCCCTCGATCGTGGTCGTGACGTTCTCGCCACCCACGGCCGAGAGGATCACGTCATGGACGGCCTCGACGGTGAGCCCGTAGCGGGCGAGCTCCTCGCGCTTCGGCTCGAAGTCGACGAAGTACCCGCCGGCGGCGCGCTCGGCGAAGACGCTGCGCGTGTCCGGCAGCCCGCGCAGGATGTCCTCGAGCTTCTCCCCGATCGACTCGATGCCGCCGAGGTCGGGCCCGAAGATCTTCACGCCGATCGGGGTGCGGATGCCGGTCGTCAGCATGTCGATGCGGTTCTTGATCGGCATCGTCCAGGCGTTGGTGGTCCCGGGGATGCGCAGCGCCGCGTCCATCTCGGCGACGAGGGAGGCGTGGGTGACGCCGGCCCGCCACTGCGCCTTCGGCCTCAGCACCACGGTCGTCTCCATCATCGAGAGCGGCGCGGGGTCGGTGGAGGTCTCGGCGCGGCCGGCCTTGCCGAGCACGCGCTCCACCTCGGGGAAGGAGGTGAGGATGCGGTCCTGGGTCTGGAGCAGGCGGGCGGCCTCGCTCACCGAGATGCCCGGCAAGGTCGTCGGCATGTATAGCAGCACGCCTTCGTCGAGGGCCGGCATGAACTCGTGGCCGAGGCCGAGGTAGGCCGGCACCGTCGAGGCGACGAGGAGCAGCGCGATCGCGATGGTGGCTCTCGGGTGCCGCAGCACCGCGCGGCAGACGGGCTCGTAGACGGCGAACAGCACGCGGCTGATCGGGTGCTTCTCCTCGGGGTGGTAGCGCCCGACAGTGAGCTGGTTGAACAGCCACGCGGCCCAGCGCGGCCTGAACTCGACCCAGTCCATGCGCGTGAAGAGCATGCGCAGGGCAGGGTCGAGGGTGAGGGCCAGGAGCGCAGCGCTCGCCATCGTGAGGTTCTTGGTCCAGGCGAGCGGCTTGAAGAGGCGACCCTCCTGGTCCACGAGGACGAAGATCGGCAGGAAGGCCACCGCGATCACGAGCAGCGAGAAGAACACCGAGGGGCCGACCTCGAGCAGCGCCTCGAGGCGTATCTGGTGGAAGTCTCCCTTGCGCCCGCCGTGGACCCACAGCTCGAGCTTCTTGTAGGCGTTCTCGACCTCGACGATCGCGCCGTCCACGAGCACGCCGATCGAGATCGCGATCCCGGCCAGGGACATGATGTTCGAGGAGATCCCGAAGAAGGCCATCGGCACGAACGCCAGCAGCACGGAGATCGGAATGGTCAGGATCGGGACGATCGCCGACGGGATGTGCCAGAGGAACACCAGGATCACGGCGCTCACGATGAGGATCTCCAGCAGCAGCTCGTGCCGGAGGTTGGCGATGGCGCGCTCGATGAGCGTCGCGCGGTCGTAGGTCGTGACGATGCGGACTCCCCCGGGCAGCGTCGGCTCGATCTCGCGGAGGCGCTCCTTCACGCGCCGGATCACCTCCCGGGCGTTCTCGCCGTGACGCATCACGACGATGCCGCTCACGGTGTCGCCGCGGCCGTCCAGGTCGGTCACGCCGCGCCGGATCTCGGGGCCGAGGCTCACCTCGCCCACGTCGCGCAGCAGCACCGGCGTGCCCTTCGCGTCGGTCTTGAGGACGATCCGCTCGAGGTCCTCCTTGGCGCGGACGTAGCCCCGCCCCCGCACCATGTACTCGCGGCCGGCGAACTCCAGGAGCCGCCCGCCGACCTCGTTGTTGCTGGCGCGCACCGCGCTCGCCACGTTTCCGATCGCGAGATCGAAGGCCCTCAGCCGGTTCGGGTCCACCGTCACCTGGTACTGCTGCACGAAGCCGCCCAGGGAGGCGACCTCGGCCACGCCGGGCACCGACTGCAGGCGGTAGCGGATGCTCCAGTCCTGCAGGGAACGCAGCTCCGCCAGGGAGAGCCGCCCCGACTCGTCGACGAGGGCGTACTGAAAGACCCACCCGACGCCCGTGGCGTCGGGGCCCAGCTCGGTCTTCACGCCGGCCGGCAGCAGCTGCTGGATCTTCGAGAGGTATTCGAGTACGCGGCTGCGCGCCCAGTAGAGATCCGTGCCGTCCTTGAAGATGACGTAGACGTAGCTGAAGCCGAAGTCGGAGAAGCCGCGTATGTCCTTGACGTTCGGGGTGCCGAGCAGCGCGGTCACGATCGGGTAGGTGACCTGGTCCTCGATGATGTCGGGACTCCGGTCCCAGCGCGAGTAGACGATCACCTGGGTGTCGGAGAGGTCGGGGATCGCGTCGACCGGAATGTGCCGGACGGTGTAGACGCCGTAGCCGACCGCGACGGCGGTCAGCATCAGCACCAGCACCCGGTTCGAGGCCGACCAACGGATGAGCGCGCGGACCATGACGCTTCAGTGCTCGTGGGCGGGCGCCGGGCTCTGGCCCGCGAGCGCACCGATGGCCGCTTTCAGGCTCGACTCCGAGTCGAGCAGGAAGTTCGCGGAGGTCGCGACCCGCTCGCCGGCCGCGAGGCCGGTCAGCACCTGGTACTCGGACCCGACCTTGGCGCCGAGCGCCACCTCGCGCGGCTCGAGACGTCCGTCGGGCCCGTCGACGAAGATGAGCCGGCGCGCGCCGGTGTCGATAACGGCGCTCTCGGGCAGGGCGACGCCTCGCCCCAGGTCGGCCTTCAGCACCACGTCGGCGAACATGTCCGGCTTCAGCAGGTCCCCCTGGTTCTCGACCTCGAGGCGCACCTTGACCGTCCGCGTCTGCTCCTCGACCGTGGGTGCGACGTATGTGACGGCCCCCGTCCATGAGCGGCCGGGCAGGTACGGCACGCTCAGCTCACCGCGCATGCCGAGCCGCACCAGGGGCAGGTCCGACTCGTACACGTCGGCCAGCACCCACAGGTGCGTCAGGTCCGCGATGTCGTAGAGCGTGTCGGCGGGAGTGACGCGCATGCCGTGGTAGGCCATCTTCTGGACGACGTAGCCGCCGTGCTCCGCGTACACGCGGAGCGCGCGCATCACCTCGCCCGTCTGCTCGAGACGCTCGATGTCCTCGGGGCGGATGTCCCAGAACAGCAGCCGCTGGCGCGCCGCCTCCAGAAGGCCTTCGCCGGCCTGGGCGATGGCAGCGCCGCCGCGCGTGAGCTCCCGGCGCGCCCGGTGGGCGAGCAGGTACTCTTGCTGTGTCGCGACGAGGTCGGGGCTGTAGATGGCGAGCAGCGGCTCGCCGTCGCGCACGTACTTGCCCGTGAAGTCGACGAACAGCTCCTCGACGTAGCCGTCGTACTTCACGTGGATGTGGTGGAGGCGGCGCTCGTCGACCGCGACACGCCCCACGGTGCGGAGCGTCCTGAAGAGCTGCTTCTCCGCGACGGGCTCGGTGCGCAGGCCCAGGAGCTGGCGGCGCTCGGGGGTGAGCGCAACCGTGGCGCGTCCCGTGATCGGGGCGGGCTCGGCCTGCGACGCGCGCGTGCCGACCGGCACGAGGGTCATGTGGCAGATCGGGCACTCGCCCGGCTTGTCCGAGATGTACGTCGGATGCATCGGGCAGTGATAGAGCTGCGCGGCCGCGGGGGCGGAGGCGGCCTGGCGGGAGCCCATCCAGTAGCCGACGCCGCCCAGAATCACGCCGGTGGCGATCACGAGGGCGAGGGTTGCGGGTCGCATGGCGGGCTCCTTCAATCCATCACGACGCCCAGGGCGTCGAGGCTCGCGCTGTGCCACAGCACATGGAACAGCAGCTCCGCGTGCTCCCAGCGGTCCCGGTACAGCGTGTTGTGGGCTTCGAGAACGGCGACGAAGGGCGACTTCCCTGCCTGGAACGAGGCCAGCGCGGACTCGACCGCCAGCGCGTCAACGGCGAGCACGCCCGCCGCGTAGGACTCGGCTTCCCGGACCGCGGCCTCCAGGTCGGCCCGCGCCTGCTCCACGCTCGCGCGCACCTTGAGCCGCATCGCCTCCGCGGAGCTGCGGCTCTGCTGGAGGCGGGCCTCGGCCTCGGCGAGCGCCTGCTTCTGCTTCCTTCCCCTGTAGAGCGGCAGGACGATGCCGAGATCGGCCGTGACCATGGGCGGCAGCGAGCCGCGGTACAGGTACGACGCCCGGGCCGCGAAATCGGGCGCCCCCTCCTTGCTCGCCAGATCGCGTGACACGCCGGCGCGCCCCACCATCTCGTGGACCGCGAGCAGGGCCGGGCTGGCTGCATCGAGGCCCGCGATCGCGTCCTCGACGCTCGGCACGCGGACGGCCGCCACGTCCAGCTCACGCAGCAGCGGCGTGCCGGGGACGGGCGTCGCGGCGGGGCGAGCGAGGATGCGGTTCATCTCCGCGATCGCCGAGACCTCCCGGCCAAGCTCGTGCAGGCGCATCCGCTCGAGGCGCGCGAGCTCGGCCTGGGCGCGCAGGACGTCCGACTGCTGGGCGAGGCCGACGGAATAGCGGGAGCGCGTCAGCTCCTCGATGTCGCTGGTGGCACGCCTCTGGTCCTCGATCAGGGCCAGGTTCTCGCGGGCCAGCAGGAGATCGGCGTAGGCGCGACGCAGCCGATAGGCGACCTCGAGGCGCGTCCGGTGCAAGGCGTGCTCGACCTCCCGCACCTCGCGCTCCGCAACCGCGGAGCGCAGGTCCCGCTTGCCGGGGCCGGGCAGCGCCTGGCTGAAGCCCAGCACGAGACCGGTGTCGTCGTCGGCCCCGGGCTGGAGGCCCACGCCTCCGTACTCGTAACCCACCATCAGCTCCGGGTCGGGAAGCGCGCCGACCTGGGGGACGCGCGTCTTCGCTGCCTGGACCGCGGCGAGAGCGGCGTGGATGTCCGGGCTCTTGTCCTGGGCCTCACTGGCGAGCGCGGCATACACCGGCTCCGCGGAGAGCGGGAACACATCCTCCCGTGCGCCCTGGCCGAGCGCCGGAAAGACGGAGACGAGCACCACAAGGGTGGACGGGCCGCGCGGGCACGGCATGAGAACACCTCCGACCGAAGCGGACACACAGCGGAAAGACAGCTTTACGCGGCGCGTCGCCGCGCGCTTCGGCAGGAGATCAGATGCGCAGGATCAAGCGGGGCGGGGCGGCGAGACGGACAGGACGCATGACGACGGGGATCGCAGCGCTCACCGGGGGCACAGGCGCGTCGGCCAGCAGGGGCACGAGGGGCGCAGGCGCGAATTGCGCCAAGCCGGATGTCTGCGGCGCCGGGGTGGTGAGGCAGCAGGACGTGGCCGCGCGGAAGCCTTCGGACGCGCAGCAGTCATGCTCCGCGCCGGCATCGATCGGCGGCATCCGCGCGGGGCACGGGCACAACAGCGCCAACCCCGTCACCAGGGCCACGAGCTGCCCCACGCCAACGACGCTTCGGAGCGACTTCACGCACACCATGAGAGCACGCGATGCCCCCTCGCGTCAAAAGCGAACGTGCTAGGATCCGCGCGAATTCCCGATGCTCTCGGTCCTCATCTGTGCAGCCGCGGGCCCCGTGGCCGACGATCTCCACGCCAGCCCTGTGTGGCGAGAGGACGTGGAAAGGCACAAGGCGGACTCGATGCAGTCGGCGATGACCCTGTCGGTCGCCGCGAAGCCCACATTGGTGGTGATCGACCGCGACCTGCCCAATGCCGAGCGCCTGGTGCTGGAGCTGCGCGGGAAACCGGCGACCTCCGGATGCTCGATCGTCATCGTCGCGACCGGCGACTCCCAGCCGGACGAGGTGGCGCTGCTCGAGGCGGGCGCCAACGCGGTGCTGCGGCATCCGCCGAGTCCGGAATGGGAGGAGCGGCTGGGGCGGCTCCTCAGCGTGCCTTCGCGGCGCAACCTCCGGATGCACGTCGACCTCGAGCTCGACGGCTTCTTCGGGCCCGAGCATCACCAGGGTCGCGTCCACAACATCAGCCGCACCGGAATGCTCGTGGATGTCCCTCTGCAAGCGAGGATCGGCGACCAGCTCCGTTTCAAGCTGCACCTGAGCATGGACATGAGCGTGGCGGGCGTCGCACAGGTGGTACGCCTCGCGGGGGTCAATCGCTTCGGCTGCGAGTTCAGCGAGATCGGCGCGTGGGATGCGCGCCGGCTCGAGCACTTCCTGGAGACCGCGCCGGCGTCATAGCTGGAGCCCGCGCGTACGGCACTGCCGCTACACCGGGTTGGCCCCAAGACCCAGCACCCGTTTCACACCGCTTTCGACGTCGCGCATCGTGGGGCCGGAGAGCCGGCCGATGCGCTGAATGAGAAACCGGCGGTCCAGGGTCGATAGCTGCGAGACGTTCACCACGGAGGCCTCGCGGAGCCTCGGCCCACGTGGTCGGCACAGTACGTTGCCGGGAGCCGCTGCAAGCCTCACATTCGTCGTGAGCGAGATGACGACCACCGTCTGCAGCTTGCTCCGATTGAAGCTGTCCGCCTGGAGGACGAGCACCGGACGCCGCAGGGCAGGCTCCGAACCCCTCGGTTCGCCGAGGTCGGCCCACCAAAGCTCGCCACGCTGGACTACCACGTGTTCCGCCGGAACGTGCCTCGGGCGCTCTCCTTGAGGAACGGGTCGGTCGGAGGCGCGTCGTCGGAGTAAACGGCGTTGAGACGCGCGGTGATATCGTCCTCCGACATGCCTTTCAGATATGCCTCGACCGCTCGAACGTAGAACCGACTACGGGGAACCCGCATGCGCTTGGCGGCCATGTCTGCGGCGCGATGGATCCGGTCGGGAACGGATATGGCGATCTTCACGCCTCGAGTATGACTCCGTTCATACTCGACGGTCAATCGTGGCGAGCGACTCCGGCTCCGAATTCCCCAAGCGATCGTCCCCGACTGGCGATGCCGACAGCGTTCGGTCACTTACGCTCCTCGCCTTCCGCCATCCTCCTGCCCGCCCTGTAGAACGCATACACGCCGCCGATCTGGATCAGGTGAAACAGGTCGTTGTGGTTGAGGTGCTCGTGGAAGCGAACGCCGCTGCGTTGCACGAGCGCCCCGACGAGCGTGATCGCCGCGCCGACGAACACCCAGCGGGAGGCCACGGCCTGCGAAGACCGGCCCAGGGACGCGAGCACGACCAGGGCCAGGAGCGTGCCCGCGAGATCGTAGACGACGTAGCGGAAATCGCGGTGGCTCGCGAGCAGGATCAGGTACACGCCGAATCGGAAGCCGGCCAGGCCGAGCAGCGGCAGTTGATAGGGGCGTGGAGCGAAGGCACGGATCGCGGCCGCGAGCAGGAACAGGTTGGCGACGCCGATCGCGGCGTAGGCCGCGAGCCAGGCCGCAGCGCGCGACGCCCCCGTCCAGCC
>DATFEN010000157.1:0-12469 GCA_035251085.1 Vicinamibacteria bacterium | reverse complement strand
CAGCGCGTCGCGCTCGCGCGCGCCCTTGCGGCGGAACCGCTGGTGCTGCTCCTGGACGAGCCCTTCGGGTCGCTCGACGTCGCCACGCGCGGCGCCGTCCGGTCGGAGCTGCGCGCGTTCCTGCTCGGGTGCGACCTGCCGACGCTGCTCGTGACACACGATGCGGTCGATGCGCTCGCGCTCGGCGACCGCATCGCCGTCCTCGAGGCAGGGCGGCTATCGCAGGTCGGCACCCGCGACGAGCTGCTGTCTCAGCCACGCACCCCGTTCGTCGCGGAGCTGGCCGGCCTCAATCTCTACCGCGCCGAGCTGGCTCCAGGCCGCGGACTGAAGGAGGCCCGCGTGGGCGCGGTGTCCTTCCACGTCCTCGCGGACGACGCGCAGGGAGCGTCTTTCGTCGCGTTCACGCCGGCCGAGGTCTCGCTCTCGGAGCAGCAGCTTCCAGGCTCAGCCCGCAACGCCTTCTCCGGCCGCGTGGTGTCCGTCCTCCCCCTGCCGGATCGGCTGAGGGTGGTCCTCGACGTGGGCGTCCTCATCGCCGCGGAGGTGACGCGCGAGGCGGCCGGCTCGCTCGGCCTGGATTCCGGGCGTCCGCTGTGGGCTTCGGTCAAGGCGACGGCGATCCGGGTCTATGCGTGACCCGAACGGGGAGAAGACAATGCGATTTGCACGGCGGATGGCCTGGGTGCCCGCTACGACGAGTTCGACCCGGACACGGGCGATACGATTCGCCCCGGCGGCGACGGCGAGCTAAGGACGCTGGGGGCGCTCGCGATGCGCCAGAGCGAGACCACGTTCGACTCACGCTGGTCTAGGGAACGCCCCTGGGTGACGGTGTACGACAGGGCCACCGGGGCACTCGACGGAGACGCACCACGACCTCTG
The DNA here is from genome assembly GCA_035251085.1 of Vicinamibacteria bacterium. Classification (GTDB taxonomy): domain Bacteria; phylum Acidobacteriota; class Vicinamibacteria; order Fen-336; family Fen-336; genus DATFEN01. Next base: position 11,584 of record DATFEN010000157.1, on the reverse strand, counting down.
GACCTTCCAAGCGCAGTACCGATTTTCAGGAAGTGACGAGAGCGGAAGTCGGCCGCTGACGGCCGGCCGGCGTCGCGTGCCTTGCGCTGGTTCTACCAGACCGAAACCCTGACGTGCTCGTCGCCGTTCCGGACCTCGACGATCGTGCCATTGGCCTGGTGCAGGGCCGAGACCGCGCGCCGAACGTCGACGCGGCCGGACCCGATCGCTTCGAGGACCTCCGCTATACAGTCGATCGGCAGGTTCACGTCGACCTGCTCCCGGCTCCCGCTGCGGACCCGGACCTCCAGTCGGTCGCCCCGCTTGGCCACGCGCACGGTGTCGCTGCCGTCCTCGACCGTCACGATCTCCGCGTCCGGCATTGCGCGCAGCTCGCCGACCAGCTCGCGGGCCACCGGCAGGAACCGCTTCGCATCCTCGTCCATGTCGACGCGCAGGTCGCGGTCCGGTACGAAGTTGAGCGCGGCCTCCGCGGCCAGCAACGGAACGGGCACGATGATCCGTGGCGCGTCGCGGTCGGGCCTCACGTCCACCACGACGTAGTCCATGCTGGCGAGGCCGGCTCCGGCCGCCAGCACCGTGGCCCCGGCGATCTTGATCAGCAAGAGCTACCTCCCTTCGTCGATCCAGACCCGGACGCGGTCGTTCTTGTTCTCGATGCGTACCACGTCGCCACGGCGCTTCGATAGCTCCTGGATGGCGCCGCGAACGTTCAGCTCATCTCCCTCGCTCGCGAACAACGCGTCGACGAGCGCAACGGGGACGTCGACCATCACACGGTCGCTGCCTTGCTCCCCGTCCACGCGGACCTGGACGAGGTCCCCCTTGCGCGACACCGTGACGGACTCGCCGACGTCGGCGTCCCGTACGGTGACGAAGTCCGTGTCGCCAGCTGCCTTCAGCTCCTCCCACATCCGCCGGGCGTCGGACACGCGCAGGCTCTTCCCATGGCGTCCGCCAAGTCGGATGTGCTCGTCGTCGAAGATCGGCTCGGGGGCCGCCTTCATGGCGACCTCCACCAGGGACAGCGGCACGTTGACGTGGACCTTGGCCCCCTTGGCCTCCTCGACCTGGACGTGGAGCCAGGGCCTCGCCTGGGCGGCGGCGGGCGAGGTGCCCGCGAGAAGGGTCGAGAGCCCGAACACGATGACCGGCAGACGCATCATACCGCTGACCTCCGGCGGCCTCCGCGCCGCTCTGGACCCCTTAACGGATGAGGCCCCGCTGGGGTTCTGGTTTTTTCGGGACTCCTGCCGCCCGGACGCCGCCTACTCCCGGGGCGGCTCCAGGTACCGGATCCGCTTGGCCACGTCGGTGTTGACGGAATGGTACGGCTGGGTGAGGTTGCCGGAGTCGAACACCGAGTCGCGGATGAACTCGACGTCGTCGTAGCCGATCGCGTTGGTGAAGATCGGCAGCATGTACTCGATGCCGACCTTCGAGGGCTTCATCAGCAGCGGGTCGTAGAAAGAGGGGTGCATCTGGCGCGCGTGGATGAAGCCCCAGCGGTCGCGGAAGGCGTTGCCGTCGTAGCCGTCCACGTAGAAGCCGCGCTTGGCGCTCCACTGAAGGATCGCGATCGCGTTGTTCATGCCATCGAGCAGCATGTCGACCGCCTTGCCCCCGAGCTGGGAGGCGTGGAAGCGGTCGAACAGGATCGGGCGGCCCCCGCGCTGCGTGTGCCCGACCTTCCTGGTGAAGATGGCCTCCCGAGCCGACGGCGCGCGGCGGTGCTTCCGGAAGTAGTCGTCGCCGAACTGGCGCACGAGCAGCTCGCGAAGCGCCTCCGCGGCGCCGCTCAGGATCACGTTGCCGGCGGGATCGTGGGTCGAATGCCGCGCGCCCAGCTCCTGGCCGCCCTCGTCCACGATCCCCTCGCCCACGACGATCACGACGTTCTTCTGCAGCTCGTAGAGCTCCCAGACGCGCTCCATCAGCGCCGCGACGTCGAGGCGGTGCTCGGGCACCAGGATGATGTCCGGCTGGCCGAAGGCCGAGCCCAGCGCGATATAGCCCGAGTGTCGGCCCATCACCTCGACGATCGCGATGCGGCGATGGCTCTCGGCGGTCGTGCGGATGCGGCGCACGCCCTCGGCGGAGACGAACACCGAGGTGGCGAAGCCGGGCGTCGCATAGTTCACCATGTTGTCGAGATCGAAGCCCTCGCGGGAGCGGCCGCGCTCGTAGACGAAGCCGGGGCCCTGCGCGCTGGGCTTGCGCAGCCACTCGTCGGGCTCGCTCCGATAGTTGAGCCCGAGGTCGTTGTCGATCGTCTTCGGGGCCAGCACCGCCTGGAAGCGGTGCGCGAGGGGCTGCAGGCCGTTGAGCGTGCCGTCGCCGCCGATGCAGATGAGGCCCTCGATGCCCAGCCGCTTGATCCGGTCGGCCACCTGGTCCAGGGTCGCCGTGTCTGCCGGGTCGACGAAGGCGCGCGACGCCCCCAGGAGCGTCCCGCCCAGCGTCTCGTCCAGCTCCGGAATCTCCATGAACAGTGGGTTCAAGAGAACGTGCGGAACGTGAGGGAACAAGAGCCCGCTGAACCCCTTGAGGAACCCATAGACCTCGATGTGATGCTGGTTGGCGCGCACCACGGCGCCCTTCACCGTCGCGTTCAGGGCGGGCGTGTCTCCTCCGGCCGTCAGGATCCCGATCCGCTTCAATCTAAAGGACCTCCGGGGAACGGAAAGCTAGCATATGTCGAGGGCCGGCATTAATCGAGTGCCGTCCGTCTGCGCCGTCGCGAGGCGGATGCAGCCGTTGTAAAATTGGCCGGTTATGAACATCGCAAAGGCGAGACCTACTTGGCAGCCGGCGGGCAGGGTCGGCGCCGGAGAGCAGCCGTTCAAGTACCCGCTCGATCGCGCGTTCGTGGAGCCCGACTGGCGGCGCTTCCCGGGCTGGAAGGACGTCACCCCGGCCCAGTGGGAGAGCGCGCTCTGGCAGCGCCAGAACACCGTCAAGAACCTCAAGGAGCTCAAGGCCGTGATGGGCTCGCTGCTTCCCGACGATCTCGCGCAGAACATCGAGAAGGACAGCGCGGAGCGCGCCACGATGTCCATGCTGGTCCCGCCCCAGATGATCAACACCATGGACACGAACGCCCTCTGGGAGGATCCCGTCCGCCGCTACATGCTGCCGGCCTTCGACGACCGGCACCCGGAATGGGCGAGCCACCCGAGGGCCAGCCGCGACAGCCTCCACGAGGCCGACATGTGGGTGGTCGAGGGGCTCACCCATCGTTATCCGACCAAGGTGCTCGCCGAGGTCCTCCAGACGTGCCCGCAGTACTGCGGCCACTGCACGCGCATGGACCTCGTGGGCAACGACGTTCCGCAAGTGGCCAAGCTGCGCTTCCAGACGCCCCAAAAGGACCGCTATCAGCAGATCCTCGACTACCTGCGCCGGACGCCGTCGGTGCGGGACGTGGTGGTCTCGGGGGGCGACATCGCGAACCTGCCGATCCAGCTCCTCGAGCCATTCGTGTCGGCGCTGCTCGACATCGAGAGCATCCGCGACATCCGACTCGCGGCGAAGGGCCTCATCGGCATCCCGCAGCACTTCCTCCAGGACGACGTCGTGAAGGGCCTCGAGCGCCTGGCCGCGAAGGCCCGCGCGCGCGGCGCGAGCCTGGCCTTCCACACCCACGCGAACCACGCGAGCCAGGTCACGCCGCTCGTGGCCAAGGCCTCGCGCAAGCTGCTCGAGATCGGCTTCCGCGACGTCCGCAACCAGGGCGTGCTCCTACGTGGCACGAACGCCTCGGCCCGGGACCTGCTCGAGCTGTGCTTCAGCCTGCTCGACTACGCCGGCATCATGCCGTACTACTTCTACATGTGCGACATGATCCCGAACTCCGAGCACTGGCGCGTGAGCGTCGCCGAGGCGCAGAAGCTCCAGCACGACATCATGGGCTACCTGCCCGGCTTCGCCACGGCTCGGCTCGTGTGCGACGTGCCCTTCGTCGGCAAGCGCTGGGTGCACCAGGTGAAGGAGTACGATCGCGATCGCGGCATCACGTTCTGGACGAAGAACTACCGCACCGGCCTCGAGGTCGCCGACTCCGAGGCGCTGAACCGGCTCTACGAGTACTACGACCCGATCTACACGCTGCCGGAGTCGGGCCAGGACTGGTGGCGCAAGCAGCCGGTCCACGCGATCGCCCACTGAGGCCGCGCACGGACCCTTGACGCTCTCCGAGCGGCTCGACGCGCTGCCGCTCCGCGCTTTTCACTGGCGCATCGTCATCGCCTCAGGACTCGGCTGGATGTTCGACGCGTTCGACTCGGGGCTCGTCTCCTTCGTGCTGCCCGTACTCGTCAAGGAGTGGGGCCTCACTCCGGCACAGGTCGGGCAGACGGCCTCCATGGGGCTCGTGGGCATGTTCGCCGGCGCGGTCCTGGTCGGCTCCCTGGCGGACCGCTTCGGCAGGCGCGTCCTGTTCCAGGCGACGCTGGCGATCTTCAGCGTCGCGACCGGCCTGTGTGGCATCGCCTGGGGCTTCGCCTCGCTGCTCGCCATGCGCTTCCTCGTGGGCTTCGGCCTGGGTGGCGAGCTGCCCGTCGCCAGCACTCTCGTCACCGAGTTCTCGCCCCGCGCGCACCGCGGCAAGCTGGTCGTTGTGCTCGAGAGCTTCTGGGCCTTCGGCTGGGCGCTCGCGGCGGTGGTGGCCTACCTTCTCATCCCGACCATCGGCTGGCGCGCCGCCTTCTTCATCGGGGCGGTTCCCGTCCTCTACATCCTCTACCTGCGCCGCGCCGTCCCCGAGTCGCCGCGCTTCCTGCAGGCCCGCGGCCGCCACGACGAGGCGGTGGCCGTCGTCCGCGACGTGGAGCGCCAGTGCGGCGTGGAGTCGGCTCCCCTCGAACCGTGGGGCGCTGTGGCCACGCCGACGTCCCGATTCACGGACCTCTGGCGAGGATCGCTCGGGCGGCGCACCGCCATGCTCTGGGTGCTGTGGTTCGCGATGATCTACTCGTACTACGGCATCTTCACCTGGCTGCCCACGCTGCTGGTCGCCAAAGGCCATACGCTGACCCGCTCCTTCGGCTACACGCTCGCGATCACCGCGGCGCAGATCCCCGGGTACTTCAGCGCGGCGCTCCTCGTCGACCGTTGGGGACGCAAGCCGACGCTCACGGCCTACATGCTGGGCTGCGCCGCGAGCGCCTATGCCTTCGGCTCGGCGGCCACGCCCGCGGAGATCCTGCTGTGGGGCTGCCTGCTGTCCTTCTTCAATCTCGGAGCCTGGGGCGTCGTCTACACCTACACGCCCGAGAACTACCCGACCGCCGTGCGCGGCACGGGGTCGGGCTGGGCTGTCGGCTTCGGCCGCGTCGGCGGGATCCTGGCGCCGATGGTGGTCGCGTGGCTGCTCGGCTCCTGGTCCGGTCGGACCGACGTCGTCTTCACCGTGTTCGCAGCGGTGATCCTCGTCGGCGTGGCGGCCGTCGTGCTGCTCGGCGAGGAGACGAAGGGGCGCAGCCTGGAGGCGATCTAGCCGACCTAGGAGACGCGAAGGAGCGCCCAGACCTGTTCTTCGGTGCGGGCCGTCATGTTGACGAAGCCGAGACCGTGGGAGAAGCCCGTCGGCGCGAGGCCGCGCCAGGCCACGCGGCCCTCGACCTCCAACGTCGGGCCCGCGGCCCCGTCGACGGCCAGCCGGACTCCGGCCCGCGTGTTGAGGGCAGTGCCGAGTTGAACCTGCGCTCCGCCGGGACTCAGGTCCACCAGGGTTCCGCGGGCCAGGGCGCTCCCCTGGAGGTCGAGGACCCGAACGGAGCCCGACATCGGCTGGCGGCGCTCGCGGCGTCTGTCGAGACGGGTCGGCGTGGCGCCCTTCAAGAGACGGTCACACGTCGCAACCAGCTCACCCAGCCGGAAGGGCTTGACCAGGTGCGCATGCGCTCCCTCGCGCATGGCGCGCGCGAACGTCGCATAGTCGCCGTGGCCCGTCACGGTCACCACTCGCGGCGGCTGGGACACCGTGCCCAGCGCAGCGAGCACGCCGTGACCGCTCATCCTCGGCAGGCCGAGATTGAGGACCATCAAGTCGATGCCGCCCAGGGCGAGCCGCTCGACCGCTTCCTCGCCGCTCGCGGCGAAATCCACCTCGTGGCCGGCGTCCCACAACACTTCCCCGATCAGGCCTTGCAGGTCGGCGTCGTCCTCGCACACGAGGATTCGTCCCCCGCCCGGCTGCTTCGGCTGCTTCATGACCACGTGGAGGGAACCGGCGGAGTCTAGCACACGCCGAAAGCCCCTCGGGTCAGATCATCGCTTCGCGCCGCACGCGGTCCTTTCGATCCCGATAGAAGGCGACCAGCGTCTGGACGTATTCATCGAAGCGAGGGCATGACACGCCGAGGGGAGCGAGGGCCGCCGTGGCTTGAGTGGAGTCGTAGCGACACGCGTGATCGAAGTAGTCGAGCGACTGCATCGGCATCCCGAGGAAGCGTTGCACGGCAGCGGGGCCGAAGAGCAGCTTCGCGGCCGCCAGCGGCACGGGCGCGTAGACGAAGCGCCTGCCGAGCGCGCGTGCGAACAGCTTCGCGACCTCGATGACGGTCAGCGGCTCGGGATCCGCGAGGTGGTAGCAACGCCCCGGGGGCGCCTCGGTCGTCGAGAGCTGCGCCAACGCCTCGACCACGAAGTCGACCGGCACCAGGTTCACCGTGTTACGGCCCGAGCCCACCTTGAGGAACACGCCGGGAGACGGCATCCGCTCCATGGCCGACAGCACGAAGTAGGGACCGTCGAACTTGGCGGTCTCACCGGTCTTCGAATCCCCCACCACGATCGCCGGCCGGTAGGTCACTTGCGGGACACCGCTCTCGACCACCAGCTTCTCGGCTACGAACTTCGTCTCCTCGTAGAAGTTCTTGAAGGACTGGCCCACGTCCAGGTCGGACTCGCGATAGACCCCCACCGCCGTACCCGACACGTAGACGGTCGAGATGTAGTGGAGGCGCTCGAGGGCGTTGCAATCGGCGAGGACGTCGAGCACGTTACGGGTTCCCGCGACGTTGACCCTCATGCCCGCCTCTCGCGTCACGGCGAGGTCGTAGACCGCGGCGAGATGGTAGGCGCCGGTGAGCGCCCACTGGAGCGATCGGAGGGCGCTCGCCGAAAGTCCGAGCCGCTCCTCGGTGATGTCCCCGAGCAGGAACGACAGACGGCCGCGGGCCGAGGGGTGACTCCGCTCGATCTCCGCCACCGACGCGCGCGCGGCGCCCTCGAACTTCGGCTGGACCAGGAGCCGAAACGACGAGCCGGGCCGGAGCTCCAGGAGCCGCGGCAGAAGCCGAGCCCCGATGAAGCCGGGGAAGCCGGTGAACAGGAAGACACCTCCGTCCTCACGCGCGGTCTTGTTGGGGGACATCGCCGGCAAGTCTACACTCCGGCGAATGTCTCGGGCCGCTCAGCTCGGGCTCTTCGTCGCGGTGAGCCTGCTCACCCGCGCGGCGTTCCTTCGCGTCCCGTTCCTCGATCTCGATGAGGCGGCGCACTTGGTCGGCTCACAGGTGCTGCTGGACGGAGGGCGACTCTACACGGACTTCGCCGACAACAAGCCGCCTCTGCTCTACGCCTACTACGCGCTCGCACAGGCGTTGCTCGGCCGCGGCCTTCCTTCAGTGCGCCTCTTCACCGCGCTCGTGACGCTTCCGCTCACGGCCCTCGCGCTGTCGGCGTTCTACCGCTACGAAAGGCGCGGCCTGTGGGCAGGGATGCTGTTCCTCGTCTGCTCCGCTTCGTTCCTCGCCCACGACATGCACGCGGTCCACAGCGAGGTGGCCATGCTCCTGCCGGCCGCGTGGGCGCTGACCCTCGCGCTCGGCGAGGGTCGGGCCGCGTCCGCCGCTCGTCTGTTTGGCGCGGGGATGCTCCTCGGCATCGCCACCTTGCTCAAGCAGCCCGCCGTCTTCTGGCTGCCGGCGCTCGCGTGGCCGGCCGTCGAGGCGCGAGCCGGTGAGGGTCGGGTGCCACTCCGGTCGATCGGCGCGCTCGCGGCCGGCTACGCTCTCCCGCTCGGCGCGACATGGCTGACCTTCGCCGTCACCGGAGGCGCCGACGACCTGGTTTTCTGGACGTTGACCTGGAACCTGGCGTACGTCGCCAACCCGATCTCGGTTCTTGAAGCGTCGGAGCGCGCGGCTCGCGGCCCGCTCGCCTTCCTGCTGGCATCGCTGCCGCTGCTCTGGGCGGTCCGCCGCTCATGGGCAAAGGTGTGCGCGGCCCGACGCCGCCTCGCTCTCGTCCTGGCGCTCTCGGTGCCGCCCGTCTTCCTCGGCTTCCGTTTCTTCCCTCACTACCTCATTCCTCTCTATGTCCCGCTGGCGCTCCTCGCGGCGCCGTACGTGGCCGAGCTTTGCGAGAGGCCGCTCTCGAAGGCGGGCCGCGGCTTCGTCGCCGCGACGCTGGTGCTGCTCCTCGGGTTCACCGCTGCCAACGCCACGCTGTACTTCGGGCCCTTCGACGTCTACGCCGAGGCGCGACCCGTCTATGCAGAGGTCGCGCGCCGCCTCGAAGGCGATGCCTGCTTCCACGGGGCGACGCTGTTCGTCTGGGGCTACGCTCCGATGTTCTACGTCGCCAGCGGCCTCCGGCCGGCGACCCGGTTCGTCGTGCCGCAGGCCAGCCTCACCGGCTATCTGGCCGGGAACACCGGCAGCGCTCTCGGAACGGTCGATACGCGTGGCCGCATCGATCCCGGACACTGGGAGCTCCTGATGCGCGACCTGGCCGCGGCGCCGCCGACCTACGTGCTCGACACGGCGCCCTCGGGGTTGTATCGCTGGAACCGCTACCCGATCACCGACTTCTCCCACCTCGAGGGCTACTTGCGCGACGGCTACGAGCTCGTCGATGCCGTGCGCGGCGTCCGCATCCACAGGCGGCGCGGCTGCGCGCCCGAGGCTTGATTCCCACCACCTCCGGCGCTTATCCTCGACGCCAATCGACGTCCCTCCGGATCGAGAGGAGGCCGTTTCCATGAGCACCCGCGCCCTGGGCGGGGATACCGCGCAGAAGGAGCTGTCCTATCGCAAGCGCCTCATCGAGATCGCCAACATGATCAACTCTGCCTCGAGCATCCAGGACATCCTCGTCGACATCAAGGACAAGATCCTCGACCTCGTGGACGGCGAGCGCGTCACGATCTTCGCGCTCGACACCAAGAACCAGGAGCTGTTCTCCCTCGTGAAGGCCGGCAACGAGGTCAAGGAGATCCGCGTCCCGAAGACCTTCGGCTCGATCGCGGGCTTCACGGCGCTCTCGCGCAAGACCGCGAACATCAAGAGCGCCTACGACGCCGCGGAGCTGACGCGGCTGCATCCGAACCTGAAGTTCGACTCGCGCTGGGACAAGGCCTCGGGCTTCCGCACCGCGCAGGTGTTGGCCACGCCCATCCTGTTCGAGAAGTACCTGCTGGGCGTGCTGCAGCTCATCAACACTCGGGGCGGCAGCCCCTTCACCGCCAAGGACGAGGGCGCGGCCGAGGAGCTGGCCAAGATCCTCGGCATCGCCTTCTACAACCAGCACCGCGCGGCCCGCAGCAACAAGCCGTCGAAGTTCGGCGCGCTCGTGGACAAGGGGCTCGTGTCCGAGAAGGACGTCGAGAACGCCATCACCTCGGCGCGCGTCAACCAGGTGGACGTCTCGAAGATCCTGATCGAGGACTACCGCATCCCCCGCGAGGAGATCCTCAAGGCCCTGGCGCAGTTCTACAACTGCCAGGCCTGGGACCCCGCCGGCCGCACCATTGCCGAGGACATCAAGGGACGCGTCACGGCGGAGTTCTTGAAGAAGAACATGTGCGCGCCCATCGAGAAGAAGGAGGGCACGCTCGTCGTGGCCGTCGAGGATCCCTACGACCTCACCCGGCTGGACGCGATCAAGGCCATGAACCTCGCGCCGCGCCACGACTTCCAGGTCGGCATCCGCCAGGACATCCTCGATTACATCAACGCGAGCTATGGCATCCAGGGCGGCTCCGCGCCGGACGAGCAGGACCTCGGACGCATCATCATGGAATTGGGGTCGGGCGAGGAGGACGAGCTCGAGGGGAGCGAGGAGCAGGCGAAGGAGCCCGAGATCGACGAGACCGACAGCGGCATCGTCCGCCTGGCCAACCAGATCATCATCGACGCCTACAACAAGGGCGCCTCGGACATCCACGTCGAGCCTTACGGAAAGCAGTCGCCGACCGTGATCCGGTTCCGGATCGACGGCGACTGCCAGAAGTACATCGAGATCCCGCCCGCGCACCGCAACGCTCTCGTGCAACGCCTGAAGATCATGTCGAAGCTGGACATCTCGGAGAAGCGCAAGCCCCAGGATGGCAAGATCCGCTTCAGGGGCCCGATGGGCAATATCGAGCTGCGCGTCGCCACGATCCCGACGTCCGGCAGCAACGAGGATGTGGTGATGCGCATCCTCGCGGCGAGCAAGCCGCTCCCCTTGGAGCGCATGGGCTTCTCGGAGCGCAACATCCGCGAGTTCAAAGGCATCCTCTCGAAGCCCTACGGGATCTGCCTGGTCGTGGGTCCCACGGGTTCCGGCAAGACTACGACCCTGCACTCCGGCCTCGGCTACATCAACACCATCGACATGAAGATCTGGACGGCCGAGGACCCCGTCGAGATCACGCAAGCCGGGCTGCGCCAGGTGCAGGTGCATCCCAAGATCGACCTGACCTTCGCGGTGGCGATGCGGTCCTTCCTGCGCGCCGACCCCGACGTGATCATGGTCGGGGAGATGCGCGACCACGAGACCGCCGCAACGGGCGTCGAAGCCTCGCTGACGGGGCATCTCGTGCTCTCGACGCTCCACACCAACTCGGCTCCCGAGACGATCACGCGCCTCCTCGACATGGAGATCGACCCCTTCAACTTCGCGGATGCACTGCTCGGGATCCTGGCTCAGCGCCTGGTCCGCACGTTCTGCAAGGACTGCAAGGAGGCCTACAAGCCCTCGCAGGAGGAGTTCGCGGAGCTGATGGAGGAGTACGGCCTCGAGTGGTGGGACAAGCTCGGGGTCAAGTACACCCCCGAGTTCACGCTCTACCGGCCCAAGGGCTGCGCCAAGTGCATCAACAGCGGCTACAAGGGCCGCATGGGCATCCACGAGCTGCTGCTCGCCACCGACGAGCTGAAGCGCATGATCCAGAAGCGCGACCCGATCGAGAAGATCCGCCGGCAGGCCATCCAGGAGGGCATGCGCACGCTTCTCCAGGACGGCATCGAGAAGGTGGTCGCGGGCCACACGGATTTCAAGCAGGTGCGCGCGGTCTGCATGAGGTAGCAGTCAGCGATCAGCTATCGGCCATCAGCCACGGGTCCTTCGACACCCATCCAGTGGGAGGCGAAGGACGCAACTCAGAACCACTCCCCTCCCCCTCGGGGGAGGGACAGGGTGGCGGGGCTTGATAGAAGACAGCCTTCAGCGATCCGCCATCGGCCCCAGCTCTCTTAATTGATCCCCGCCCTCGCGCACCTGACCCCGAATCTCGCCTCCCGGATGCTTGTCCCTGTGCTCGTTGACGCAGGTATCTCCGTCGTCGATCGCCGCCAGGAGCTCCGCCAGCTCG
>DATFEN010000144.1:0-8463 GCA_035251085.1 Vicinamibacteria bacterium | reverse complement strand
CCCCGGCTCCGCCGGCAGCCCGCGCAGCGACGCTCGCGCCGTGGTCTCCATCACCTGGCCCACCCGATCCAGCTCCGTGACGACCAGGTGCGAGCCGACGAGCCCCGAGAAGAACAGCCAGGCGATCGCGAAGAGCAGACCGAGCAGGACGATCGGGACGACGGCGATGAACAGGTACGACACGAGCAGCTTGGTGCGGATGCGCCAGAGCAGACGGCGGAAGGCCCACGTCGTGAACAGGACCGCGCCGACCAGGCAGTAGAGCCATAGCAAGCCCCTCGCCAGGCTGCCAAGCGCACCGAGATCGAGAACGAGGCCGTCGACGAACACCACGGCCAGGACTCCGAGCAGGACGCGGCCGCGCCATGTCGCGGTGAAGAAGCGCCGGACGCGGACGAGGGCTCGCTCCGCCGCCGGCGGCGACGGAGCGGGGAGTTGATACGCGGCCATGCGAGAGCCGGAGTATAGACGGAGGACGGCAGCGGTCAGCAGTCGACCAACGTCCTCGTTGACACTCCCGCGCTCCATCGGCTAGCTTCAGCCGCCCATGCTGTCTCTGGCGATGGCCGTCGGCGCCGTGGCCGAGCTGACCGCCGTCGGCGTGATCACGAGCGCGCACCCCGGGGGCGGGGCCGCGATCCTGCGTTCCGGCGCTCGCGTTCGCGTGGTGGCCATCGGCGAGCAGGCCTTCGGCGCACGCCTGACTCAGGTGGCGCCCGACCGAGTGGTGCTCGACGTCGGTGGTCAGAGCGTCGAGCTGCGCCTGACCGGAGCGCCCTCGCCGCCGCCGGAGCCCGCGATCCCCGCGTCTCCGGAGCCCGCGATGCAGGCCACGCCCGTTGAGCCGGCGGCCGTGGAACAGGCGCTTTCGCGCGAGCACGTCCAGAGGCGCCTCGCCAGCGAGATTCCCCGCATCCTCGGCGAGACGGCGCTCCAGCCGGCGACCGAGGATGGCCGCATCGTCGGGCTGCGCCTCGTCCGAGTCGCGTCCGGAACCCTGCTCACGGAGCTCGGCCTCCAGGCGGGCGACGTGTTGACCGAGGTCAACGGCACGCCCACGGACAGCTTGCCGGCCTTGGTCGGCCTCTGGACACGGCTCCAGAACGAGACCGCGCTCCGCGCCACGGTCCTTCGGGGCGGGCGCCCGCTCCAGCTCTCGGTCACGCTTCGGTAGTCGCCTTCGCGTGAAGCGCCTGTTGCTGGTCCTCGCGTTGCTGGCTCCCTGCGCTCGGACGCATGCCTGGGGTTTCTCCGCCCACCGCGTCGTCAACCGCCAGGCCATCGCGACTTTGCCGCCGGCGCTCCGACCGCTGTTCGAGCAGAACGCCGACTTCCTCGCCGAGCACTCGATCGATCCCGACCTCTGGCGCGGCGCGGGTGTCGCCGGCGAGGATCCGAATCACTTCCTCGACATGGATGCCTTCGGTAGCTATCCCTTCAGCGAGATCCCTCACGACGAAGCCGAGCACCTGCGCCGCCATGGCGTCGACGCCCGCGCCAAGGGACGCGCGCCCTGGCGGATCGGCGAGGTCTACCGCGACCTCGTGCGGGCCTTCGAAGCGCGCGAGCCGGCCCGCGTCCTGGAGCTGGCCGCGACGCTGGGCCACTACGTCGGCGACGTCCACGTTCCGCTCCACGCGGTCCTCAATTACGACGGCCAGCTCACGAGCCAGAAGGGTGTGCACGGGCGCTGGGAGTCGGACCTGTTCGAGCGTTTCGAACGTCAGGTCGTCCCACGGCTCGCTCCGGCCGCCGCCGTGGCGCGCCGCGATCCGGTGGAGCTCGGCTTCGAGACGCTCCTGGAGTCCTTCCGGGAGGCGGCGCCGCTGCTCGCGGCTGACAAGACTAACGCAGGCCCTCGCGACTACGCGGACACACCTCACGACGATCGCTACGGCAACGCCTATTACACGGCCATGTTCGAGGCCGAGGAGCGGCGGCTGGTGGCGCGCCTGCAGAGAGGATCCGAGCGCATCGGCGCTCTCTGGCTGGGGGCGTGGGAGGAGGCCGGCCGGCCCGAGCTGCCCCGCTTCCGCTTCCCGTACGTTCGCGGCCGCGCGCGCCTCGTGCTCGTCACCATCGACGGCGCCGCGGCGCCCATCATCGACGAGGCGGTTCGGCGCGGCGTCATGCCCAATCTCGCAAGGCTGCGGGTGTCGGGCGCCGCCTCGGTGGCCGGCTCCTTGACGGCTCTCCCCGTCAAGACCCCTTCCGGCCACGCGGCGCTCTACACGGGCGCCTGGAGCGACCGCAACGGGATCGCGGGCATCGACGTCACGGTGCCGGGCGAGAACGTGCTGACGAGCGTGTCCGGGTACACCACGGAGATGCTGCGGGCGGAGCCGTTGTGGGTGACCGCGGCGCGCCAGGGCCTCGACGCGGCCGTGCTGAGCGCGACGCAGACGTGGCCCTTTGCCCCCTTCCAGGAGGAGAGGCGCTTTGGCGGCAACTACGCGTGGAGGCTCACGCTCTTCGACGGCTACCAGGACCGCAGGACGTCGCCGGCGGCATTCACCGGCAAGGACCTGAGACTCGGCCCCGCTGCCGGCTGGCGCGGCATCCTTCCTCCCCACCGGGGAGCGCTCAAGGACTTCAACATCCCGGCCGCGGGGACGCAGCTCTCGGCCCTCCTATACGACGATCCGGACGATCCGATCAACGGTTTCGACTCGCTCTACGTCACGACCGGCAAGCATTCCGGAACGGGCGGCGTCGTCCTCAAGCCATCGCCTCCCAAGGAGTCGGCCGAGGCATTCCAGGGGTTGACCGTACGGACTGAGACCGGCAGCTTCGGCGTGCATCTGCGCCTCTACTCGCTGGCCCCGGACGCCTCGGACCTGCTGCTCGTCATGGCCGAGGGCTCCGTCATCCACAGCAATCGGACCGTCCTCGAGGCGGCAGCCCTTCGAACCACCGGGGGCTTCGTCGGCAACGGCGCGGACGACCTATATAAGGATGGGGGCCTCGGGCCGCCGATCTGGCAGGGGGGCGACGGAACCGCGGAGGTGCGCTACCTCGAGACCGCTCACCTCGTCGAGCGCCAATTCCGGCGCTTCATGGACTTCGGACTCGACGCCACCAAGTGGGACGTCCTGGTCGGCTACCTCCCGTTCCCCGATGAGCAGTTGCACCTCTGGTACGGCTACCTCGACCCGAGCCTCCGCGGGCACGATCCCCAGATCGCCCGCAGGCTGGCCCCCTTTCTCGACAAGGCTCTGGCCCTGGCGGACGCATACGTGGGCTATCTCCTCGACCGCCTGCCCGCGAACACGATCCTCGCCGTCGGCACCGACCACGGCATGGGCTCGGCCAACCGTACGGTGAACTTCAACGTCGCCCTGCAGCGGGCCGGCCTGCTGACGCTGTCCCGGGACGGCGAGATCGACCTGTTCCGGACGCAGGCGGTGTACTTCCCCGGCAACTCCAGCTATTTCCTGATCAACCGCGTCGGCCGCAAGGAAGGCATCGTCCGTCCCGAGGAGGAGCCCCAGGTTCTGGACAGGCTCAAGGCGGCCCTGCACGCGATCCGCGACCCGGAGACCGGAGAGCCGGTCGTGACGTCGATTCTCGACCCGCGGGACCCGGGGAATGAGCCAGCGATCGGCGGACCGATCGGGGGCGATCTCTACGTGGACCTGGCGCCGGGCTATTACTCCTCGTCCGCGCTGCTGGGCGAAGTCGTGAGCGCGCGCCATCCATCGGGTGAGCACCTCTTCGGCCCCCAGCGCGCCGAGTTGCGCGCCGCCTTCGCGCTCACGGGCGAGGGAGTGGCGAAGGGCGTCGAACTCGGCCCGATCCGCCAGATCGACATCGCCCCGACCCTCTCGGCACTATTGGGTATCGCTCCACCCGCGCAGTCCCAGGGCGGCGTGCTGCGCAAGGCCCTCGCGCGCGATGAGCCGGTCGTGGCCGCGCGGTGACGCTTCGCGGGCGCGCCGACACGCTCGGCGTCGCGAGACGCCGCTGGCGCCGGGGCACGCTTCCTGCACAAGGCTGATCCCCGTGCGCACGGCTCGTCGACGGATCCTCCTCGCAGCGTTGTTCATCGGGATCGGTGGCGGGCTACTCGGCTGGCGCCGCCTCCACGATCGCGTTCGCGACGCCTTCGACGCGTCGCACCCGGCGCGACGACCGCTCCAGCTCGTGACGCTCCCCGCCCCCGCCGCGACGCCTGAACGCTGGGGCGGGACCGAGGTGGAGGGCGTGGCATTGACCGACGCCGGAGTCGTGGCCGTTGGCGGAAGCGGCGTGTTCGGGGCGGACGGCGATCTCGGCGCGGGCCTCCCCACCCTGAAAGCGAGCGCGTCGAGCCTGTGGCGAGGTCGCCTGGTCGTCGCGCTAGCTCAAGGCGGCGTGTTCCTCCGCGACGACGGCCGCTGGCAGCAGCTGCGTTCCGGCTGGGGCCGACTCCATGCTCGGGCGCTCGCCGAGAGCGCCGCGGGCGAGCTGCTCATCGGCGCCCGCGAGGGGCTGTTCCGCGCCGCCTGGGCCGACGTGACGCTCGAGCGGCTCGACGCGCGCCCCGTGCGCTCGCTGGTCGAGTCCGACGGTTCGCTCCTCGCGGGCGGCGAAGAAGGCCTATTCCGTATCGAAGGCAGAACCGCGAGTGCGGTTGAGACGCCCGATCCGTGGATCGAGGCGGTCGCCAGGGCCAGCCGCGACGTCTGGGTCGTGACGGCGACGGGTCTGGCTCACGGGCAGGACCAGGGCGACCTCACACGGGTTCGCGGCGGCGAGGAGGTGACGTGCGGCGTGGTCCACGAGGGCCGCTTCGCGGCGGTCGCGGCGGGCGGCGACTCGTTGCTGTTCTTCGACGGCGGCGGCCGCGTCAGCGAGGACACCCTGCCGTCGCCAGCGCGGCGCGTCTTCAACGTGGCAGGAGAGCTGTACGCCGACACGGCGCGTGGGCTGCTTCGACGGGCGCCCTCGGGCTGGAGCGAGGCACTCGTGAAACCGCGCGGGCTCCCCCCCGGGCCGGCTCACGTCACGGCGCTGGCACGCCTGGGGGAGCGGATCGTCGCGGGCCGGTTCGACGGCGGCCTGCTGGTCGGCGCGATGCAGGGCGACGAGATCGTCTGGCGCGCGGTGGAGGATGCCGCCGCGTGGGGCGTCAACGCGCTGTTGCCTGCGGGCGGCGAAGTGTGGGTCGCCAGCCTGCGCGGGGCCGCGCGCTTCGACGGACAGCGCGTCCGGGCGCTCGAGGGCCCGGGTGCCGCGTTTTCGCTGGCGGCGACCGCCGATGGCGTGGCCATCGGCTACGGGGAGGGCGTGCTCCTTCCCGATGGCCGATTGCTCTCCTCCTTTCATGGCCTGCCGGGCAACCAGGCCACGGCGCTCCTTTCGACCGCGTCGCTGGTCGTCGGAACCCCCTCCGGCCTCGGTGCGATCGAGGCGCGACGCGTCGCGTGGCGCGCCACGTCGGCCGAAGGCCATCTACCCCACCCGTGGGTCACGGCCCTCATGGCACGACGGGGCTCGATCTACGTCGGCACGTACGGCGGCGGCGTGGTGCGGCGCTCGGACGATGCGCGTTTCGAGCCTTTCCTGGAGACGGAGGGCCTGAAGGTCAGCGCCGGCGCGATGATCGAAGCGGGCGACACTCTGTGGCTCGGCACGGAGGGACACGGGCTGCTGCGACTCAACGACGACGGATCGCGCTTCGAGCCCGTCGCGGCTTGGTTGCCTTCGCCACGAGTCACCGCGATCCTCCCTGAAGTCGGCGGGCTCCTCGTCGGAACCGACGAGGGGGTGGTGCGGATAGCGGTGAAGTCGAGATGAGCGGCCGGGTCCGGACGAAGAGCGAATCCGGAGTCAGGGCGAAGGCTAGGGTCTGTTATTCACCAAGCCCCCTTCCCTATCCCTCCGCCGAGGGGGAGGGGAGCGGCTCCGCAACTGCAGGCGTGCCTCGCCTCCCCTTGATCGGGGATTCGTGGCTCGTGTTCCTTCTTTGGCTATCCGCGCTCGCGGCGACGACTCGCCTCGCCCATGCGCAGGCGGGTCAGCTGATACCCACCAGCAGCGGCGTCGCGGACGCGAAGGTCCTGTCGCTGCGCGAGATGCACGTCGACGTCGGCATTGCGCGCGGCTACGCCCGCGTCAACGTTCGCCAGGTTTTCGAGAACCACACGGACCGCGTCCAGGAAGGCACCTACCGGTTCGCGCTCCCGCCCAGCGCGGCCGTCGGGGACTTCGCGGTCTGGGACGGGCTCGTGAGGATCCCAGGAGTGATCCTGGAGAAGCAGCGGGCGCGCGCGATCTATCGCGACCTGACGGCCCGGCGCATCGACCCGGGGCTTCTGCAGCAGGGCGACGAGGAGGAAGGCGTGGAGCCCTCCGGCGCAGCGCTCTTCTCCGTCAGCGTCGCTCCGATACCCGCGTGGAGTACGAAGCGGCTCGAGCTGCAGTTCCAACAGGACGTTCCGTTCATCGCGCGGCTGGGCGAGTTCAAGCTCGCGCTGTCGCCGCGGGAGGGTGAGCCTCCGGTGGCCCACCGGCTCGAAGTCCGGGTTCGCGTCGACGACGCCCAGCCCAGCGCCTCGGACGGAGCGCTGCCGCTCGTGGCGAACGGCGCTGGGATGACCTTCTCGGGGCGGAGCGTGCGCCTGGATCGCGATCTCGTGGTGCGGCTGCGGCCGGCGGAAGCCGCGCCTCTTCGACTGAGCGCGTTCCGCAACCCGGAGGGCAGCCTGCCCGACGGCGTGGCCCTCGCTCCTTGGGAGCGCCCCTCGGAGATCCCGCCCGAGAAGGACGGTTTCTTCCTGCTCGAGGCGCTGCCGCCCGGGGCGCCCAGCAGTAGACCGAGCGGGCGCCCACCCGTCTCGCTCGCGCTCCTCTTCGACACGTCCCTGAGCCATCGCTGGTCCGGCCTCGAGTCGTCGTACGCGAGCCTCGTGCGCGCGCTGCAGGCGCTGCGCACCGACGATCGCTTCGCACTCATCCCGTTCGACCGCGAGCCGGCGGCGTCTCGCGTCGCGGCGGCGACGCCCGAAGCGGTCGACGCGTCGCTCCAATCGCTGCGCGAACGCCCGCTCGCTCCCGGCACCGACTTCGTCGCGGCGCTGCGCGAGGCTCGGCGCGCGGCGGGCGACGGCGGCCGGATCCTGCTGCTCACCGACGGCTACGCGGCGCCGTCGTCGAAGGCGCTGGAGGCGGCTCGCGACGGCCTGCCGCTCTTCACGATCGTGACCGGCGAGGCAGGTGAGTCGCTGCGCGCTGCGTCGACGCGGCTGCTCCAGCCGACCGCCACCTCCCTCGATGCAGACCTCTTCTTCGATCGGCTCACCGCCCCTTTCGAGGACAAGCGCAAGGACGATACCGATGCGCAACCCTTCACGACCTCGGATGGGGACGCGCGGCTCCACGACGTGTACCCGGTCTTGCTCCAGCCACCCGCTGCCGGCTCGCTCTCGGGCTGGGTCGGGCGCTATGGCGTCCCGCAGCCGCACGTGCGGTTCGCGATGGCGACGTCCCTCCTTCCCGAGTCGCAGCGCAGCCTCGACGCCGGTCTCCCGGAGCGCGCCACCGAGGCGCGCGATCTGCCGCGGCGCTGGGCCCGCGCCCGCGTCGACCATCTCCTCGCCCTGATCGAGCGCGAGGGCGAGCGTCGCGACTGGATCGAGGAGATCATCGCGCTGTCGAAGCGCTACAAGTTCGTGACGCCCTACACGGCGTTCCTGGCCGCGCCTCGCGCGCTGCTGCGTCCGCGCCGGATCCAGCCCGGCGATCCGGTGCTGCGTGTGGAATGCGACGCGGGGATCGTCTCCGCCACGGCGCTGTTCCCGTTCGGGCTGCGCCTGCCGCTCGTGCGTCGGCCCGGAACCAGCACGTGGGAGGGCCGCTTCCTGGTGCCCGAGGGCTTCCGCGACGGGCGCTACGAGGCGCGCATCCTGCTTCGTGACCGGAGCGGCGCACAGCTCACCGAGAGGAAGTCGTTCATCGTCGACGGACGCCCGCCGGTCGTGAAGCCCGAGCGCCTTCTCCCGGCGATGGCGGGCGATGTGGTGAAGGTGGTCGTCAGCACCGACGCCGACGTGGTTCGACTGCACGCCCGCCTCGGCGCGCAAGCCCCCGTCCCACTCCGCTGGGACCCCAAGGCGATGCGGTCCGTGGGCTTCGTGCGGGTGCCCGTGAACCTGCGGGGCCGCCAGGAGATCGTCTTCGAGGCGGTCGACGGCGCCAGGAATCGAGGCTTCGCCGCGGGCGTCCTCGAGGTGCACCCGTGAGCCGCTGGAGCGTGTTGGCGATGCTCCCGCTCGCCGCGGCGGCCATCGGTGCGAGCACGCTGCCCTGGGAGGATCTCACCCCCGCAGACGTCCTCTACGCGGTGACGACGCGGACAGCCACGATCGAGGGGCACGAGGTCCCCTACCCCACGCCGACCGCGGAGCTCGCGAGACAGCTCGAGGGCCGACCCGAGCCCGAGGCCTGGCGGCAGCTCGCGGAGGCGCGCTTCGCGCTCGGCGA
>DATFEN010000252.1:0-8574 GCA_035251085.1 Vicinamibacteria bacterium | reverse complement strand
GCGGACAGGTGGTCGGAGCGCACGGTGTCGAGCAGGAAGACGACGACGTCGGGGCGCCGATCCGTGAGCCCGGGCAAGGCTGTGGACGCCGCCGCGCCGGAGCGCTCGGGCGCCGGAGCGCACGCGCCCAGAAGCAGCGCGACACCGACCACGGGCCGCGGCGTCATTGCACGTAGCCGAGAGCCTTGAGCTCCTCGGCGTTTTCCCTGGTGAAGGAGACGGCCGGAGAGAACTCTCGCTCCGCGACCGCCGTCCGCGCCTCGAGCTCGTCGAGTTGCCGGCGGAGGGCCGCGACGAGGGGCGCTTTGTGCCGCGAGAGGTCGCTTTTTTCGCGTGGGTCCTCGATCAGGTCGTAGAGCTCCACGCGTGCCTCGGGCAGGGTCAAGATCAGTTTGTGACGCTCCGTGACCACCGCCTTCTTCGTCGAGCGGTCCTTGCCGACTTCGTCCCAGCGCATCGCGAAGACGACCCGCGCGGGGTCGCCGCCGCCGCGAGCGGTCTCGAACAGGCTCCGGCCCTGGTCCCGCGCGTCGGGCGGCTGGCCTGCGGCCTCGCGAAGGCTCGGCATCAGGTCGATGGTGGAGACGGGCGTGCGGATCCGGCCCGGGTCGACACGCCCCGGCCAGCACACCACGAGCGGGACGTGCAGCAGCTCCTGATAGAGCGTGTTGGTGTGGCCCGCTCCGCCGTGGTCGCGGAACTCCTCGCCGTGGTCCGCCGTGACCACCAGCAGCGTCCTCTCGTCCCAGGCGAGCAGCTCGTGCAGCTCCCGGATCCGCTCGTCGAGAAAAGAGAGGTTGCTGTCATAGGCGGCGACGCTCTGGCGGTGGCCCGGCGTGTTGGGGTCGTACCACGGCGCGCGCTTGTGATAGGGCGCGTGGGCGGCCATGTAGTGGAGGTAGAGGAAATACGGCGCGCCGCCGAGCAGCGCCTCTCGCCACTCGCGGACGGCCTCACCCCGGCGCAGCCCGCCCTGGTCCTTCGCGGAGAACTCGTCGAACCCCCGCGTGAAGCCCATGGCGTCGCCGACATTGAAGTTGTCCGAGGCTCCGAACGTGCGGTAGCCGGCGCGCTTGAGCATCGCGGGGAGCGTCAAGAGCCGGCTGGGGATCCGATTCAGCGTGATCGCCTCGCCGCGTTTCAGCGCGTTCCGCGTCGCGGCGAAGCCGGTGCGGACGCCGTGCTGGTGCGGCCACACGCCGGTGAAGATCGAGGCCATCGAGGACGGCGTCCACGAGGAGGGCGCGTAGGCGCGCTCGAAGACGAGCCCGCCGGCCGCCCGACCGGCTAGGAACGGCATGGTCTCGCGTTCATAGCCGTAGATGCCCAGGTGATCGGCCCGCACCGCGTCGAGCACGAGCAGCACGATGTTGGGGCGAGAGGCCGTGGCCGGTGCGCCCGGGGCTTCCCGCATCGCCGAGCCCGGCGACGGACCGCACCCGGTCAGGAGGAGCAGGGTCGCGGCAGCAGCGTTCGCAACGAGACGAGTCGACACCGAGGGTTTGTAGCCGCAGGCCGAAGGCCAGTCAAGAACGGGCGCGGCGCGGCTGGGTCTCGAGCGCCAGGCCGTCGAAGAAGAGCGCCCGCATCTCTCGGGCGAGGCGTTCGGGAGAGAGCACGCCGTCCGAGCGAAACCACTTGTAGATCCAGAGCACCATGCCGAGGAACGAGAACGCCGCGACCCGTGGGTTCACGCGACGGATGAGGCGCCGCCGCACCGCCTCGCGAAACGCCTGCTCGAGGAAGCGCACGTAGCGCTTCTTGCGGGCGTTGATGCGCGCGCGCGCGTCGCCCTTCAAGGTGTTGTGCTCGTGCAGGATCACGGCGATCTCCTGGCTGCGCCGCTTCGTCAGCAGCAGGACGCTCCGCTCGAGGCACTCTTCGAGACGCCGCAGCGGGTGAGCGTGTTCCGACGCCGGCCGCAGCACCTGCTCCTCGAAGACGTCCATGCCGTAGCTCTGGATCTCGAACAGCAGCTGCTCCTTGCTGCGGATGTGGTGGTACAGGCCTGCCTTGGTGAGCCCGCACGCGCGCGCCACGTCCTCCATCCCGCTGGCCGCATAGCCCTGCTCGCAGAAGACGCGCGCCGCCGTCACGACGATGCGGCGGCGGGTGCTTTCGGCTCGGGTCAAGAGAGACCTCGCAACCAACCGAGCGGTCGGTCGGGGGCGGCCAGTATCGTGGGGCCTTCCACGGCCTGTCAAACGGCTACAATGGAAGTGTCTGGGCTGGTGCGCGCCGAGAGGCTATGACCAGCAGCCGTGGCGGCTCTTCCGCGGTCGCGGCACAAACCGACCGTGAGGATCAAGTTAGCCAATATTGACAGCTAGTTAATCAAGATCGATGGAGGCAGCTGTGAGGTTGTTCTAGTTATCTTCTTGTCGCTGTGGTGAAAGTGGGCGCGCGGACGAAGGAGTTCCAGGCAAGTACGTTGGCTGCTGCTCGCCGACGGGGATCCGGTTCCTTGGTTGACGCGATGGCCCTAACTCGTTGAACTGCAATATATTGTTGGCCATGAACTCGCGGCCACAACATCTTGCGTTTTTCCCTTGACAGCCCCCGACGGGTGCTTATAATCGCCGACACGATTTAAGCGACCTCGAATAGCCCGCCGGCGCGCCCCAAACAGGCCCCGGAGCGGCGAGCCGTCGAACGAACAGCACAGGCTGTAGGAGGAAACATCAATGTCGACCCATCCCGTGGAGAATGCCCGGACCGAGCCCCGCCCCAACGCCGCGGCGGAGAAGCGAACAGGGCTGAGCTTCCGGAGACACTTCACGAAAGAGGGCCGGCATCCCTACGACGAGCTGGCCTGGGAGCTGCGGTCGGCGGTCATCAACGACGAGCGAGGCAATCCGGTCTTCGAGCAGCACGCGATCGAGATCCCGACGACGTGGAGCCAGACCGCGACCAACATCGTCGCGTCGAAGTACTTCCGAGGCCAGCTCGGCTCGCCGCAGCGCGAGAGCAGCGTCAAGCGCTTGATCTCGCGCGTCGTCGAATCGATCCGGAGCTGGGCCGAAGCGCAGGGCTACTTCGCGACGTCCCAGGACCTCGGCGCATTCTGCGACGAGCTGACGCATCTGCTCGTGACCCAGAAGGCCGCCTTCAACAGCCCGGTCTGGTTCAACGTCGGCATCGAGGCGCATCCGCAGGCGTCGGCTTGCTTCATCAACTCGGTCAACGACACGATGGAATCGATCCTCGGCCTCGCCAAGACCGAGGGCATGCTGTTCAAGTTCGGCTCCGGCACCGGCTCGAACCTCTCGAGCATCCGTTCCTCGAAGGAGCCGCTGGCCGGCGGCGGTACGGCGTCCGGGCCGGTCTCCTTCATGCGCGGCTACGACGCTTTCGCCGGCGTGATCAAGAGCGGCGGCAAGACGCGGCGCGCCGCCAAGATGGTGATCCTCAACGCCGACCATCCCGACGTCATCGAGTTCATCAACAGCAAGGCCGACGAGGAGCGCAAGGCCTGGGCCCTCATCGAAGCCGGCTACGAGGGCGCCTTCAACGTGAAGGGCGGGGCCTACGACTCGGTGTTCTTCCAGAACGCCAACCACTCGGTGCGCGTGACCGACGATTTCATGCGCGCGGTGGTCGAGGACCGCGACTGGCAGACGAAGTACGTCCTCTCCAGCCAGCCCTGCGAGACCTTCCGCGCCCGCGACATCATGAAGATGATGGCCGAGGCCGCCTGGCAGTGCGGCGACCCGGGGATGCAGTTCGACTCGACCATCAACGATTGGCACACCTGCCCGAACACGGCGCGAATCAACGCCAGCAACCCGTGCAGCGAGTACATGTTCCTCGACGACACGGCCTGCAACCTGGCGTCGTTGAACCTGATGAAGTTCGTGCGCGAGGACGGCGAGTTCGACGCCGAGGCCTTCAAGGCGGCCAGCCGCACCGTGATCACGGCCCAGGAGATCCTCGTCGACAACGCCAGCTATCCGACGCCGGCCATCGACAGGAACAGCCACGACTTCCGGCCGCTCGGCCTCGGCTACGCCAACCTCGGCGTGCTGCTCATGAGCCGCGGCGTGCCATACGACTCCGATGCGGGGCGCGCGTACGCGGGAGCCATCACGGCGCTGATGCACGGCGAGGCCTACGCGCAGAGCGCGCGCGTCGCCTCGGCGATGGGCCCGTTCGCGGGCCACGCCAAGAACGCCGAGCCGATGCTGCGCGTGATCGACAAGCATCGCCAGCACGCACACATGATCGACCCGACCCTGGTGCCTCGCGACCTGTTGCAGGAGGTGTTCCGAACCTGGGACGACGCCTACACGCTCGGGGTCCAGCACGGCTACCGGAACAGCCAGGTCACGGTGCTCGCGCCCACCGGCACGATCGGCTTCATGATGGACTGCGACACCACCGGCATCGAGCCCGACATCGCCCTCGTGAAGTACAAGAAGCTCGTGGGCGGCGGGATCATGAAGATCGTCAACCAGTCCGTGCCCGGCGTGCTGAAGAAGCTCGGCTATGCCGCCGGCCAGGTGGAGGACATCCTCCGTTACATCGACCAGAGGGAGATGATCGAGGGCGCTCCCCACTTGAAGGAGGAGCACCTCCCGATCTTCGACTGCGCGTTCCCGCCGGCGAACGGCGAACGCTCCATCCAATACATGGGCCACATCAAGATGATGTCGGCGGTCCAGCCGTTCCTCTCGGGCGCGATCTCCAAGACCGTCAACATGCCGACCGACGCCACGCCCGAGGACATCGCGAACGCCTACCTCGAGTCCTGGCGCCTGGGCCTCAAGGCGGTGGCGGTCTACCGGGACGGCTGCAAGCGCAGCCAGCCCTTGTCGACCAGCAGGGAGCAGCTCGGGGAGGCGAAGACCGGGGATTCGCCGGAGCCGCGGCCGGCACGGCGCAAGCTGCCCGACGAGCGGCGCTCGATCACCCACAAGTTCTCCATCGCGGGCCACGAGGGCTACATCACCGTCGGCATGTACGAGGACGGCAAGCCGGGCGAGATCTTCCTGGTCATGGCGAAGGAGGGCTCGACGATCTCCGGCCTGATGGACGCCTTCGCCACCTCGATCTCGATGGCGCTTCAGTACGGCGTGCCCCTCGAGGCGCTCGTCGAGAAGTTCTCCCACGTGCGCTTCGAGCCCTCGGGCTTCACCAAGAACCCCGAGATCCCCTTCGCGAAGAGCATCACCGACTACATCTTCCGCTGGCTCGCGGCGAAGTTCCTGTCGCCCGAGGACGCCCAGGCTGTCGGCGTGCAGAGGAGCGTCGCGGAGGGCGAGCCCGCGCCGTCGGAGAAGCTGGCGCCGGCCTCGGCGGCGGGTGCGTTCCGGAACCAGGCCGACGCACCCTCCTGCCACGTCTGCGGCAGCATCATGATGCGCAACGGCTCGTGCTATCGCTGCGCGAACTGCGGCACCACGAGCGGCTGCTCGTGAGCGAAGCCATCGCGCTGGCCTCGCACCTCGAGGCTTCGCCGCGCGCCGAGCCGCTCGAGCGTGACCGGTTGTGGGAACACTGCCGCAACGGCCTCGGCATCGCGCGCCTGCTCGTCCACGAGGGTCGCCCGACCGCGCTCGTCGACACGGCCTGCCGCATGGCGGTCGAGTCGGCGTGTCGTGCCGCCCTGGACCTTGCGGGCTTCGAATACGACGGCGATCTCGTGCGCAGCCTCGATCGTCTTTCGGCACCACACGACCTGCTGGCGGGTCTGGGCGAAGGCCCGGCCGCGGGACGCCTCGCAGCGTGTGAGCACGCGGTCGGCTTCCTGGCAGGCTACCTGAGGAGCGAGGCTCCCGAGCGATCCTGGAGCTTCTAAGCTCCAGGCCGCACCCCGGATAGAGCTTGACCGGCAGGCGTCCCGACTGATAGGCTCCCCTACTCCCTCCTCGGGGCGTCCCGCGTCTTGGGCCGCCTTGCTGTCGGTGTCTGCGTTGGGCCCGCCTTGGGCGGTGGCCTTGGTCCTTCGTCTTCGGACCCGGTGGGAGCAGTTGCCTCTTGCTGGCGGGGAAGGGTAGAGACATGCGGACCGAGCGGCCGTTGTCCTCGAGGGGTCGAGCTCGTTTCACTCTGGCTGCGGCGCTCGGCGCCGCCTTGCTGCCTGCGCACGAGAGCGTCCGCGCGCAGACGGGCGAGTCGAGGGCCCCGGCGCGCCTGGTGCACGTGCTCAAGACCCGTGGTGTCGGGATCCCCAGGCCCACGAGCCTGGCCTATGGTCCGCGCGGAGCGTTCGTGATGGTTGCGGGTCGGGGAGCCGCTTTCACGGACCTCGTGCTCGTGAGTCACGAGCTCTCCATCGTTGGCCGAGTGCGGCTCAACGGGTCGCTGGGCGGCCTGAGCCTGGCATTCGATGCCAGGGCGCAGCGGCTTCTGGCCCTCGAGGCCCGCAGCGGCCGGTTGTGGATGCTCCCGGCCGGCCGGGACGGCGTGTTGGACGCCTCCTTGGTCGCCAGCGCCGACGTCGGACATCTTGCCGTGCACGACCCCGGGGGGATCGCGGTCGATCCGCGGAGCGGTCACCTGTTCATACTCGACGCCTCCGGCCCGCGCCTCCTGCGCGTGGTGCCGGATCCCGACGGCGGCTTCGAAGCGGCCGGAGTGACCGAGGTGCCGCTCCGCGCGCTCGGCTCGGCGTCGCTGCGCGGCCTGGCCCTGCATCCCGTGACCGGCCACCTTCACCTGCTGGGTCCGGACGAGGCGGCGCTCTACGAGGTGAAGCCTAACGGCGATCTCGTCGCCACGCGCGATCTGTCCTCGGTCGGGCTCAAGAACCCGCAGGCCCTTGCGTTCGCCCCCAGCGGCGACTCGACCGATCACGCGTCCGAGCAGAACCTCTTCATAGCCGACGCCGGACAGCCGGTGGCGGCCGCGTTGGATTCGGCAACCACCCGGACGAACGTGGCTGGTGGGGGCCTCGTGGAGCTGTCCCTCGCCCCTGCCCCGACGCTCGTGAACGTCGAGACCCTGTTCACCTCGCTCCTCGTCAACACCACTTTGACCTCGGAGTTCGACCCGCCCAGCCCCGACCCATCGGGCGTGGAGTACGTCCCCCCCCTGGGGACCCTCTGGATCTCGGATGGCGAGGTCGAGGAGACGCCCCTCTTCGCCGGGAAGAACGTCTTCGAGACGACGCTCTTCGGCGACCTGCTCAACACCTACAGCACGACCTCGTTCTCCTCAGAGCCGGTAGGCGTGGGCGTGAACCCCAGCAACGAGCATCTCTTCCACAGCGACGATGACACGAAAAGAGTGTTCGAAGTCACTGCGGGTCCCGACGGCCTGTTCCACACGGCTGACGACGTGCGAACCTTCTTCTCGACGCTCGCCTTCGGGGCCAACGACCCGGAGGGTCTGGCCTATGACCCGCTGAACGGGAGGCTCTTCATCGCCGGTGGCGAGGACTCGGAGGTGTGGCGCGTGGCGCCCGGGCTCGACGGGATCTTCAATGGCGTCCCTCCGGCCGGCGACGACGTCGTCTTCCACTTCGATACCATCGCGCTCGGCCTCGCCGATCCCGAGGGGATCGCCGTCAACCCGCAGACCGGCAACATCTACCTCGCCGGGGAGCCGGTGAATCAGGTGTTGGAGCTGACCGGGTCGGGGACCTTCGTCCAGTGGATCGACATCTCGGCGGCGAACCCCGTGAGGACGGCGGGACTCGCCTACGGCCCGACCAGCACCGACCCCAACGCCAGGAGCCTCTACATCGTCGACCGGGTCATCGACAACAACACCGACCCCGACGAGAACGACGGCAAGCTGTACGAGGTGGCGATCAGCTTCGCCTCGCCTCCGAACACCGCGCCGGTGGTCAGCGCCGGGCCGGACCAGAACGTGGCGCTCGCGGCCGCGGCGAGCCTCGACGGCACGGTGAGCGACGACGGCTTGCCCGGCCCGACGACGACCCTCTGGAGCAAGCAGAGCGGCCCCGGCACGGTCGGCTTCGGCAACGCGAACGCCGTGGACACGACGGCCACGTTCTCGGCGGGCGGCAGCTATGTGCTCCGCTTGACGGCCGACGACGGCGTCCTCGACACGAGCGACGATGTGGCGATCGAGGTGCTGGCGCCGGACGAGGTGCGGATCTCCTTCGGGGCCGACGATGCCGAGGAGCGCGTGAACGGCAAAGTGGCGCTGGGCAACAACGACCTCGAGATGGTCAACAGCACCGAGGGCGGCGTTACCGGCGACCAGACCGTCGGGCTGCGCTTCAGGGGCCTGCCCGTGGAGCAGGGATCGACGATCACCAACGCCTACGTCCAGTTCCAGGCCGACGAAACGCAGTCCGGCGCCACGACCCTCACGATCCAGGGTCAGGCCGCGGACAACGCGCCAGTGTTCGTGAACGCCAACTTCAACATCTCGTCCCGCCCGCGGACGTCGGCGTCGGCCAGCTGGTCCCCGGCGGCGTGGATCGTGGGACAGGCTGGCCCGGCCCAGCGCACCGGCAACATCGCGTCCGTCATCCAGGAGATCGTGAACCGTCCGGGCTGGGCGAACGGGAACTCCCTGGTCCTCATCGTCACCGGTACGGGCAAGCGCGTGGCCGAGCCGTTCGAGGGCTCGGCCGTGGGGGCGGCGTTGCTGCACATCGAG
>DATFEN010000083.1:0-13231 GCA_035251085.1 Vicinamibacteria bacterium | reverse complement strand
TGGGCGGCCACGACCGGCAATGTGTATCACCGATGGGGCTCCACCTCGGCGGTGACACGCGGGTCGGGCGGCTACAATGCGTGGACCGGAAACGCGTGGCGCAGCTCGGCGGGCATGTCCTATAACTCACGCACCGGGAACCTGGCTGCGGGGCAACGCTCCGCTGTGGGCAACGTCTACACGGGCAGCTACGCCTACGGCTCGCGCGGCACCGCGACCAATACCCGCACCGGCGACACCGTGAGCGCAGGACGCGTCACGGCCGGTAACGTCTACAGCGGAGCCCAGGGCTCCGCCGGGTACGTGCGCGGCGAGCAGGGAGGCGCCGTGCGCGTCGGCGACGACGTCTATGCCGGCAAGGACGGCAACGTCTATCGGCGCGGCGAGGGCGGCGGCTGGGAGCAGCGCGGTGAGGGCGGCGGCTGGAGCAGCGTCGAGAGCGGAGCGCGTACCAGCAGCCTCGACCAGCAGAGTCAAGCGCGCTCCAGCGGTCAACAGCGCGTCCAAGGCTACGACACCAGCCGCGCCTCGGGATACGGCAGCGGTTACCGGAGCGCCGGCGGCGGCGCACGGGGCGGAGCCCGGGGTGGAGGACGCCGTCGTTGAGCTAGGAAGCACCTCGCTGGGTTCCTCGACCGTGCGGCGCGAATTCGCCAGCGTGACCAGCCGGTTCATCGCCTGGACGCTGCTCGCCTGCGGAGGCGTCTACCTCGCCACCGTGGTGGTATCGAACGCGATGGCGCGGCGCCTCGCGCTCGGGACCGCGGAGCGCGAGGCTGTGAGCCGAGCTGAAGCAGCCGCACGGCGCGTCGAGGGAGTGCTCGGGTCCATCGAGGCCCGCACGCGGCTGCTGGGTGACGTCGTCGCCTCGATGGCGCCGGGTGCCGCCGACGATCTGCTGCGCCGCGTCGTGGCCGAGAGCCCTGAGCTTCACGGCGTCGCGCTGATCCCCGAGACGGGCGACGCGCTGGACACTCGCGCGCCCGCAGCCCCATCGCGTCACCGCGAGCAGCCGGTTTACGCGGCGACACGGGCTGCCGGGGAGCCGCGCTGGTCCGAGCCGTACCAGGGCCAGGAGGGCGAATGGCTGGTCACGTTCGCTGCGCCTGCCCAAGACCAGCGGGGCGCCCGCGTGGGCGTCGTCGCCGCGGACGTGTCGCTGGCGTGGCTGGACGATGTGGCTGCTTCCTTGACCGGCGACGAAAAGGGCTTCGGCGTCATCCTTTCGCGATCGGGTCGCCTGCTGGCCTATCCCCGACGCGAAGCCGCAGGGGCCTCCCGCCCCTTGCTCGAAGACCTGCCACCTGACCGGCGCGCCCACCTCGCGCCGATCGTGGCGCGGATGCTCTCGGGGGAGACGGGCTTCCTGCCCGTCGAGGCGCAAGGCCAACGCTATCGGATGACCTACCAGCCGCTCGGTCGGGCGGGATGGTCGCTCGGCGTGCTCTATCCCGAAGACGAGCTGCTCGCGGGCGTACGTCGGCTGCGCTTGATCCAGGCGTCACTGGGCGTCACGGGCCTCGCTCTGCTCGCAGCGGTCGTCGTGGTCGTCTCTCGCCGCATCACCGGGCCCGTGAAGGCCCTCGCGGCCAGCGCGGAGCGGATCGCTTCCGGTGACCTGGACGCAGAGCTGCCGCCGATCGAGTCCCGGGACGAGGTGGGAGGCCTCGCGCGCGCGTTCCACCACATGCGGGACTCCCTCAAGACCCAGATCAGGGACCTTCGCGAGACGACCGCCGCCAAGGAGCGGCTCGAGAGCGAGCTCCGGGTCGCGCGGCGCATCCAGACGGCGATGCTGCCGCCGCCGCGTGCCGGCGGCCCGGGCCAGGGTTACGAGCTGGCGGCGACGCTGGTTCCGGCGCGCGCGGTCGGGGGCGATCTGTTCGATCACTTCCGCGTCGGAGCGCGGGTCTTCTTCATGGTGGGAGATGTGTCGGGCAAGGGAGTCGGGGCGGCGCTCTTCATGGCTCGCGCAAAGATGCTCTTCGAGACCGTGGCAGCCCGCGAGAGCGATCCCGGGGCGATCCTGACGGAGCTGAACCGCGGCCTCAGCGCCGAGAACGAAACGAACATGTACCTCACCGCGGTGCTGGGTGCGCTCGACGTCGAGAGCGGCGAGCTGAGCCTCGCGGTGGCCGGGCACGAGCCGCCGGTGCTGGTGCCGATCGAGGGCGCGCCGCGAACCCTCCAGACGGAGGGAGGGCCAGTGATCGGCCTGCTCGCCGATGCCGCCTACCCGCTCAACCGCCTTCGGCTCGCGCCGCGGGAAGCCGTGGTGCTCTTCACCGATGGAGTCTCGGAGGCTCGGGATTCTGCCGACGACTTCTTCGAAGTCGAGCGCTTGATCGCGACGCTGGAGCCGCTCGGCCACGAGCCGGTAGGCGCCGTGACCGACGGTATCCTGGCCGCCGTCCGCAGCTTTGCGGGTGAGGCACCCCAGTCCGACGACATCACGATCTTGACCCTGCGCTATCTCGCGCTGGCTTGAGCTATCGGGTCGGCTCTGCCTGGGGCGGCGCAAGCAGCTACCTGTCCTATGCCGATGTGAGATGCTCGGGCTGGTGCGGCGCTTCGCAGGGGTGCTCGCTGTCTCGTTTGCCGGCTGCGTCACCGCCTACAACTATCTCGACCCGAACGGCCCGCGCTTCGAAGCGAGCTTCGGACAGATCCCAGACGTCGAGCCGGCCATGCGCATCGTCACTTTCAACATCGAGAACGGCCGCCACGTCCAGCGGGCCATCGCTGGGCTGCGAGACCGTCCCGAGCTATGCGCAGCGGACGTGCTGGCGCTCCAGGAGATGACTACTTCCGGAGTCGAGAGCATTGCTCGTAGCCTGGCCTTGAACGCCGTCTATTTTCCGGCCTCGAGACTCGAAGGGCACGACCGCGGCAATGCCGTGCTGTCGCCATGGCCGATCGAGGCGAGTTGGAAGGTCCTCCTGCCGCATCGCACGCGCATCGCCAACAACGCGCGAGCAGCGGTGGCGGCCCGCCTGAGGGTCGACGGCCGAGCGATCCTCGTCTATTCCGTGCACCTTGGCTCCCCGCTGGGCCTCTCCGGCGGCGAACGCCGCGAGCAGGCCGAGGCGGTGCTGGCCGACGCCGACCGGAGCCCGCAGGAACCCGTGATCGTGGCAGGCGACTTCAACAGCCGGTCGGTCGGCGAGGTGTTCGTGCGCGGAGGTTTCCTCTGGACCACCAAAGGCGTCGGGAGCACGATTGGACTCTTTTCTTTCGACCACATCTTCATTCGGGGACTCGGCAACGGCGCCGGCATCACAGCCGGCGTCGCGCGGGAGGTGCGGGACGCCAGCGACCATCGACCGGTGTGGGCGGTCCTGACCCCGGAGGAGTCTGCTCGCTGATGGCCCCGGCACCGACGGCGCGTGGTACGACGGCACCACATTGGCGGTTGTAAACTCGAAGGTGCTGCGGATGGACGAGTTCCGCCGAATGCGGCCGATGGCTGGTAGGTAAGGAGGGCGGTAAACGATGAGATCGCGCTGGTCAAGAGCCGTCTTCCACGCCGTCGCTGGAAGCGTCTGCCTCCTCTCGGGCTTCGCGTCGGCCGAGAAGCGTCAAGTCATCGCAGGGCGCCCGGAGTACAACCAGCATTCGGGCTTCCATCGCTTCGAGTTCGGAAGCGGGTACCGCGACCTCTGGACGACGCCATTCGAGGTGGAGGTGCTCGACCTGAAGGCGTTCGCGGGGGGCCTGACCCCCGTCCGACAGGTGGGCTCGATGCAGAGCATCGGGCTGGCCCTCAAGGGGGCGGATGGAGAGTCCTATACGTTTCGGACCCTCGACAAGGACCCGACCAAGATCCTGCCGGCCGAGTGGCAGAACTCCTGGCCGGCGAAGATCTTCCAGGATCAGACCACGGCCCAGCATCCCGGGAACAACCTGATCGTACCGACTTTGGCCGAGGCCGCAGGCGTCCCGCACACGACGCCGATCTACGTCGTCATGCCGGACGACGCCGCCCTCGGAGAGTTCCGCTCGACTTTCGGGGGCAAGGTCGGGATGATCGAGCTGTATCCGCAGCCAGCGGCAGATGGAGCGCCCGGTTTCCTCGGTGCCACGGAGATCCTCCCCACGGCCAAGCTGTGGGAGCGTTGGAACGCCGGCGAGGGTTCTGTCGACACGCAAGCGCTTCTGCGCGCTCGCCTCTTCGACGTCTTCATCGGAGACTGGGACCGCCACAACGGCCAGTGGCGGTGGATGCGGCTGCCCGACCGTCCGGGTTACGTGCCTTTCCCGGAGGATCGCGACCAGGCGCTGTCCCACTACTCCGGCGTGGCCCTCTCCCGCGCGCGCGACTACAACCCCCGCTTCCTCGAGTGGCGCGCGGATTATCACAACCTCGAGGGCATACTCCTCCAAGGGCGCGAGATCGACCGCTGGCTCTTGACGGGCCAGGAGCGGCAGGCGTTCGTCGATACCGCGCGCGAGCTGCAGGGTCGGCTCACCGACGCCGCCATCGACGAGGCGGTTCGCCGCCTGCCACCGCCGTGGTACGCGAAGCGCGGCGCACAGTTGGCGCGCGATCTGAAGAAGCGGCGCGACCTCCTGGCAGAGGTGGCGGAGGCGTATTACCGCGATCTCTCGCTGCGCCCGGATGTCCACGGCACCGATCAGGCAGACGTGGTGCGTGTCGAGCACGGCGCCGACGGCAGCCTCGCACTCGCGCTGGCCCTGGCGAACGCGCCGGACAGACCCTACTTCCGGCGTCGGTTCCTCGCGGGGGAGACGAAGGAGGTGCGCCTCTACCTCCATGGCGGTGATGATCGCTTCACGAGCCAGGGTCGCCGCAAGGGCGGACCGACGTTACGCGTCGCGGTCGGAGGTGGCAACGACCGGCTCGACGACGCCGGCGGAGGCACGAAGTTCTATGACGTCGCGTCGAGCGACACGGTTCAGAAGGGCTCCGGCACGTCGGTCTCGACGAGCGAATGGACCCCCGTGTTCCAGAAGCCGGAGACGCCGTGGCTCGCCCGGAAGGACTTCGGGACGCTCACCACCACGCAGCCTCTCATCTGGTGGGAGCCGGACCCAGGCGTGGTGATCGCCGGCTCACTGAGCCACTACCGCTATGGATTCCGGAAGCAGCCCTACTCCTCGATGCACACGTTCGGTTTGGAGTACAAGACCAAGCGCACCGCTTTCCGCGCCTACTACAACGGCGATTTCCGCTGGTCGAAGCCCGGGTTCTACAACTCGGTCGAGCTTTGGTCGGACGGGGCGAAGAACTACAACTTCTATGGCTTCGGCAACGAGACCTCAAGCGAAGGAACGGATGAGTTTTTCAAGGCCCGCCAAGAGCTCTTCTACGCGTTCCCGTCCCTCGTGAGCTGGGAGAGCCCGCTGCGACGTGTGCGCCTGCACATTGGGCCCGAGTTCAAGTACGCGAGAAACAAGGCGGAGGCGGATACGTTCATCAGCCAGACGCAGCCCTACGGCTTCGGTGATTTCGGACAGCTTGGCGGGCGGATCTCCATCGATGTCGACACGCGCGGCCGGGCGCTCGCGCCGGGCGCCACGAGCCAGGGAGTCGGCTCGATCAAACGCCCCGAGACGGGTATCGCGCTGAAGCTGGACGGCTACTACTACCCCGAGGTCGGTGACGTGACGTCCGCCTACGGTGCAGCCGACGGCTGGCTCGGGGGCTACTGGGGGGCCGCGAGGTGGCTCACACTCGCGGCTCGTGCAGGCGGCCGCTACAACTGGGGCGAGTACCCGTGGCACGATGCGGCGTTCCTGGGCGGCTCCGACACTGTGCGCGGCTATCGCCGGAACCGGTTCGCGGGAGACAGCTCGCTGTTCGGCAACGCCGAGGCGCGGTTCTTCCTCGGCAAGGTGAACATCTTCCTGCCGCTGCGCTTCGGCGTCTTCGGGCTGTACGATACCGGGCGAGTGTGGCTCGAGGGCGAGACGTCCAACAAGTGGCACCGGGGCTACGGCGGTGGGATCTTCTTCCGGGATCTCGTCCTGCAGACCTCCGTGGACGGGGCCGTGGTACAGGGCGACGAGGGCACGCGCTTCTACGTGGGCTTCAACTTCGCGTTCTGAGGGTCGTGGCTGCTGCGGCTCAGCCGATGCGAACCTGGACTGGGTCCTCGCTGAGGTACGAGCGGTCGACGAGCAGCACGCGGTCGCGTCCCCTCGCCTTGGCCTCGTAGAGTGCGCGGTCGGCGGCGCGTAGCAGCGCCGAACTGTCCTTGCCGTCCATGGGGAACTCCGCCACGCCGCCGCTCACGCTGACGCGGCGCATGGGCTGCGCGCTCGCGTACGGGAACGGGTGTGCCGCGATCACCGCCCGCACCTTGTCCGCGACGGCCAGCGCCTGCGCCTGCCCGGTGTGAGGGAGCGCCAGCACGAACTCCTCGCCGCCGAAGCGCCCGAACACGTCGTCGCGACGAATGTGCTGCTTGACGAGGCGTGCCAGGTCTCGAAGCAGGCTGTCGCCAGCGAGGTGGCCATTCGAGTCGTTGTAGTGCTTGAAGTTGTCGAGGTCGAAAAGGAAGAGCGAGAGCGGCTCGTGGAGCCGTTCCGCGGCCAGGATCAGGTCCCCCAGGGTGCGCGTCGCCTCGCGCTTGTTCAGGATGCCGGTCAGGCCGTCCAGGTCCGCCGAGATCCGCATCTGCGCGTAGGTGGCCGCGTCGCGCAGCGCCTTGGCCCCGGCCTCGGCGACGA
Organism: Vicinamibacteria bacterium; assembly: GCA_035251085.1. Taxonomy (GTDB): domain Bacteria; phylum Acidobacteriota; class Vicinamibacteria; order Fen-336; family Fen-336; genus DATFEN01. Next base: position 6,538 of record DATFEN010000083.1, on the reverse strand, counting down.
GCCGCAGCACCACGCGAGCGTCCTCGCCGGTCCGTGCCGAGCCGCCGAAGGCGATCGCCCCCAGCGTCTCATCGCCGCAGACCATCGGCGCGACGAAGTCGGGCTCGAAGCCCTGGATCTGGCCCTCGCGCATGCGCATACGAGTCGTTGCGGGCGCGCTGTCGAAGTCGTGACGACTGAGCACGCGCTGCGTCTCCGCCGCGTAGCCGACCTCGCCCGCGCCCATGGCAGCCTCGTCACCGATGCTGACGACGCCCGTCTCGGGCGCCACAGCCGCGGCCACCAGACGGCTCGTCCGCTCGGGAGCGCTCTCGGCGGCGCGCCGTCTCACGTACACCACGATGCTGCGCGGCTCGAAGGTCCGCTCCACGACGCGGAGCAGCAGCGCGGGGATCTCGCGCTCGCGCAGACCTGCGTGAAGCTCCCGAGTCAGGTGCGGGAAGTCCCGCAGGAAGTGGAGGAGGAAGTGCCGGTCCTGCTGCGCCCGATCGGCCTCGCGTCGAAGCGACGCCGTCTCCCGGACCACGGCCTCGGCATGGCGGCGCATCGCGAGGAGATCCTTCTCCTGGCTGCGGAACGCGTGCCACGAAGCGACCAGCAGCGCGGTGCCCGCGACAGCTGCCAACACGAACACCAAGAGCATCGCGCGCCACACTTGTGCAAGGGTCCTGCCCAGGCGGTCGTCGCGCGGCGCGAACGCGCCAACACCCTTCGAGCGAACGAGTTGCAAGGGGACGGTTGACCGGCCGTGCCTGCTCGATGGCCGGTTTTCGGCCACTCGTCCGTTCCGTTCTTCGGACACGTGGCGGCGTGCCTTCTGTGGCATAGTGGCGGGCTCATGACTGAGGTACGCACCGCGCACGACCTCACCGGCTTCGCCCGCGAGGCGGGGCCCGAGCCAGCCCTCCGCGTCTCGGGGATGGCCGGCGCGCTGGTGGGCTCCGAGATCCTGCGCATCGCGGGCGAGATCCGCGCCCTCCAGGCCGCGGGCCGGCCCGTTCTCGACCTCACCGTCGGCGACTTCAACCCTCAGCAGTTCCCGCTGGCCGAGCAGCTGCGCGAGGCGATCCATGTCGCCGTGGACCGCGGCGAAACCAACTACCCGCCCGCTTCGGGCGTGCTGTCCCTGCGTGAGGCGATCCGGAAGCTGTACGCGCGGGAGCTGGGCCTCGAGTACGGGATCGAGTCGGTCGTGGTCACGGGCGGTGCGCGCCCCGGGATATACGCCGCCTATCGAACGCTGTGCGACGCGGGCGACCGTGTCGTGTACCCGGTGCCGAGCTGGAACAACAACCACTACTGCCACCTGGTGGGCGCGCTCGGCGTGCCGGTCGTGTGCCGTCCCGAGGACCGCTTCCTGCCGACGCGCGCAGCCCTGGCGGCCGCGCTGCCGGGGGCGCGGCTCCTGAGCCTCAACACACCCTTGAATCCAACGGGCACCGCGCTCGATTCGGAGACGCTCGCGTCCGTGTGCGACGCGATCCTCGAGGAGAACCAGGCGCGGGAGCGGCGGCGCGTGCGGCCGCTGTTCCTGCTCTACGACCAGGTCTATTGGATGCTGCGCTTCGGCGGGACACCCCACGTCACGCCGCCCGAGCTGCGCCCCGAGATGGCTCGCTACACGGTGTTCGTCGACGGCGTGAGCAAGGGGTTCGCCGCGACCGGCTTGCGCGTCGGCTGGGTAGTCGGGCCCGTGGACATCATGTCCCGCATGTCGGCCGTGCTCGGCCACGTCGGCGCGTGGGCGCCCCGGGCCGAGCAGGTGGCGACGGCCACCGTGCTCGACGATGCCGCAGGCGTCGCGGCCTTCCACGCCGGCTACCTGCGCAAGCTCCAGGCGCGGCTCGACCGCCTCCACCGCGGTCTCCAGCAGCTGCGCGCGGACGGCCTGCCGGTCGACAGCCTCCCACCCCAGGGCGCGATCTATCTGGCGGCGCGCATCCACCCCCTGGGTCGGCGGACGCCGGAGGGCGCGGAGCTTCGCACGGGCGAAGACGTGCGCCGATACCTGCTCGACGGGGCGGGCATCGCGCTGGTGCCGTTCCAGGCCTTCGGCATGACGAGCGACGAGGGCTGGTTCCGGACGAGCGTCGGCGCCGTGGGCGAGCGCGCGATCGAAGAAGCGCTGCCGCGCCTGGCGGCAGCGCTCAGGGCGCTCGTCTAGGCCTTCTTCGCGGTCTTCTTGCCGCCGGCGGTCTCGATCACGAAGCCGCCCTTGGCCTTGCACTCGCCAGCGCTGGCCGTCATCCAGTTCAGGATTTGCGACGAGCCTCCACAGCTGGCGTGGGATCCGCACCCGTGGGCCGAGGACTTTCCGTACTTGGCCGCGTACTCCTTGGCGCCGAGCAGCGCCTTGAATGCGGCGAGGTCGTCCTCGCCCACGGAGCACTTCGCGTGGGATCCACAGGAGTTGATCCCCCAGCACTTCACCTCGTCCTTGTCGCCGGCGATGGCCCGAGACGACGCGGTCACGCCCAGAGTGACCCCGGCGATCGCCGCCATCAGCAGCCTGTCCTTCTTCATTGTTTCCTCCTCGAGACGGCCATCCTGGCCGGCAACCCGGTGGAACGGCCGGCAGCGGCGCCGGATTCCCACTGTGCCGATGCCTGCACGAATTGGGATGCCGGCCCTCAAAAAGGTGCAGGCGCGTCACCCCGCCGTCACCCTGGCCCCTCACTCCAACACGAATGCAATCAATGGCTTGAAGCCACGCTGGTCGCGGGAAGGGGTTGGGCACGGGGCTTGCTCTTCAATCCACTCCGGCAATGGACAGCGCAGAGGCTTCGAAAGTGCAGCCGGTCATCAGCGGGAAGTTCTTCCGACAGGGACCGGAAACCTTCTACATCAAGGGCGTCACGTACGGCACGTTCGCGCCGCAGCCTGACGGATCCCAGTATCCGGACGCCGAGCGCGTGAATGGCGACTTCGCGCTGATGAGCGCGCGCGGATTCAATGCCGCACGGCTCTACACCCCGCCCCGGCCCGACATGCTCGAAGCCGCGGAGCGCTGGGACCTGCAGCTCATGGTGGGCCTGCCGTGGACGCAGCACGTCGCGTTCCTCGACGACGCGAAGCTGACGCGCGAGATCCGCAGGCAGGTGATCGGCGAGGTCCGGCGCTTGCGCGACGCGAAAGCGGTCCTGCTGATGGCCCTCGGCAACGAGATCCCTCCTCCGATCGTGCGCTGGCATGGCCGCGAGAGGGTCGAGCGCTTCCTGCGCGAGCTCGTCGACGAGGCGCGCCAGGCCGCTCCCGAAGCGCGCTTCACCTACGTCAACTACCCGCCCACCGAGTTCCTCGATCTCGACTTCTTCGACGTCTGCTCCTTCAACGTCTACCTCCACGACGAGAAGAAGCTACGGTCCTACGTGTCGCGGCTCCAGCACATCGCCGGAAACAAGCCGTTGCTCCTCGCCGAGGCGGGCGCGTGCAGCCTCCACGAGGGCCAGGCCGGCCAGGCCGAGCTGACGGCCATGCAGATCCGCACGGCGTTCCGCGAGGGCGCCTGCGGCGCCTTCGCATATGCGTGGACCGACGAGTGGTGGCGCGGCGGGCAGGGCGTGAAGGACTGGGCGTTCGGCCTCGTAGATGCGCAGCGCCGGCCCAAGCCCGCGCTGGCGGCCGTGACGCAGGCCTTCGCGGACGCGCCGTACTCCGTCGAGGAGAAGCAGAGCTGGCCGAAGGTGTCGGTCGTGGTGTGCGCCTACAACGCCGCCGACACGCTGGAGGACTGCCTCAGCTCCCTCGAGCGGCTGAGCTACCCGAACTACGAGGTCGTGCTCGTCAACGATGGCTCGAAGGACCAGACCTCCGAGATCGCCCGCGCGCACGCCCGCGTGCGCACGATCGACGTCTATCCCAACGCCGGGCTCTCCAACGCCCGCAACGTGGGCGCGCACGCGGCGACCGGCAGCATCGTGGCGTACTGCGACGCCGACGTCCGTGTCGACCCGGAGTGGCTCGCCTATCTGGTCCAGCCGTTCCTGAACGACGACGTCGTGGGCTCAGGAGGTCCGAACGTGGTCCCGGCCGACGATCCCTGGATCGCCCAGTGCGTGGCGCGCGCCCCGGGTGGCCCGACCCACGTGCTCCTCGACGACCGCACCGCCGAGCACGTCCCGGGCTGCAACATGGCTTTCGATCGCGCGGCGCTCCTCTCGATCGGCGGCTTCAACCCCGTGTTCCTCCGCGCCGGCGACGACGTCGACGTGTGCTGGCGGCTCCAGGCGAAAGGCTGGCGCATCGGCTTCGCTCCGGCCGCGCTCGTCTGGCACCACCACCGCGCGTCGATCAAGGCCTACTGGCGCCAGCAGATCGGCTACGGCGAAGGCGAGCTGTGGCTGGCGCCGCATCATCCCGACAAGTTCCTGGGCCGTCACATGCTGTGGCGCGGACGCATCTACAGCGCGCTGCCGTTCGTGCGCTCGCTGTCCCGCGCGCGCATCAACGCGGGGCTCTGGGGCACGGCGGCGTTCCCGTCGGTGTACTTCACGGGAGCTCCCGCCGCGAGCTACCTTCCGCACACGGTGCAGTGGCAGGCCGCGTGGATGCTGGCGATCGCCGCTGGTCTCCTGGGTCTAATGTCCCCCTGGACGATGGCGTCGGCGACGCTCGTGGCGATCGGCCTGGCGCTGCTGGGGACGACGCTGGTCAAGTGCTTCCGCTACGCGGGCCGCTCCGACCTCGCGGGCCTCGCGCCGATCGGAGGCCTGTCCGGGGCCGCGAGCCGCAAGCGCTACCTCCGCACCATTGCGTGGCTCCACTTCCTCCAACCGCTCGCCCGCCTGCGCGGCCTGGTGCGCGGTCTCATGAATCCGCCCAGCGACGTGCCGCCCGAGACGTCGCTGGCCCCGCAGCGCAGACGGGCTCATTCCGCCTCTGCTGCCTTCGCGGCGCTCCGCATGTCCGCCGGCGAGACGCTGCTCGCACGCTACTGGGGCGAGAGCTGGACCGGCATCGAGAGGGTGCTCCACGGCATCGTGAAGGAGCTGCGCGCGACGCGGGCGGTGACCGCGATCGCCGTGGACGACGGCTGGCAGCACGACCGCGACCTCTCGGTGGGCCTCGGATCGTGGGCGCGCCTCGAGCTCCGCGCCCTGGTCGAGGAGCACGCCCAGGGTCACGTGCTGCTCCGCGTGGCGACGCGGCTGCGCCTGACCGGCGTCGGCGCGTTCGCCCTGGCCGCGCTGTCCATCGCGCTCGCCGCCGCCACGGTCCTCGATGCGTCGCGTTGGCCGCTGGGGGTGCTGCTCGGCGCCCTCGTCGTCACGACGATGGCCGCCTTCTCGTTCGCGCGGCTCTGGATCGCGTCCGGGGCGCTGTCCCATGCGGTGGAGCGCACGGCCGCCATCTCGGGGATGTTCAGGATCGCGAAGCCCGCCAGCGCCGGAGCGCGCTGGATGCAGCGCAGCGTGCTCGCGTTCCGCGGCAGCGCCGTCGCGGTGCTGCTCGGCGCGGCGAGCGTCTCCCTCGGCTCCCTCGTGCAGACGGCTCTCGGTCCGCTGGTTCGGCCCGTGCGGCCGGCGGTCGTGATCCCGGCGCCGCCACGCGTGCTCGTTGCCGCACCTGCTCCAACGAACGCAACTCGCTTCGCGCCGGCGCGGCCAGCCGGAAAGGCCGCCGCCGTTCGTACTCGCAGCGGTGCGCGGACGGCGCAGCCCCTCGCCGCCGCGATGGTGCTACCGCCCGCTCGCTAGACGTTCACTTCGTTTCACGGAACGTTCCGCGCGCGGCGGGCGTCGAAAACGCAAAGCCACGCGCATGCCTCGAGTCGCCTCCGTCGCCGCACTGCTCGTATCCACGCTCCTGGACGCGAGCGCTGCCGGAGCCCAGGACCGGCCCGCCACCTTCCGCATCGCGCGGGCCAGCGGCGCCATCGCGGTGGACGGCACCCTCGACGATCCCGGCTGGAAGAGCGCGGCTCCGATCGACGTCTGGTACGAGACGAACCCGGGCGACAACGTGACGCCCAGGGTGCAGAACGTCGGTCGCCTGACGTACGACGAGCGCTATTTCTACGTCGGCCTCGAGCTCGGCGATCCGGACCCCGGCGCGATCAAGGCGCCGTTCTCCGACCGGGACAACGTCGACAACACCACCGACTACGCCGGCGTGATCCTGGATCCGCGCAACGACGGCAAGACCGGCATCCTGTTCCTCGCGAACCCGCGCGGCATCCAGTACGACGCGGTCAGCAACGACACCACCGGCAACGAGGACAGCTCTCCGGATTTCTTCTGGGACGCGGCTGCGACGATCGGCGAGGCGGGCTGGACCCTGGAGATCCGCATCCCCTTCTCGTCGCTGCGGTACCCGACGTCGGACCCCCAGACCTGGGGCTTCATGTTGTACCGCAACTGGCCTCGGGAGTTCCGCTACCAGATGCTCGCCAACCGCGTGCCGCGCGGCGGCAACTGCTTCATCTGCTACGAGAGCAAGCTGGAGGGATTGAGCGGTCTGCCACGGGGCGGGCACCTCGTGCTCGCGCCCTACGTGAACGGCCAGCGGACCGACGAGCCCGGCGGCGAGCTCGGCACGC
>DATFEN010000074.1:0-5544 GCA_035251085.1 Vicinamibacteria bacterium | reverse complement strand
CGCTGCCGGCGAGGGCCCTGCCTAGAGCCGCGGCAAGGTGAGGGACTGCTGCGCCTGGTACTTCCCCTTCTTGTCGGCGTAGGACGTCTCGCAGACCTCGTCGCTCTCGAAGAAGAGCACCTGGGCGATCCCCTCACCGGCGTAGATCCTGGCGGGCAGCGGTGTCGTGTTCGAGACCTCGAGGGTGACGATGCCCTCCCACTCCGGCTCGAAGGGCGTCACGTTCACGATGATCCCACAGCGGGCGTAGGTGCTCTTGCCCAAGCACACGGTGATCACGTTGCGCGGGATGCGAAAGTACTCCACGGTCCGCGCCAGCGCGAACGAGTTCGGCGGGACGATGCAGACCTCGCCCCTGAAGTCCACGAAGGACTTCGGATCGAAGTGCTTCGGGTCCACGATCGAGGAATTGATGTTGGTGAAGATCTTGAACTCGTCCGCGATGCGGACGTCGTAGCCGTAGGACGAGAGCCCGAAGGAGATCACTCCCTCCCGCACCTGCTTCTCGACGAAGGGCTCGATCATGCGGTGCTCGAGGGCCATCTTCCGGATCCAGCGGTCGGACTTGACGCTCATTCAGCCTCCCCGGTGCGCCTCGCTTGAAAAAGCCTCTTCAGCATGCCGCCTTCGCGGCCCTCCGCTGGCTGCAGCGCCGCCAGCTCCACGAGCGCTTCCGGAAGGCGAGGGCGCATGGCGAGCGCTCGCCGGAAGCAAGCGGCCGCGAGGGCCCCGGCCCCGCCATCCCTGTAGATCGTGCCGAGGAGGACGTGCGCCTCGGCGTGGCCGGGATCCTCTTCGAGGTTCCTCTTCAGTTCTTCCTCGGCGGCCTTGCGGGTGCCCCCGCCCTTCAGCGAGGCCCGCGCCTTGATCAGGATGCCGCGCCGTCGCGCGCTCCCAGTGGCGCTCTGCAGCGCGTCGCCGGCCAGGGCCAGCGCCTTCGCGGGTTGACCACGCTTTAGGGCATCCTCGGCCTGGTTGAGGAGCTGGGTGATCGTCTCGGGATCGGTTGTCGGGACGGGCGCGTCGACCGTCGGTGTGACCCGCACCTGTGTCGGCGCGTCACGCGCGGCCAAGGCCTGGTCATAGGCCACGCGGAGGGCCGGGTTCGAGATCACGCGATGAGCCTCCGTGACGCGAGCGAAGAGCGTCTCCAGCTTCGCCTTGAGCTGCTCGAGGCCGGGCTGATGATGCGTATCCGGATGGTAGAGCCTGGCGAGTCGGAAGTAGGCGGCCAGGATCTCCGCGGATCGGGCGTTCGAGGCCACGCCCAGGACGTCGTAGTGGCTCTGGTGCGGTAGCGCGGCCCAGGCCTCCAGGACCTGGCTCGCCAGGGCAGCCCCGGACGTCCGGGCGCTCTTCGGAGCCTCGCGCAGGTACTCGACCATGCCGGTGTAGATCAACCCGAGCAGGCTGCGCTGCGCCTCCTCCGCCGTCAACGGCGCGAGGTCGAGGATCTGGCGCGCCGTCAGGACGCCGTCCACGCGCGAGAGCAGGAAGCCGTCCGTCTCGTTGAGGTTCAAGCGCTGGAATCGCAACAGCGGATCGGTGGTCTGGGCCAGGACGCGGTCGAGGTCTCCGAGCCCGAAGCGGATCACGTCGGGATCGGCGATGCTCCAGACCGCGTCGAGGATCACCTCGCCGGTCGAAAGCCGGAGGGGCCGGTCGTAGCCGCGAAACACGGCGCGATCCTGGTCCTCGAACGCGAAACGACCGTCCGGCCAGGACAGCGCGATGAGCAGCAGCTCCCGCACGTGGACGGCCAGGCCTTCCTCCAGGCGGTCGGCGTCGAGGATGCCGAGGTCCAGAAGGATCTGGCCGAAGCGCCGGCCCGTCGCTTCGACCATCTCCGCAGCGCGCGCCTGGTCCCATTCCGTGAGGAGACCATGGCGCACCAGCGTCTCTCCGAAGCGCGCCTCCTTCACGCTCGTCGAACCGTAGACGATGTTTCCCTGGATGAAACAGATGCTGGCCCGTTCTCCGCCACGGGTCACGTGCAGCATCCCCGTGCGTCGCTCCGCGTACAGGGTCCTCAAGACGCCGGGGAGGATCCCCTCCCCCAGCTCACCGCTCAGCTTCATCGCCGCAAGAGCGCGAAGATCAGGGTGAGCACCACGCTCAGCAGCAGGCAGGTCGCGAGCGGAAGGTAGAAGGTGACGCCGCCCCGCCGAATGACGAGGTCGCCGGGGAGACGCCCAAGGCCCGGAACCCGGTCCGCGAGCAGAAGCGAAAGGCCCAGAGCAGCGATGAGGATTCCGGCCGCGATCAGGACGCGGCCCGTCTCGGAGAGGCCCGTCATCCGATCGATGCTAGCGCAGCTCGATCCCGGGAAAGAAGTAGCCGATCTCGAAGCGTGCGGTGTCGCTCGCATCCGAGCCGTGGATGGCGTTGGCCTCGATCGAGGTCGCGAAGTCCTTGCGGATCGTACCGGCGGCGGCCTTCGCCGGATCGGTGGCGCCCATGATCTCGCGCAGCTGCGCGATGGCGTCGTCCCGCTCCAGGACCAGCGTGAGGCAGGGTCCTGAGCACATGAAGTCGCACAGGCTCGAGAAGAAGGGCCGCTCGCGGTGGACGTGGTAGAAGCCCTCGGCCTCCGAGCGCGTCAGGTGCCGCATGCGCGCGGCCACCAGCTTGAAGCCGGCTCTCTCGATGCGGTCGAGGATGGCGCCAGTCTTGGCTGCCTTCACCGCGTCCGGTTTGATGATGGAGAAGGTCCGTTCGGTCAAATCTGCTCCTGGTTTGGTCTTCTATTTCTTCAGCAGCTTCGCGACGGCCTTGCCGATGTCCGCCGGCGACTTCACCACGTGGATGCCCGCGGCGCGCATGGCCTTCATCTTCTCCTCGGCCGTGCCCTTGCCACCCGAGATGATTGCCCCGGCGTGGCCCATGCGCCGGCCGGGAGGCGCGGTCTGGCCGGCGATGAAGCCGACCACCGGCTTCTCGACGTGCTGCTTGACGTATGCGGCCGCTTCCTCCTCGGCCGTCCCGCCGATCTCGCCGATCATCACGATCGCCTTCGTGGCGCGGTCCTTGCTGAACAGCTCGAGCGCAGCGGTGTGGTTGGTGCCGATGATCGGGTCGCCGCCGATGCCGATGCAGGTCGACTGGCCGATGCCGAGGGCCGTGAGCTGCGCGACCGCTTCGTAGGTGAGCGTGCCGCTGCGGCTCACGACTCCGACCTGGCCGCCCATGTGGATGTGGCCCGGCATGATGCCGATCTTGCACTTCTCGCCGGGCGAGATGATCCCGGGGCAGTTCGGCCCGATCAGCCGCGTGCTCCGGCCCTCCAGGAAGGCGGCCACCTTGACCATGTCCAGGGTCGGGATTCCCTCAGTGATGCAGACGACCAGCGGAAGGCCAACGTCGGCCGATTCCATGATGGCGTCGGCGGCCCCCGGCGGCGGCACGAACACCACCGAACAGTTCGCGCCGGTCTTGCGCACCGCCTGTTCGACGCTGTCGAAGATCGGAAAGCCCTCGATCTTCGTGCCGCCCTTGCCGGGCGTGACGCCGCCGACCACCACGGTGCCGTAGTCTCGGCAGCCGATGGCGTGAAAGGTGCCGTGCTTGCCCATGCCCTGGACGAGGAGGCGCGTGTTTCTCCCGACCAGGACGCTCACTTCGCGCCTCCCGCCGCGGCCACCACCTGCTTCGCCGCCTCGGTCATGTCGTCCGCCGAGGTGAAGTTGAGGCCGGACGAGCGCAGCATCTCCTTGCCGCGCTCCTCGTTGTTCCCCTTCATCCGCACGACGACGGGGACCTGGACGCCCAGGTCGCGCACCGCGGCGATCACGCCCTCCGCCAGCACGTCGCAGCGCAGGATGCCCCCGAAGATGTTGATGAGGACGGCCTTCACCTCCTTGTCCGACATGAGGATGCGGAAGGCGTTGCGGATCTGTTCGGCGTTCGCTCCACCGCCGACGTCCAGGAAGTTGGCCGGGCTGCCGCCGGCCAGCTTGATGATGTCCATCGTGGCCATCGCCAGGCCGGCGCCGTTGACCATGCACCCGACCTTGCCACCCTCGAGCTTGATGTAGTTCAGGCTGTGCTTCGAGGCTTCGACCTCCAAGGGATCCTCCTCGTCGAAATCCCGCAGCTCGCGCAGTTCGGGATGGCGATAGAGGGCGTTGTCATCGAAGCTGATCTTGGCATCGAGGGCGAGCACGTCGCCCTGGTTCGTCATCAGGAACGGGTTGATCTCGAGCAAGCTCGCGTCGATCCCCTCGAAGGCCCGGTAGAGTCCCTGCATGAAGCTCACGGCCTTCGGAAGCGTCGTGGCGGGAAGGCCGAGGCCGAACGCGAGCTTGCGGGCCTGAAACGGCTGGAAGCCAACGGCCGGGCTCACCGCCTCCTTGTGGATCGCCTTCGGGTTCTTCGCGGCCACCTCCTCGATGTCCACGCCGCCCTCGGCGGCGGCCATGAACACCGGGCTGCCGCTGGCGCGGTCGACGATCACCGCGAGGTACATCTCCTTCGAGCCCGAGAGGTCCATGCCCTGCTCGATCAGCAGCCGTCGCACGACACGGCCCTCAGGTCCCGTCTGGTGGGTCTTCAGGACCATGCCGAGCATGTCCTTGGCGAGCGCGTCGCACTCCTCGGCCGACTTCGCGAGCTTGATGCCGCCCGCCTTGCCCCGGCCGCCGGCGTGGATCTGGGCCTTGACGACGACAGGGAAGCCCAGCCCCTTCCCGTTCTCCACGGCTTCGTCGGCCCTGTATGCCACCTTGCCCTTCGGGACGGGCACCCCGAACGAGGCGAGCAGCGCCTTCGCCTGGTATTCGTGGATCTTCACTCGGGTCTCCTCCGACGGCGGGGGCCGGGAGGCCCCGCAAAGCCGGCAGATGGTATCGGAGCGATGAGCGATTAGCAATCGGCGGGCCGTCCGCCGGGCTGCACTGCCGCGTCCCGTTTCCGTTAGGATTCGGTGCCGATGTCGGACAGCGTTGGCGAATTCCCGGCTGGCGAGTTTCCCGGTGCCGCAGAGACGGCCCAGGAGGCCGGCGAGCAGCAGGCCGCGGCGGGGCTGTCGTCCCGTCAGCACCGCGTCGCCTCCCTGCTGACGCGACTCGCGGGCACGGCCCGCTCCTTCCTGCTCTACGACCCCCACAACGCGACCATCCAGCGCTTCATCACGAAGCTGCTGCTCGAGCTGTCCGCCGCGCTCGATGAGGAGGGGACACTCACGTTGTTTGTTCAGCCCCTCGAGATCGTCTACGAGGGCGAGCCCGTGTACGTGAACCGCGATCGCGAGCGCAGCCTGGCCTTCCGTCTCTACCGCGACGGGGTGCGGCAGCTGCGCCTCCGGCCCGGGTTCTCCCCCGATGAGCTGGCGCGCCTGCTCGAGGTGCTGTCCATCCGCTACACCGGCGTCAATCAGCGCGAGGAGGACGTCGTCACGCTGCTCTGGCGGGCGCGCTTCCGGCACCTGGATGTGGTCGCCGTCGAGGGAATCGTGCCTGAGGACGACGCTGCCGATAGCGAAGGCCCTGCGGCGGCGCCCGGCCTGCGGCTGCCCGCCGACGTCGACCTGCCGCGGCCCGCGCTGCC
>DATFEN010000071.1:0-2378 GCA_035251085.1 Vicinamibacteria bacterium | reverse complement strand
GGGCAGCCCGAGCCCGACTGTCCACCCCGTGAGGTCCGATCGGCTCCAGGCCGAAAACGACGGCGTGCCCTCGAGCAGCCTGGATCGCAGCGCGCCTTCCGGTGCGCTCATGATGGCGACCGCGAAGTCTGCGCTGGGCTTGCGGCCGAGGTAGACGTCCTCGGCGCGCGTCCGCGCCATGATGGTCAGCTCGGCGTCCATGAGCGCGACGACGCCTCCGGCTGGCGCCTGCTGGCGTTGCAGGACCGCGCTGAGCTCGGACGCCAGAATGCGGGCGCCGAGCGCGTAGCGCACCTGATCATTCTCGAGCACGGGGACGCCGATCGACACGAAGTACTGTCCTGTCGCCGGGTCCCGCCTCACCACCGACACGGCAGGACGTCGCGTGTCGCGGACCGCGCGGACCCAGTCGTCGTTGACCAGCGCGGACGGTTCCCCGAACGGAACCCCGGTGTTCATCAGCACGCGGGCCCCGGGGTCCACGAGCCGCACGGCCTGCCAGCCCGGCTGGAGGCGCAGCATCGCGGTGGCCCCGTCGTAGAGCGGCCGGAGGTCCGCGGCGTCGAGACGCCCGAGCGCCGCGAGCGCCCTGAGCGCGGTGATCGTGCTCTGTACTTCCCGATCCACCGCCACCGAGACCGCCCGCGCCCGCTCGACGTTCTGGCGGTTGACCAGATCCTGTTGCTGCTGGCGGGAGGTGAGGATGAGATTACCGGCGAACAGCCCGAGCGGAACGATCGTGACGAGAAGCAGCAGCGCGAGGATCGTGCCGAGCCGGATCCGGCGGACAGGCTTCCCAGGAGTCACGTCTGACGATTCTATCCCGCGACCAGCGAGAGCCAGTGCCCGACATCGTGGCGAAAATCCGTGCCCTCGATCGTGGCATCGCGGACCACGGACCCGGCCCCGAACGCCTCGAGCTCGCGCCTGACCACGGCTTCCATCGCCCGGACCTCGAAGAGGTTGACGAAGACGTCGACGAGGAGCTCGCGGTCGGCGATTGAGGAGCGCACGCGCGTGGGCGCCCCGCCCGCCATCTCGATGCCGAACGTCTCGCCGGCCGACTCGGAGAGGAGCGTGAGGAACTGCCGATCGGTGTCGTCCCCGGCGTTGCGTCCGCCAGAGCCGAGCACGCGCGTCTCTTCCTCGCTCGAATCGCAGAAGAGCCGGAGCTTGGAGGGGAGCATGATGACCCAGGCATCCCACACGCTGCCGTCGCCCCACTCGAGGTGGAGGAGCGTGCGCGCCCGGAGCGAGGACGGGTCGAAGCGTGGGCTGTCGTCGCCGAGCGCGCGGTCGATCACGTCGTCGAGCCGCACAGGCTCGCGCGGGATGCGGATCGGGAACAGCTCTTCGCGCGTCCTGAACTGCTTGGCCTCGAGCTCCAGCGCCTCGAGCACGCGGAGGCGGAGCTGCCGCTGGAAGTGCACACCTCAGACAAGCACAGAATGCGGTGCGAGCACAACTTGGACCTGTCCGTGTAACCCGTGTATTCCGTGGCTGGAAGCTATCTCAGAAACGACGCGAACGAGCGGCAGCGAGTGAGCCACGCGAACGGCCCACCTTCGCCAAGGCTTCGGCGGGTCCGCCGTAGCTTCTGCGAAGGCGGAAGCGCGCCGGCGCACGCGGCGCGCGCGAGAGCGTGCAGGGGGCTCCGGAGGGCGAAGCCCCCCGGAGGAGACTCGTGCGATCCGTGGCTCAGCCAGGCCCGTTTGCGATAGTGTGTGGCCATGCAGTGGACACCTCGCAGGCTCACAGCCCTGACAGTGGCCGGAACCCTCGTGGCGGCCGCGGCCCTTTACGCCCAGGCGGACCGGACGCGCGCGCTCGAGGAGCAGATCGACCGCATCTTCAAGGCGCGCGAGTACGACCCGCCGCGGTTCGGCCCGGCCCGCTGGCTCCCCGACGGCTCCGCCTACGCCATCGTCGAGCGCCCGGCGGGCGGGACCGAGGGCTCAGAGATCATCCGGTACGACGCCGCGACCGGCGCCAGGAGCGTTCTGGTGGCCGCATCGTCGCTCGTGCCCGCCGGCGCAAAGGGCCCTCTCGACGTTGACGACTATGCCTGGTCGCCGGATGGGCAGCGACTTCTGATCTTCACCAACACGCGCCGCGTGTGGCGCCAGAACACGCGCGGCGACTACTGGGTGCTCGAGCTGGGGACCGGACGGCTCAGGAAGATTGGCGGGAAGGCGCCCGAAGCCTCGCTGATGTTCGCGAAGTTCGCGCCCGACGGTGCGCGCGTGGCCTACGTCCGCGGGAACAACATCTACGTCGAGCACCTGGCCGACGGCCGCACCGTGGCGCTGACGAAGGACGGGTCCGAGACGACGATCAACGGGACATCGGACTGGGTCTACGAAGAGGAGCTCGACATT
>DATFEN010000013.1:0-6866 GCA_035251085.1 Vicinamibacteria bacterium | reverse complement strand
CGCAGCGTAGATCCCCGGTGGCGGGATCGGGCGGGGGGGCTTCAATCAAGGACGGCCTATGAGAACTCCCACTTGTCCTTGTCCTTGTTGAAGTACATGTGGCGTGGCTTCTTGCGGTTCTCCTTCAACAGCTCCTTCACGGTCGGCTTGCCGTTCAGGGCCTTGTCGATCGCCTCCTTCATCGCGGTCCGGTTGTTGCGATAGAGCTCATTGAGGTCGGCGTCCGCCATGGTCGAGAGGCGCGGGTCGATCCAGACGAGCGCGATGATCCCGATGTCCTCGGCGCGGCCCTTCGGGATGAGCCCCTCCTCCACCGCGTCGAGCACGCCGTCCGCGATCCCGGCCTGAACGGGGCCGCCGAAGATCTGCACGTCGATCATCTTCTTCAGGTGCACCTTCGGGACCATCAACGTGACAGGCTTCACCTGCTTCCCGCCGTCGACGAGACAGAAGAAACGCGAGAAGCCGGCGCTCTGCCCCATCAGGTTCGCCATCGCCTGTCCCACGGGCCCGCTCAGCTCGCCGATCGCGATCTCCGGCTCGGTCCAGAGCCAATCCTGGCTGCCCACGCCCATCGCCTCGCCGAAACGGATGCCGATGCCTCGCGCCATGAATCCTCCTCTTTCTTGCGGGGACTGCGGTTCAGGCCTTCGATAACGTCGAGCGGGAAGGAGAGCGTGGCCCTCAGGCGCGGCCGCGCTCGCGCTCGACGAGCACCCGCCGCAGGATCTTCCCCGACGCCGACTTCGGGATCTGGTCGATCACCTCCACCTCGCGAACCCTCTTGTGCGGCGCGACGTGCTGCGCCACCCACTCGACGATCGAAACCGGCGTCGCTTCACCCTTCAGGACCACGAAGGCCTTCGGCACCTCGCCAGCTTCGTCGTCCGGCCTGGGAACCACGGCGGCGTCCGCCACGGCCGGATGCGTGAGGAGCAGTGCTTCTAGCTCCGCCGGCGCCACCTGGCAGCCCTTGTACTTGATCAGCTCCTTGACCCGGTCCACGACGTGGAAATAGCCGTCGCCATCGGCGCGGCCGACGTCGCCGGTGTGGAGCCAGCCTTCGCCGTCGATCATCGCGGCCGTCGCCTCGGGGCGATTCAAGTAGCCCTTCATGACCTGCGGTCCTCGGATGCAGATCTCGCCTTCCTGGCCCGCGGGCAGCTCCTCGCCGCTCGCGATGTCGACCACCTTGCAATCCGTCGAAGGGAGCGGCACGCCGATCGAGCCGGGCCGCGCTCGATCGGGCGCGGCCGGGCAGGCATGCGTCACGGGGCTCGTCTCGGTGAGGCCGTAGCCTTGCAGCACCGGACAGCCCAGGCGCGCGGACGCCGCATTGGAGACCGCCTCGCCCAGCGGTGCGGCGCCCGAGAACACGATCCGCAGGCTCGAAAGCCGATGCTTCGCGACGGCGGGATGCTTGGCGAGGCCCAGGACGATCGGCGGAACGACGTTGGCGTAGCTCACGCCGTATCTCTCGATCGCCTCGAGGAACGGCTCCATCTCGAAGCGCGGCATCGTCACGACCGTGGCGCCCACTCGGAGCGACAGGTTCATGACCACCACCAGGCCGTAGATGTGGAAGAAGGGCAGCACGCCGACAACCACATCGCCCTCACGGCACAGCGAGTCGGGGAGCGCCGCGCACTGCTCGATGTTGGCGACCAGGTTGCGATGCGTCAGCATGACGCCCTTCGGCAGACCTGTGGTCCCGCTCGAGTACGGCAGCGCAACCACGTCGTGCGCGGGGTCGATGCGGACCGGAGGTGGCGCGACGTCGTCGGCGACCAGCGCCGCGAACGGCGTCGCGCCCGCCGCCTCGCCGAAGACGAACACCTCCTCGACGCCCGCCCGTTCCGCCGCCGCGCGCGCCTTGTCGAGGAACGGCGGCGCCGTCGCCAGGAAGCGGGCCCCGGCGTCGCGGAGCTGAACCGCCAGCTCGTCCGAGGTCAGCAGCGGATTGGCGGTGGTGGTGATCCCTCCCGCGAGGGACACGGCGTGGAACAGCACCGCGTACTCGGGCAGGTTCGGGCTGTAGACCCCGAACACGTCGCCCTTCCCCAGGCCGCGCCGCGAGAGTGCTCCGGCGCCTCGCCGCACCAGCAGCGTCCAGTCCCCGAACGTCAGCGTGCGTCCGCTAGACGCCTCGATGAAGGCGGGCTGCTGCGGGCGTCGCTCGGCCGACTCGAGAAGCCACTCCGTCAGCGGGCGGTCGGGGATCGCCACATCCGGGTAGGGGCTGCGATGGATCACGTTGCGCGGGATGCTCCCCCTGCGTGCGAGCGGAGTCAAGCAGTCCGCTTTTGACTCGCCCCGAGCGCGCGGGATAATCCCGCGATGGCGTCGCCACCGCGCCGGCCGCCGGTCGCCTCGACCCAGGCGAAGTCGCACGCGCAGGCCGAGGCCACCGTCGATCTGCTGCACATCCTGGTCGTACAGCGGGCGCTCACCGGGGAGCAGGCCGACAAGGTCCGCCGCGCGATGAAGATCGCCAACACATCCGCAGAGCACACGGTATTGCAGCTCGGCATCCTCAACGAGGTCCAGGTCGCCCAGGCCGTTGCGGCCCACGCCGGCCTTCGCTACGTCAAGATCAACCCGCTCGACCTGGACCTCGAGGTCGTGACCAAGGCGCTCTCGGGCCCCTTCGCGCGCCGTCACGGGATGGTCGCCATCGCGAAGACCGACAAGACCCTCACGGTCGCGGTCCACGACCCCTTCAGGCCGTTCCCCGACGAGGACGTGAAGCGCGTCACGGGCCTCGAGGTGGAGCGCGTGGTCGCGACGAAGAGCGACGTGGAGACCGTCAACCGCGGCTTCTACGACCTCAAGACCAGCCTGCAGACCGCCGAGAGGCAGCTCACCGCCAGCCGGCTGTCCACCGTCGACCTCGCGAACCAGGAGTTCCTCTCGGCCGAGGCCACGGAGCTCGACCCGGCGGCCGCGCCGGTGGTGCGCGCCCTCGACCACATCCTGAACTACGCCTTCGAACAGCGCGCCTCGGACATCCACTTCGAGCCCAAACGCGAGTTCACGCTGGTCCGGTTGCGCATCGACGGGATGCTCCACGACGTCCACGTCATTCCGCGCATCGTCTACCAGGCGGTGGTGTCGCGTATCAAATTGCTCTCGGGCTGCAACCTTGCCGAGAAGCGCCGGCCCCAGGACGGGCGCATCAAGCGCGAGCAGGGCGGGCGCGAGATCGAGCTGCGCGTGTCGACGATGCCGACGGTGTTCGGCGAGAAGGCGGTGCTGCGCATCTTCGACCCCGAGATCCTGATGAAGGGCATCGACGAGCTGGGCTTCACCCCCCAGGAGCTGCCGCTCTTCTACGAGTTCATCAAGCGCCCCACGGGCGTCATCCTCGTCACGGGACCCACTGGCAGCGGCAAGACCACGACGCTGTACTCGGTGCTCAAGTATCTGTCGAAGCCGGAGGTGAACATCGTCACCATCGAGGACCCCATCGAGATGGTGTTCGAGGACTTCAACCAGGTCGCGGTCAAGCCGCAGATCGACATCACCTTCGGCAGCACCCTGCGGACCGTCCTGCGCCAGGACCCCGACATCATCATGGTGGGCGAGATCCGCGACACAGAGACCGCCGAGCACGCCGTCCAGGCGGCGCTCACCGGCCACCTCGTGCTCTCGACGCTCCACACGAACGACGCGCCCTCGTCGATCACGCGCCTGCTCGACCTCGGGATCCCCCACTTCCTCATCACCTCCGTCCTCATCGGGATCCTGGCCCAGCGCCTGGTCCGGGAGAATTGCACGCACTGCCTCGAGGAGTATCCGCCCACGGCGGAGGAGGCCGCCGCCCTCAGGATGGACTTCGAGAAGCTCAAGGCTTACCGCTTCACGCGGGGAAGGGGCTGCCTCCACTGCCGTGAGACCGGCTATGTCGGTCGCACGGGCATCTACGAGATCCTGCCGATGTCCGAGCGCATCCGGAAGTTGGTGACGGCCGGCGCGGGCTCGCCGGAGCTCTTCAAGGTGGCCCGCGAGGAGGGCATGCGCACGCTGCACGAGTCAGCGGTCGAGAAGGTGTTCCGCGGTGTCACGACCGTGACCGAAGTCGTGCGCGTCACCGGCACCTAGCGCCGTGGACAACCTGACCCACACGCTGACCGGCCTCGTCGTCGCACGGGCCGGCATCGGCCAGCTCTCTCCGGGAGCGACGCTCGCCGTGGTCCTCGCCTCGAACCTGCCGGATGCCGACCTGCTGTTCAGCCTGAACGGCAGCGCTGCCTATCTGGAGCATCACCGGGACCTCAGCCACTCGCTGGTCGCCGCCCCTGTGCTCGCCGTGGCTCTGGCGGGCGCGCTGTGCGTCTTCAAGAAGGACGCCCGCATCCTGCCGATCTTCCTCGCGTCGCTGTTGGCCGTCGCGGTCCACGTCTTCATGGACCTGTGGACGAGCTACGGCACGCGCGTCCTCGCTCCCTTCGACCCGACCTTCTACACTTGGGACCTGGTCTTCATCGTCGATCCATGGCTGTTGCTGCTGCTGCTCGCGTCGGTCCTGATCGCGGGACGCGTCGCTCAGGCGTCGCGCGTCGCGAGCCTGGCGCTCGGCCTGATGCTGGCGTACGTCGGCGGCCGGGCCATCCTCCACGCGCGCGCCCTCGAGGAAGGCCTCGCGCGCGTTCCCACCGGGCCGGCCTCGGTGCTTCGCGCGGCTGCGCTGCCCTCGCCGCTGGACCCACGCTCCTGGCGCTTCCTCGCCGACACGGGTGCCGTGTACCTCACGGGCGACTTACGGTTGGGCGCCGCCGCGACGCCACTCCGGCGCCGCGAGAAGCGACCCGAGACTCCCGCGGTCGCCCACGTCCGCGAGTCCAGCGCCGTCGCGGGGATCTTCCTGCGCTTCTCCAGCTTTCCGTGGCTCGAAGTGAGCGAGACGGCCGAGGGCACCCTGGTGTCCTGGACGGACCTGCGCTTCGAGCAGCCCGAGCGCGACAACTTCGTGGCCCGCGTGGTCGTGGACAAGAATGGCCGCGTGACGCGGGAGTCGTTCCATTTCTGATGAACGCCGAGAGCCTGAAGGGCAGCGTCGTGATCGTGACCGGCAGCGGGCACGGCCTCGGGGCGTCGCTGGCCCGCGCAGCGGCGGCGCGCGGCGCTGCTGTCGTGGTCAACTGCCGCGCCGAGGGAACGCGCGCGCAGGTCCTGGCCGAGGAGCTGGCCGGACAGGGGCGCCACGCCCTGGCCGTCCGCGCCGACGTGGCGGATTACGCGCAGGCCACGCGCCTCGTCACCGAGGTCATGGAATCCTTCGGCCGCATCGACGTGCTCTTCAACACGGTCGGTTCGTTCCTGTGGAAGCCCATCGCCGACATGGATCCCGCCGAATGGCGCGACACGGTGGCCTCGAACCTCGACTCGGTCTTCAACATGTGCCGGCTCGTGTTGCCGACGATGCGGCAGAACCGCTACGGGCGCATCGTGAGCCTGGGCGCGGTCGGCGCGGAGCGGGCGCTGGGACAGCCCGAGGTCGCCGCCTACTCCGCGGCGAAGGCGGCCGTGATCGCGTTCTCGCGCTCGCTGGCTCTCGAGGAGGCGCGGGGCGGGATCACCGTCAACGTGGTCAGCCCCGGCGTGTTCTTCGACGGCGAGGTGCCGGCCCCGACGGTGGTGCAGCGCGTTCCGGTGGGCCGGGCCGGAACCCACGACGACATCATCCGTGCGGCCCTGTTCTTCGCGTCCCCCGCGGCGGACTTCGTGACCGGACAGGTCCTGTCGATCTCGGGGGGAGAAGGGCTCTGAGACATGGGTCGAATCGTGATCGCTTGCTACAAGCCGAAGCCGGGACAGGAGGAGGCACTCGGGGCGCTCGTGGCAGAACACTCGCAGCCCTTCTCGGAGTTCGCGCCCTTCACGGCCGCGGCCTGAATCGTTGAGGAGCGCGGCCCTCGCGGCGCTCGCGCGCCTTCAGGAGGGCAATCGCCGCTTCGCCTCGGGCCTGCCGAGCGCCGACGCGCTGTCCAGCCTAGCGAGGCGCGCCGAGCTGGTCGCGGGCCAGCAGCCCTTCGCGATCATCCTCGGTTGCTCCGACTCGCGAGTGCCCGCCGAGATCGTGTTCGACCAGGGCCTGGGCGACCTGTTCGTGATCCGGGTCGCCGGGAACGTCGTGGCTCCATCGCAGGTCGGGAGCGTGGAGTTCGCCGCCGAGCGCTTCGGCACACGCCTGGTCGTCGTGCTCGGCCATTCCCAATGCGGCGCCGTGCTCGCAACCCTCGAGGAGTTGCGACGGCCGGGTGGGGCGCCCTCGCGGAACCTACGCTCGATCGTCGACTGGATCCGGCCCGCCGTGGAGAGCCTCCTGGCCACGGAGCTTTCGACAGATCTCGATCTGCTCGTTAGCGAGGCGGTTCGCGCCAACGTGCGTGTCTCGGTGAGTCAACTGCGTCACGGCTCCGAGGTTCTCGAGCGGCTGATCGAAAGCGAAGGATTGAGCATCGTGGGCGCGGAGTACTCCCTCGACAGCGGCCTCGTGCAGTTTCTGGACTGCGGTCCGACCGAACGCGCGGGCATGGAATGAGCCTGGTCCGGTGCGTTGTCCTCGTGCTCGTGGCCATCGGCGTCGCGGCTGCGCCTGGAGGCCGCCCTCAGTCCTCCTCGACCAGCTCCGCCGTGAACGCCAACAGCTCGGCGCCCGGATTCCTCCAGCTGTCCTCCGGGACCCCGGCCTTCCGGCAGGTGTGCGCGAGAAAAGCCTCCCGGTCCCACCCGTACTGCAGCGGCACCACGGGGAGCAGGAGGCCCGAACGGCCCAGGTAACGGACCACCAGGCCGTGGACGCCGATCTCCACGGCCTCCGGCTCGATCGGCTGCAGCGGGCCCAGCACGGACACGTCCACGAT
>DATFEN010000007.1:0-3726 GCA_035251085.1 Vicinamibacteria bacterium | reverse complement strand
GGCGACGCTCGCGATCGACTCGCTCCGCGCCGGCGAGATGGCTCTCGAGCTGACGCCCCTGCAGCTGCGCCTGGACGCCAGCCGGCTCACGGCCGAGCCCGTGACGCTGACGAGCGGTCCAGGCTCTCTCACGATGGGTGGCCGTGTCGACCTCGCGGGCGGCGCCCTCGATCTCAAGGGGGAAGGAAACGTCGACCTGCGCGCGCTGTCGCCCCTCGTGGGCACGGCGTCGCTCACCGGCGTCGCCGAGGTCGACATCGCCATCGGCGGCCGGCTGGACGCCCCGGAGCCGCGCGGCTCGGTCGTCCTGAAGGACGCCTCCGTGCGAACCCGAGACATCCCCGAGGCGCTCACGAACATCCGGGGGCGCCTCGTCGTGGAAGGCGCCGTCGTTCGTGTCGAGGACGTGAGCGCAACGCTGGGTGGCGGCGACGTGACCGCATCGGGCGAAGCGCGGCTGAAGGGCGCCGCCCTCGAGGACGCTCGCATCCAGGTCCAGGGCCGGGACCTCAACCTCCGCTACCCGGTCGGCCTGAAGAGCCGTCTCGAGGCGGACCTCGCGCTGGTCGGCGGGCAGGAAGGGGTCGTGTTGCGCGGCGACGTGCGCGTGCAGCGCGGGCTCTACGATCTGGACCTCGCCATGGGCGACGCCGTGAAGTCCCCGGTGGTCGAGCCCCAGCCGTCGGCGCTGCTCCGCGCCATCGGGCTGGACGTGCAGGTCGTCCTCGTCAACCCGGTGCTCATCCGCAACCGGTTGGCCACTCTCGACGTGAGCGGGAACCTGCAGTTCCGCGGGGACCTCGAGAGCCCCGCGCCGTTCGGGCGGATGGACATCCAGCCTGGCGGCAAGGTCTACCTGCGCGGCCGCGCGTTCAACATCGAAGACGGAGGAGGTCTCACCTACTCGGGTGACTGGGATCCGAAGGTCAAGATGCGCGCCGCCCAGAAGATCCCGGACCAGTCCGAGGGCAACGAGCCCGAGTGCACGATCGCGCTCGACGGTCCGTTGACGACGGTGCAGCCGACGCTGGGCTGCGAGGGGCTGTCCCAGGGCCAATCGCTCTCGCTGGTCGCGACCGGCCGCTCCAGCGGCACCGCCAAGGGCCTGGGAGCGCAGGTGGCTGGCGAGCAGGCGGCATCCCTCGCCCTCGGGCAGCTCACCGAAGAACTGGGCTTCGAACAGGTCGTCGTCCAGCCGGAGCTGCTCGCCCGTGACACCGAGCCCGGAGCCCGCTTCACCTTCGGCAAGCAGCTCACGCGCATCCTGAGCCTCATCTACTCGATCAGCCTGCAGGGCCCGGAGCAGCGCTTCGTCCAGCTCGAGGCGCGCTTTCCGCGCGGCATCAGCGTCAAGGGCCAGCGCACGGACGACGGCTTCCTCGCGGCCGGGATCGGCCAGCGGCTCCGGTTCGGCCGAACCCGCAAGCCTCGGACCGGGGACGACCGTGTGCGCCTGTCGGACGTGCGCTTCGAGGGCTTCGAGGGCGAGCTGCCGGCGGCTGCGCGCTCCGCCGCGCGCTCGAAGAAGGGGTCGCGCGTCGAGGCGTGGGACGTCCAGGACGACGCCGACCGCGTGCGCCAGGCCCTGGTCGAGATCGGCCATGTGGAGGCCGAGGTCAGCGGCCGCCTCGAGGGCGACGTGGCGGTGCTCAAGGTCCAGCCGGGCCCCCGCTTCACCTGGCGCGTCACCGGCATGGACGCTCCACCCGACCTGCGCGACGCGTTCCGCAAGGCCCTCTACGAGGAGGACGCCATCGAGCGGGCTCGCGAGCGCATCGTCACGACGCTTCGCGAGCGCGGCTTTCTCCGGGGCAGTGTCGTGACGGTGCGCGCCGAGGTTCAAGACACGAGTCGCACCCTCGTCTTCGAGGTCGAGCCCGGCCCGCGGCTTCAGGCGCAGGTCAGCTTCCCCGGCGCGAAGGCGCTGTCCGAGCGGCGCCTCCTGGCGGCGGTCGAAGGGCCGGGAGGGTTGCTGGTCGACGGCGAGGCGGCCCTCGCCAAGATCGAGGACGCCTACCGCAGCGAGGGCCGACTCGGGGCTCGAGCCGGCCCGGTGCAGGTGAAGGAGGAAGGCAGCCTGGTCCATATCACCGTGCCGATCGACGAAGGAGATCCGCCTCGGATCGCCGCCGTTACCTTCGAGGGCGCCTCGGTGCCCGCGGACGAGCTGCTCGCGGCCTCCGGCCTCGCCGTCGGAGCCGCGTTCCAGCTGGACGCGCTGCCCGATGCCCAGGACAAGGTTCGCCGGCACTACTACCAGCGCGGCTTCGCACAGGTCAGCGTCGGAGTCGAGAACACGGTCCGCGGCTCCGACGTCGAGGTCCGCTTCCGCGTGCGTGAGGGAACCGCCAAGGTGGTGGGCGCCGTCGAGATCGTGGGTCTGCGTCGCACACGCGAGTCCCTGGTCAGGGGTCACATCCGCCTGCGACCGGGGGAGCCGGTCAACCCGCGCCGGCTCGCTGAGATCGAGAACCGGCTCCTGGAGCTGGGGACCTTCTCTTCGGTGCTCGTCACCGACTCGCCGGAGAGCCCCTCCACCATCACCGTCGAGGTGGTCGAGAAGGATCGCGTCGAGGTGGCCTACGACCTCCGCTGGAGCGAAGACGAGAACACCACGGTCCAGCTCGACGGCGAGATCCGGAACGTCGTCGGCCTCGGCCTGGACCTGGGGGGTCGCTATCGCTACGGCGCCGAGGATCGTGAGACGCGCGCCTCCCTGCACGTGGCCTCCATCCTGCGAGGCAAGCTCACCGTGGCGGCCTTCGAAACGCAAGAGGACCTCGAGGCCACCGATTTCTTCACGGGCGAGACCTTCACCAACACACAGACCGAGCGTGTGCTCGAGATCCAGCAGTCACAGCGGGTGAAGCGCCACACCACGGTCCTCGGCGGTTACCGCTACAAGACCGTCTTCTCGGACGCCTTCCCGATCCCCATCCACATCGCGACCCTCTTCTCCTCGGGCATCCGTGAACTGCGTGACAACGTCCTGGACGCCCGGCGCGGCTACTTCGCTGCGCTGAACCTCGACCTGTCGCCGCAGGCCCTGGGGTCCGAGCTTACGTTCGTCAAGGGCTTTGCACAGCTCTTCCTGCATCGCCCGATCGGGCCTTCCTGGACGTGGTCCCAGGCATATCGCGTCGGGCTGGCTCAGGGCTTCCGCGGCCAGGACATCATCCCTTCGGAGCGCTTCAAGGCGGGCGGACCCGACAGCCTGCGTGGCTTCGCCTCGGACTCCCTGGGCCCCCGGGACCCCTTCGGGGAGCCGGCGGGAGGCGAGGCCGTGCTGATCCTCAACCAGGAGCTGCGTTACCGCCCCCGTCGCAACGCCTGGGGCTTCGCCGTGTTCTGGGACTTCGGGAACGTCTTCGAGCAGGTCGAGGACCTGAGCCTCGATCTGCGCCACGACGTGGGCGCCGGCCTGCGCTGGGCCTCGCCCGTGGGGATGCTTCGTTTCGACCTCGCCTTCCCGCTCGATCGGCAGCCGGACGAGGACCGGTACCGCTTCACGTTCAGCCTCGGCCAGATCTTCTAGGCGAGCGGCCGACTCCGCTACGCGTCTTGCATCAGCAAGCGCGCTCGCCGGACTAGATTCCGCTCGGCCGAACGCGAGGCTCGCTCACCCAAGGCTCACCCTCCCATCACCCGTTCGTTACCCGGAAAACACCTGCCCGACGCAATCTTGAGCCGAGGAGGTGCTCTTGACCCCTACCCGGCTCGTCGCCA
>DATFEN010000006.1:0-15013 GCA_035251085.1 Vicinamibacteria bacterium | reverse complement strand
TGGCGACGAGCCGGGTAGGGGTCAAGAGCACCTCCTCGGCTCAAGATTGCGTCGGGCAGGTGTTTTCCGGGTAACGAACGGGTGATGGGAGGGTGAGCCTTGGGTGAGCGAGCCTCGCGTTCGGCCGAGCGGAATCTAGTCGGAAGTTCCCGACATCTGCGGCCGGAAGTTCTTGATGGTGCGTGAGGGTTGGGGCATGGCCGTGTTTAGGGTTGCCTACATGCGGTAGGGTGAGACGCCCAGCAGATCGAAGGCACGCTGCTGGAGCGGGGTGGGGCTGGTGATTTTCTCGAAGGGCTCCAAACCGAGGGCCTTTGGCGTGATCCGGTTCTTGACGACGGTGGCAAGGTCCCGCAGCAGGCTCTGGAAGCTGTGGACGGGAGCGCCGGTCTCACCGCGCTGGGTGGTGAGCTTGCGCAGGGCCCGTGGCGAGCGCCGCGCGGGGGCGACCACGGAGGGTCGCAGCGCCTGGGCTGTGGCCATGTCCTCGTCGTCGAAGAGTAGCGGGGCCAGGGCGCGTCGCAGGTGCCACTCCACGTAGTAAGCCAGCGTGCAGATCAGGACATGGGCGCGCACCCGGTCCGCCAGGTGGTGATGGATCGGCCGCAGCTTGAGATCCATGGTCTTCAGGCTGCGGAAAGCGCGTTCGACGGTGGAGAGGCTCTTGTAGGAGCGCACTGCCTGTTCGGCGCTCAGCTCGCTCTTGGGCACGCTGGTGCGGACCACATAGATTCCGTCGAGGGCGGCTTCCTGCTCGATGCGGGCCTGGTCGCGCTCGTAGTGAAAGCCCTCCTCGGTGATCTGCAGGCGAAAGTGCTTGCCCATCTTGAAACGTCCCAAGACCCTCCCCACGCGCAGCCCGATCCGCTCTTTGCCACGCAAGCGGTTCTTTTTGCGGCGGGTGGCCACGGCGATCTTTTCCAGGGCCTGCTGGGTGGCCTCGAGGAGTTCTCCACGTTTTCTGCGGCGCTCCTCAGCCAGCAACGGGTTCCGGCACACGATCAGGCGTTCTCCGGGAAACTCCGGAGAAGAGATCTCGGCCAGATCCCGCTCGTCAAACAGCGACAGCTGCAAGAAACCCCCGGCCACGAGCTTCCGGATGGCGGGACCGCGCAGCGAGCTGATCCAGCCCAGTCCCGGCTGCGTCTTGAGCTCCGCCTCGATCCGGGCGCTGGTGAGCATGCCGCGATCCCCCACCAGCACCACCCGCTTGAGACCAAAGCGCTGCGAGAGCTTCTCGATCTGGACAGCCAGGGTTTTGGGATCCCCCGTGTTGCCCTCGAAGACCTCCACCGCCACCGGGCAGCCCTCAGAGTCGGTGAGCAGCCCAAACACGATCTGCGCTCGATCCCGCCTCCCGTCCCGGGAATGCCCGAGGCGGGCCAACGGACAGTGGCGGCCTTCGAAGTAGCTGGAACTCACGTCGTAGAGCACCACTCCCCCTTCCGCGAGATGCCGTCGGGCCAGACCCCGCTCGATCCGCTCCTGGCGCAAGAGCAGCCAGTCCATGGCCTCGTACAGCTCGTCCTCCTCCACCTCTCCAAGCCCTAGGCTTTCTCCCAAACTGCTGCTCAAAAGCTCGGGGGCGAGCTGGCGGGACAGCGTGAGCTTCGAGGCCGGATCCAGCACGCGCCCCACGATCATGGCCAGGCAGAGCTGCCGCTCACGCTCACTCGAAGCGCCGATCAGGCGGTCGAGTCCCAGCCGGTGAAGCGTGCCCAAGACCGCCGCCACGTGGCCGTGAGGCCAGGAGCGCGAGACCTCGAAAGCCTCCTCCAAGACCGCCACCACGGTGCCGCCGCGCAGCACGCCGCGCAGGGCTTCGAGCTGAGCCTTGGGCCAGTGGGAGAGGTTAGCGAGAGTGCGGGTCTTGACTTTGGTGCCCTCCCGGTAGCTCTCGCGCAAGAGGATGGCGGGAGGCGAGCTGCGATTAGGGACCGTGGCGATGTACATGCGCTATCAATAAGCCATCTGATCCTCAGTGTCAAGAATAATATACCATCGTACATGCCTACATATACTGACGGACACCACAAGACTCACCCGCTGAATCAATCACTTACTGGCCTACAGCGTCGGGAACTTCCGTCTAGCGCCCCGTCTTGAAAGGGAACACGACCCGCTCGCCGGGTTGACCGTTCAGGCGGAACGTCACCGTGTCGCCGGTGAGCAGGGCGACTTCGCCGGCGATGACGCGGATGCTGCGGCTGGAGGCTCGCCGTCGGAGCCAGCTCGAAGCTCCAGGTCCCCGGCTTGCCCGTCCCTCGAACAAGCTGGGCGACCGCCTTGTGGTCGATCGCGACGTGCCCTGTGCGGCCGTCACCACCGGCAGCGCGGCGGCACCGACGACACCCAGACACAGCTTCGGCATGGACATGAAACCCCCGAGAGGATTGACAGGGCGGATCCTAGGGCCGCGCTCCGACGCGTCAAACATCGTCGGGGAGGCGTGCCGCCCATGGCGTGCGCGGGTGCTCGCGTCGCAGCCGTTCGCGCGCGGAACGCGCCCGCTCCCGCTCTCCCGAAGCCTCGAGCGCCTGCGCGAGGCCGAACAAGGCCTGGGCGGTGTAGGGACCCTGGGTGGATTGCTGAAGGACCTCCTCGAAAGCAGCCGCCGAGGCGCGGCCGTCGCCGAGGCGCAACAGGCTCTCCCCTCGGAGGCAGAGCAGCTCGGGCCGTAGTCCCGGGTCGTTGGTGCGGGTGAGCGCGTGACGGATGTACTCGGCCGCGTCGTCGAACCGGCTTTCGGCGTACGCTCGAGAGGCTCGCTCGTAGAGGTCCTCTGCGACCGATGCTGACTTTTCCGGAAGCAGCGTCGTCAGCCGCAGGCCGACCATCAGCGCGAGCAGACCGACCGGCACGACCGCGCCCCAGCGTCGCGGCGGCGCCGGCGCGAGTCCGCACTCTTCGAGGGCCGCGTAGCGCGACGCCGGCGCGTCACGCACAGCGGGGGGCGTCCTGCGCCGCGAGACGAGGACGGCCAGTAGCGCGCCGCTCAGGCTGAGCACGAGCCCGAGGCGGTCGGACACATGAGGCGCATACGTGAGTCGAACCTCCGCCTGGCGTGGCACGACCAGCATCAGGGCCGGCGAGACCAAATACGGTCCGTCTGCACCCTCGGCACGCCAGCGAGGATGGTAGGAGACCTTGATCAGCAGCGGATGGCCGGGGCGGCTCGTGCGGATGCGGATCTCCTCGGCCCGCAGCGTCGCCTCGATCTCGACGCCTCCGGCGAGGGGGACCGCTTGCGGCGCGAGCCACTCGTCGCGCTCCACCACGCGAAACCGCGGAGCGTCGGTGAACACCAGGTGGACGTCCGACTGCGGCTTGCGCGAGAACCAGCGGTAGGCCTTGTCCCGCCAGCCCGAAGGCGACGAGCGCACCGGCTCGAAGCGCAGCGGCTCGACGTAGCGCACCGGATCGCGCGTGCGGAACACTTCGTATGGAGCGATCGTGGCCGTCCGCTCGAGGTCGGGGCGTCCCGCGAGGGCCTGCTTCAGCTTCGTGGATACGGCCACGATCTCGCTCGCACCGAGCAGGCGCAGATGACGCAGGGCGTTGTCGGTGTCGAAGCTCGAATACTCCCGCTTCCGAAACGGGTTGGGAGAGGTTTCGCCGAGCTCCGAGGCCAGGTAGTACACGAAATGCGTCTGCAGGCTGGCCTGGTTGTAGACGCCCTCGAGGGTCGAGCGGCCCGAGAAATAGGGCAGCGTCTCGTACATCCGGATGGAGCCGGCCTTCTCGTGCTCGGCGCTGTACTCCACCGCGACGCGCGGAGCGTCGACGTCGCCGGAGACGGCCCGGGTCATGCGCGACCAGGCCGGCCACAGCTCCTTCGCCTGCAGCCCGGTGAAGTTGTACTCGATCCAGGACCGGCTCAGCTTCGACGAGCGATCGGCGTAGAGGCACGCGGCCACGACGAGGCCGAGCGCGACGAGGCCGGGCGCCGCCACGAGCTCGACGATGCGGGCCACCGCAGCCGCGGCGGCGAGACACAGCGCGAGGTGGGCGAAGGGCACGAAGCGAACGTCGATGATGCCCAGCGCGGGGCCGGCTGCGGCCAGTGCGGCGGCGACGAGCCCCGCGTGAAGCAGGAACAGGAAGCGGTGGTCGGCGCCCGAGGCGTAGCGCGCCATCCAGACGTTCGCCAGCAGCCCGAGGCTCGCGAGCACCAGCATCGGCACCAGATACGTCGGCAGCAGGTTCGACGAGCCGGCCTCGATCCAGGGGTCGTCGTAGGGCGTCGTCATGCCCCACGCCTGAAGCAGCGGAAGCAGTTGGACGCCGGCGAGGGCGAAGGCCAGGAGTCCGACCATCGCCAGCCACGCGAGCGTCTTCGCCGGGCGTCGCGACGCGTAGAGGAAGAAGCTGGCCGTGAGACCCGCCCACAGCACGGCATAGCCGTGCGCGATAGCGGTGAGCGCGAGAAGTGCTGCCGGCCCGGCTGGGGAGCGACCCCTCGTGTAGGCTCGGTACACGACGCCGAAGAAGAGCACCGCGAGGCCGGTGCCGTAGGTGTACGCGAACTCTCCGGTCATCGTGCTGGCGATCGTCCCGCCCCAGATCGGGTTCGTCTCGAGGAACAGGAACACGAGCGCTGCGGCCGCCGCGAGCAGCGGGCCGGGGTGCCTGAACCCCATCCGGCGAAAGCCCAGATAGCTGAACAGCGGCAACAGGGGGATGCCGAGGGCCGTACCGAGCTTGAAGGCGACCTCGGGGCCCACCAGCGGGCGCAGCGCTGCCATCAGCAGGAACGGCAACGGGAAGTAGTAGAGGAGCAGCGGGTGGCCGAGGTATGCGCCGGGATACCAGCCATGGAGGCGCAGCTCGGGCAGCAGCCGCGTCGAGAACCATTCCGCCGTCGGGAAGTGGCAGGGCGTGTCGCCGCCGGCCAGGATCGTCGGCAGGAACAGGAGCTCCGGACGCAGGTAGTCGAGGAGCAGCAGCTGGATCGCAGACAGGCCCACGGCGTCGACGACGGCCGCGCGCCGCTCCGGCTTCATGCGGCGGCGAGTGTAGTACCATCCCGCGCCGTGGCCGAGGAGAAGCGCATCCTGGTCGTCGACGACGACGCTGCCGTCGCGACGATGCTGTCGCGGGCGCTGTCCCGCCACGGGTACAAGATCGACACCGCGCGGAGCGGAGACGAAGCTCTCGCCCGCGCCGAGGACGGCGGCTACGACGCGGCGATCCTCGACCTCGTGATGCCCGGCCGGGACGGTGCCGACCTCGGCATCGCGCTCGCCGCCAAGCGCCCCGGACTCACGATCGCCTTCCTCACCGGCTACCGCAACTCGCCGTTGATCGACGCGGTGCGGAGGAGCGGGCGTGCGGTCTTCGCGAAACCGGTGGTCGTGCAGGAGCTCGTCGATTACCTGAAGGCCGAGCTGCGCTAACGCTCAGGACCGCGCGCGAGCTTCCGAAGCAGGCGCTGGCGGCGGCGCTCGAAGTCGCGATGCACGCCGAGCGGCGCCTCGCGCGCCGCCAGGAGCTCCAGGCCGGCTTCGGCGGCCCGGAGCGCTGCCGCCGGATCGCGTGTGCGGTGCTCGTGGTGCACCGCCACCTCGCGATGCGCAAGAAGGTCGCCGCCTTTGGCCGCCTGCCGCCAGAGCGCCAGGGCCCGCTCGTGATCGCCCGCGCGCTTCGCCCGCGAGGCCAGACGCACGAGGGCCGCGACGCGGACGGCGCCGCGATCGTTCGCGACCGCGCGCAGATAGGCCGCCTCCGACCGCTCGTAGAGCCGCGCCCGCTCGAGCACGCGCGCCAGGCTAAAGACGTCGCGCGGATCCTCGGCCTCCGCCGCCTCGACCCACTGACAGGCACGCAGGGCGAGCGCGGCGAGGGAGACGATGTCGGTGCGGTTGTGCTTGAACACCCGAGCCAGTGCCCGCGCGTCGCGACGGCGCACGTAGTCGAAGTAGATCCCGGGGATCGCCTCGCCGGGGACGTCGTCGTGGCGGCGCAGGCCCAGGAGCGCCAGCTCGAGGGATTGCAGCGCGCAGGAATCGAGACGCGCCTTCCAGAGCCGGCGCGCGGGAAGCAGCAGGTCGAGGTGAGGCGCGCCGTCGAGGGGAAAGCGCGCACGATCGAGGCGGTAGCGAGTCTCGAGAAGTGGCACGTCGAACATGCGCCCATTGAAGGTGACGAGGGCTTCGAAGCGGCGCAGGTCGCGAGCGAGAGCGGCGAGCAGGGCCGGCTCCTCGTGGTAGTCCCGCATGAAGTACTGGCGGACCACGAAGCGATCGCCCGCGACGAAGCCCAGGCCGATCAGGAACGCGGCCGTGCCGGTGCCTCCTGCGAGGCCCGTGGTCTCGGTGTCGAGGAACGCCGCCCGCGAGAGATCGAAGGCGTCGAGCTGCTGCTCGCCGGTCAGCACCCCCACGCAGCCGGGCTGGAGCGCGCGGAAGCGCGAGAGCGAGACCTCGCCGTGGAAGGTGTCGAGATGCAGATCGCTCTCGACGAGGAAGCACTCCCCGCGGTCGCTCGGCACGCGCTGCCCCTGCAAGACCTCCTCGAGCCCGAGGCTCGCCGCGGGGGTGCGCGGGCCGCGGCCGCGGGTGGCGACCGCCACCAGCCGCTCGAGACGTTCTTTGAGGGGGACCTCGTCGCAGGGCGTGAGCTCGACGGGGGCGGGCACCGGCGGCCGACGCAGTTGTCGAAGGCGGTCGCCGAGGTTCAACGTGCCGTCTCAAGGGGCAACACGTCGCCGTCGCGCGCCACGCGGAAGCCCGCGGCCTCGACCTCGTCCACCGCCGCCCGGTCGAACAACAGCCGATTCGTGTGATTGAGGTGGATGAAGCGCACCCGTGCCGCCCGGGCCGACAGCCGCCGCATGCTGTCCATGACGAGCGGATGCGGCACCTCGCTGGCGGCGCGACCGGGGAGCTCGTCGCTCGAACGGAAGGTCGCGTCGAGGAGCGCGTGGTCCACCCGCTCGACCTCGTCCTCCACCCTGCGGTCCCACCTCTCCCACTGGTCGATGTCGGGGACGTAGAGCAGCGACGATGTCGGGCCGCGAACCACGTACCCGACGGTGTCGCTGAACTCGTCGCGGTGCGGGACGCGCACGGCCGTGACCCGCAGCGCCGGCGTGAGCACGACCTCCACGCCGGGCTCGATCTCGCGCAGCTCGACGTTGCCGAGGGAGACGAGCTGGCTCCAGGGGCCGTTCTCGCGCAGGAAGCGAGCCATGCGCGGCGTGGCCAGGACCGGCACGCCGCGGGCGCCGAGCGCCTCACGGCCGAGATACATCAGGCCGGCGTAGTGGCCGATGTGCGCGTGGGTGAGCAGGATGCCGTCCACGGGCCGCCCCCGCTCGGGAGCCGCACGGCCCTCGTTCAAGGACTCGAGCTGCGACGCGACGTCGGGCGTCGCGTCGATCAAGAAGCGCCGACCGGCGCGATCGTCTACGAGGCCCAGGCTCGCGACCCGCTGCCTGCGCGATGGATCGCGCCGCGCCAGCTCGCATGGCTCCTGCTGGCAGCCGATGTGAGGCACGCCCCCGTCCTGGGCGATGCCGAGGACGACCGCGCGCACCGGCACCTCGTCACACAGAACGGGACACGGGGACACGGAGAGCCCTGAGAGAAGCAGGAACGCGCGCACGCATCCTGTCACGCTGCGGGTTCTCCGTGCCCTCCGTGGCTCCGTGGCTCGTCCTCCCGGATCGCGCGCAGGATCGCGAGCGCCACTTCCTTGCCGCGGCTGCCGACCTCCCCTGCCGGCCCGACGCACGACGGGCAGCCGTCGCGGCAGGGGCACGCCGCGATCAGCGCCTCGCTCTCCGCCAGAAGCCGGCCGTGCAGGCGGTACAGTGGCTCGGACAGGCCAATGCCGCCCGGATAAGCGTCGTAGATGAAGATGTGGGGCTCGTAGTCTCCTTCAAGCGCCGGCTGCATCCCCATCCCCTCCAACTGGATAGGGGCGGAGGCGTCACTCCGCCGCCCCCTGACGATGCGCGCGGCGCCCTGTCCGTTGTCCCCCAGCGCCACCCCGAGATCGTGCCGGTCGCACATGACGAACAGCGCGGCCAGCTGCCCGAGCGTGTGGCTCAAGGCCGTGACGCCGTCGCGCCGTTCCTCGCCACCGAAGGGCAGCGTCGCCATCACCTCCCGCGGCACGGTGAGCCAGTACGCCGTGGTGTGCATCTCGTTCTCAGGCATCTGCAGCTCGCCGGAGCCGACGTTCTCGTTGGTCCAGAACTTGATCTTCTTGAAGCCGACCACCTGGGACGTCACATGGACCTCGCCGTGGCTGCGCCGGGCGCGTGCCATGGCGTCCTCGGCGAAGCGGTCGAGGATGCGCACCTTCGTGTGCTTGATGGCGTCGGTGTAATAGTCCACGTCCGCCTCGCGGACCTGGGCGCGCCGCTGCTCGTGGTCGTAGCTCTCGACGAAATACGTCCGGCCCTCGAGGATGTAGACCGCCTTCTCGTGGACCATCGAGGGCGCCGAGTCGTAGTCCAC
The DNA here is from genome assembly GCA_035251085.1 of Vicinamibacteria bacterium. Classification (GTDB taxonomy): domain Bacteria; phylum Acidobacteriota; class Vicinamibacteria; order Fen-336; family Fen-336; genus DATFEN01. The sequence goes on along the minus strand of DATFEN010000006.1, from coordinate 6,548 downwards.
CTCGGCGATGATGCGCGGGTCCCTGGTGATGTCCTGCACCACGAAGTTGTCGGAGGACACGCTGCGCAACGACACCGCGTCGGCCGGATAGCTCTCGCTCGTCCAGTGCCAGCGTTCCCCCGCCCGATGCAGCACGCGCTCGTCCTCGAGGAACTTCAGCACTTCCTGGAGGTCTTCCTTGCCGAAGCGCTCGTCGGCGCCGACGGGCAGCTCGAAGGCCGCGCACTTCACGTGGTTGACGAGTATGTGCAGGTTGTCGGGATCGATGCGGCCCTCCTCGATGGGCGCGCCGAAGAAGTACTCCGGATGCTTGGCGATGAACTGGTTGAGCGGGTTCGAATTGCAGACCAACACTGCGGCGGAGGTGCCCTGGCGGCGTCCCGCCCGGCCGGCCTGCTGCCAGGCCGAGGCGACGCTGCCGGGATAGCCGACGAGCACGGCGACGTCCAGGCTGCCGATGTCGATGCCAAGCTCCAGTGCGTTGGTCGAGACCACGCCCAGCACGGAGCCGTCGCGCAGCCCGCGCTCGATCTCGCGCCGCTTCAGCGGCAGGTAGCCGCCCCGATAGCCACGGATCACGCCCTCCGAGCCTGGCTTGGTTTCCAGAGAGGCCTTCAGGTACGTCACCAACACCTCTGTGGCCAAGCGTGACGGCGCGAACACGATCGTCTGCATGCCCTTGCCCAGGAACGACAGGGATACGTCGCGGGCGGCATTGAGCGAGGACCTCCGAATCCCGAGCTGGCGGTTGACGACGGGCGGGTTGTAGATCGCGAAGCACTTCTCGCCGCGAGGGGCGCCGCTGTCGCCTACCAGCGTCATGTCTCGACCGGTCAACGCCTCGGCAAGCTGCTTCGGATTCCCGATCGTTGCGGACGAGCACAGGAACTGCGGCCGCGAGCCGTAGAAGGCGCACAGGCGCGCCAGGCGCCGGAACACGTTCGCGACGTGGGAGCCGTAGACGCCGCGCAGCGAATGCAGCTCGTCCACGACCACGTAGCGCAGGTTCTCGAACAGCTTCACCCACTTGGTGTGGTGCGGCAGGATCCCCTTGTGGAGCATGTCGGGGTTCGTGACCACCGCGTGGGCACGCGCGCGGATGGCCTTGCGCGCGTCCTGCGGCGTGTCTCCGTCGTAGGTGAAGGTGCCGATGTCGGCTCCGAGCGCCTCGATCGTGCCGTGCAGCTCGGCCAGCTGGTCCTGGGAGAGCGCCTTCGTCGGGAACAGGTAGAGGGCCCGCGCGTCGGCGTCCTTGAGGATCGCGTCGAGCACCGGCAGGTTGTAGCAGAGGGTCTTGCCCGAGGCCGTGGGCGTGACCACAACCGTGTCCTTCCCCGCGCGCGCCGCATCGAACGCCGCCCGCTGGTGCGTGTACAGCCGCTCGATGCCTCGCTGGCGCAGCACGTCCACGAGTCGGGGGTCGAGCTCTTCGGGGAAGTCCGCATACCGCGCCGGCACCGCCGGGAAGTGCCTCAGCGCCGACAGCACCGGCTCCGCGGCGACCGTGCGCTGGAGCTCGAGGGACTTCACGGTCGCGAGCAGGTCGCCGGGACGGCGGGCGGTGAGCGTGAGCGTGGACAAGCTGCCTCCTCTGCGGACGCTGGGACGCGAGGAGCATGCCCCGAGCCGGGGTCCGGCGAGGTCCGATCGAGCGGCCAAGAGGGCCGCATTCGGCGCCGATTCCGCCACTTCTGGCATGGTATGATCGCGCGTCCAAGCGTCAGTCCCCGCTCTCAGGAGGCCATGGAACCGCAGCAGCCTCAGCGTCTCGGCAAGTACGAGATCGTCGCCAAGATCGGCCAGGGCGCCATGGGGGACGTTTACAAAGCCCACGACCCGATCCTCAACCGTGACGTCGCGATCAAGACCATGTCGGCGTCGATCGGCGCCGACGAGGAGCTGCGCAAGCGCTTCCACCGCGAGGCGCAGGCCGCAGCCCGGCTCAACCATCCCGGCATCGTCTCCGTCTACGACTTCGGCGAGGAAGCCGGAAAGATCTACATGGCGATGGAGCTGCTCGAGGGAAAAGATTTGCGGGCCCTCATCGGCAAGGTGCCGATGTCCCTCGATCGCAAGCTCACGATGCTCGTCCAGATCTCCGAGGCCATGGCGTTCGCCCACGCGAAGGAAGTCGTGCACCGCGACCTCAAGCCCGGCAACATCCACATCCAGCCCAACGGCCAGATCAAGATCATGGATTTCGGGCTGGCGCGCCTGGCGTCCTCGGAGATGACGCGCACCGGCATGGTGATGGGCACGCCCAACTACATGTCTCCCGAGCAGGTGCGCGGCGAGCGGGCGGATGCGCGCTCCGACGTGTTCTCGCTGGGCGCGGTCTTCTACGAGATCCTGGCGAACCGTAAGCCGTTCGAGGCCGATTCGCTGCACGCCGTGCTGTTCCAGGTCATGCAGGGCGAGCCGGAGCCGCTGGAGAACCTGGTCCCCGATGCGCCGCAGGAGATCATCGACATCATCCGTTCAGCCCTGTCCAAGGACCCGGTGCAGCGCTTCAACAACGCCGGAGAGATGGTCGATGCGCTGCGCCAGGTGACCGGCCAGCTCGCGCAGCCCGCCACGATGGTGGGGGACGCGACGGTCATCGGCGAGGCGCCCTCGGGATCCGGCTCGAGAGCACCGGGTTCGGGATCGAGGCCACCGTCGAGCGTCGGCTCCACGGCGCTTCGCAATCGGCCCGGGAGCCATCCGCCGCGGCCCTCGACGGTGACGCCGCGGCCGGCGCGCACACTGGGCGGCCAGGCGCGCACCCACGTCCCTCAGGGCGTGGGGGCCGCCGATGCCACGGCCCTGGCTCCGCCGCCCGTTTCTCCCACGGAGCGCGTCGCCCAGTCCATGCCGCCCGTGCCGCGGCGGCAGGGCGTCGGTCCGACGCCGATCCTCCTGGGTGGTGCCGCGGCCGTTCTGCTCGGCATCGGCGGCGCGGTGGTGTTCCTGCGCAAGCCGCCCGCACCGCCTCCTGCAACGCCCGATCCGGCCGCCGTAGCGTCCCTTTCCCAGGAGCTGATCGCCAACAAGGTCCAGCTCGCGCAGAAGAGCCTGGACGACAAGAACTGGGAGGTCGCGCTGTCGGAGGCCCAGGCCGTCCTGAAGCAGGACGCATCGAACGCGACCGCGCAGCAGGTGGTCACCAAGGCCCAGGGCATGCTGAAGCAGGTCGAGGAGATCGCAGGCCGCGGGCGCGCGGCGCTGAACTCCGGCAACATGGAGGGCGTGGCGGGCGCGCTCGAGCAGCTGCTCACGCTCGACCCAGACAACCCCGCCGCAGCCGAGTTCACCCTGCGCCTCAACAAGGGCTTCCGCTCCCAGGCCGAGAGCGCGCGCGGCGCGATGAGCCAGGCCCTCGACGGCGCCACGAAGGCTCGCGCCTCGAGCCAGCCCGATTTCAAGGAAGCGTCGAATCTCGGCAGCGCCGGCGAGGAGCTGTTCAAGCGCGGGCAATACGCCGAGGCCGCGCGGAAGTTCTTCGAGGCCAAGGAAGCCTACGCACGCGCACAGCGGGCGGCGGAGCGTCCTCTCCCCACACCCCCGCCGGCGACCCTGCCTCGCCCCACGCCGCCTCCGGTCACACAATCGGCCACGACGCTGCCGCCCGCCACGCAGCCAGCCGCCACGCTGCCGCCCGTCACCCAACCACCGATCACCCAGCCGCCCGTCACCCAACCGCCGGTCACGCAACCGCCCGCAACCCAGCCTTCCCTGTCCGGCGAAGAGACCGCCGTGCGGAAGATCATCTCGGAGTACCAGCGCGCGATCGAGACGAAGGACGCGGGCCTACTGAAGGCTCTCAAGCCAGACCTCTCGGGCAAGGAGGAGCAGGCCCTCAAGGCCTCCGGCTCCAAGGAGGTCCAGATGGACATCGCCACCGTTCGCATGGATGGCGGCAAGGCCACGGTGATGGTGCTGCGCAAGGACCGCGCGACCGACGGCAAGGAGTACCAGATGCAGCAGACGCTGATGCTGGAAAAGACTCCCAGAGGTTGGATCATCAAGCGCATCGCGGCGCAGCAGATTGGACAGTAGGTCGTCCTTGCGCTGACGACTCGACTAACGCTAAACTGCGCCGTTTCCGGTTTATCGGCGGGGCGGCACCCCTCCCTCGAGTCTTCGAGCTGCCGTCTCATGTGGCCCGCTTCGAACGGGTCGAGGCTGCTTGATCGAGTCGAGGAGAATCCCGACGATGCACAGAGTCATCGCTCTCGTATCCGTGTTCCTGGGCGCCGCGGCCGTGACGGTCTCGGCGCAGGACGTTCCTAGCAATCGCAAGGCCCGTGTCCATCGGGCCGAAGCGGGGCGCCCGCTGCCCACCACCGCCAAGGCGTCAAGGGCCGAGCGTGTGGCCGACTTCCTTCGCAACCAAGGCGCATCCGCTGAGACGGCTCGCTCGCTCCAAGCGCTCTCCGAGGCAGCCGGGCGCGCCGGCGTGGTCCACCTGCGGGCTGAGCAGCAAGTAGCGGGGCTACGCGTCCACGACGCGTACGTCAAGGCCGCCTTCAACGCTCGCGGCGAGCTCATGCACGTCATCGATGGCCTGGCGCCTGTCGCGGGGTCCATCGGCAAGGCGCGGGTCACCGAAGCCCAGGCGCTCAAAGCGGCTCTGGCTGCCCTTCACCCAGGAGTGAGGAGCGACCTCGTCGAGGTGAGCCGATCCGGCAACGTCGTGGGCTATGCGAAGAGCTCCTTCTTCCATGCCTCACCGCGAGTCGAGCGCGTTGCGATCCCGATGGCCGGCGGCGCGATGAAGACCGGATATCTGGTCGAGACCTGGAGCGAGGCGAAGAATCAGCTCCACGAGACCCTCGTCGGCGGAGACGGGCGCATCCTCGAGGTGGTGTCGCGCACCAACACCGACAGCTACAACGTCTTCACCAACAGCCCGGAGAAGACGCCTCAGTCGGTCGAGCCTGGCTCGCCCGACCCTTCGCGTCCGTGGCTTTTTGCCGGAGACCACACTTCCCAGGACATCGCGGGCAACAACGTCCATGCGTATCTGGACGCGGTGCCGGACGGTGATCCCGACGGCGGCGGTACGACGGTCTCGGATGGCAACTTCCTGACGGCCGCCGACCTGACGGAGTCGCCCGCGACCGAAGTCAACCGCAACGTCGCGGTGCAGAACCTCTTCTACCTGAACAACATCCTTCATGACGACCTGTACAGCCATGGCTTCACGGAGGCCACGGGGAACTTTCAGGAGGACAACTTCGGCCTCGGTGAGCCCCGGACCGCCTCGGACTCCGTCAACGGCGAGGTCCAGGACGGCGGCGGCCTCGACAACGCCAACTTTGCGACGCCTCGCGACGGCACCAACCCGCGCATGCAGATGTACCTCTGGACGGGTGTCGGCGACTACCAGGTCGTGGTGAACAGCCCCTTCGTCGATACGCTGCGCGCCCAGGGCACCACCGCCTTCGGCGGCGCGCTGGACACGACCGGCTTGACCCGCAACGTCACCTACGTGGGAGACGGGTGCAACCCGATCTCGACGGACCTTGCGAATCAGATCGCCCTGGCCGACCGCGGCACCTGCAACTTCACCGTGAAGGTTAAGAACGCGCAGCTCGCGGGGGCCGACTCCGCCATAATCGCCAACAACGTCGGGGAAGACGGCATCTTCGCCATGGGCGGAGCCGATGCGACGATCACGATCGCCGCAGTGATGGTGAGCAAGGACGACGGCACAACGCTGAAGGCCAACCTCGCCGGTCTCAACGCCACCGTGCGCCGCGCCGCAACCACGCCGCTGCAGCGCGACGGCGACGTCGACTCCGACATCGTGTACCACGAGTACGGCCACGGCCTGACCTGGCGCATGATCGGGCGCATGCAGGGCGCCATGTCCGGCGCCGTCGGCGAAGGCATGTCCGACGTTCTGGCGGTGATCTACAACGAGGACGACCGCGTGGCCGAGTATTCCGTCAGCGATTCATTCGGCCTCCGCAGCGCGCCCTACACGAACTTCCCGCGTACCTACTCCAGCGTGCAGGCCACCGAGGTTCACTTCGACGGCGAGGTCTACGGCGCGATCGGCTGGCGGATGTTCGAGCTGTTCAGGGACAACGCCATCCCGAAGAGCATTCTGCTCGACTACATCGTCGACGGCATGAACTACACGCCCGCCGCCCCGACCTTCGAGGAGATGCGCGACGGCATCCTCGCTTCCGTGGCGAACACCGGTGGTCCCGACGCCGCGGCTCACGCCTGCCTCGTCTGGACCGCGTTCGCTCAGTACGGCGTCGGCGAAGGCGCGCTCGGCCGGCGGACCGCAGTGGTCGAATCCTTCACGATCCCTGCCGGCGTCTGTCCATAGCACGACTCCGGTCGAACGAGTGCGAGGGGGGCCCGCTGGGCCCCCCTTTCTTACGCGGCAAAGCGCGCGCCAGCCGCTTCAGGATCTGGATCTGCCCAGCGTGGTAGAGGTCGTGGGCGGCGACGCCGCGGATCAGCGTGAGGTTCGTCGTGCGCCGGCCCGCCGCTGTGCCTGAGAGCGACGCTTCCGGGACCGCCGCGGCGGCGGCCCTCAGCTTGCGATG
>DATFEN010000267.1:0-6713 GCA_035251085.1 Vicinamibacteria bacterium | reverse complement strand
TCGCCGCCGCGCCGTGCGGCGGCGCTTCAACCCCTACATCGCCGGCGCGCCGGTCCTCGACGACGACATGTTCTTCGGACGCGAGCGGCTGATGACCCGGATCATGAACGTGCTCCACCACAACAGCCTCATGATCACGGGCGAGCGGCGCATCGGGAAGACCACGTTCATGTACCACCTCAAGAAGGCGCTGCAACGCGACGACCAGACGGACTACCAGTTCTTCCCCGTCTTCACCGACCTCCAGGGCGTGCCCGAGGACGCCTTCTTCCATGCGGTGATGGCGGACGTCGTCGACGCGCTCACGCTGACGCCGCGGACGCTGGCCGCGTTACGCTGGCGCGAGGAGGGCGTCTACGACGGGCGCGACTTCGCTCACGACCTGCAGCGCGTGATCGAGGAGCTGAAGACGCGCACGCCGAAGACGGTGAAGCTGGCGCTACTGATCGACGAGGTCGACGTTCTCAACGAGTACTCCGAGCGCATCAACCAGCGCCTGCGGAGCATCTTCATGAAGACGTTCTCCGAGCACCTGGTGGCGATCATGAGCGGCGTCGGCATCCGGCGCGCCTGGAAGAGCGAGGGCAGCCCCTGGTACAACTTCTTCGACGAGATCGTGGTCGAGCCGCTCTCCCGGGAGGACGCCGAGGCGCTCATCCGCACCCCCGTCGAGGGGGTCTTTCGCTGGGAGCCCGATGCCGTGGAGCACATCCTGGCGGCGAGCCAGCTCAGGCCGTACCTGATCCAGAAGTTCTGCATCCACTCCGTGAACCGGATGCTCGAGCAGGGCCGGGAGGTCGTGAAGACCGAGGATGTGGAGGCGGTGCGGAGCGCGGTGCGCTTCGACCCCGAGGAGCTGGAGCCGAGCGAAGCGAACTCGGCCCACGCTTGAGCTTGTGAGAAACTACGCCGGTCCCGATGCGTAATCCCTTCATCGCCGGGTTCTGGGTGCGCGGCGACAACTTCTTCGGCCGCGCCACGATCCTGCGCGAGATCCTCGACGGCGAACGGGACGCGCTGTGGGTCGCCGGCGCGCGCCGGCTCGGCAAGACGAGCCTGCTCAAGGAGCTCGAGCACCGCGTCCTGCAGAACTCCCAGAGCCCGTTCGTGCCCCTCTACTGGGACTTGCAGGGCAGCGCCGACGCCCGCGGCCTGGCCGACGGCCTGCTCGGCAGCGTCGAGGACAGCGAGCCATTCCGCAGGGCCACGGACCTCGGCGTGGAGGACCTCGAAGGCCACCCGATCGCGGACATGCTGACCACGCTGCTGCGTCGCACCGTGCGCAGCGGCTGGCGCCTGCTCCTCCTCGTCGACGAGGCCGAGGAGCTCCTCTCCGTGGCGCGCACCGATCCCCAGGCGCTGCCCAGGCTCAGGAAGGTGTTCCAGAAGGGGCCGGAGGTGCGCACGGTGCTGACGGCGACGCGGCGCCTGGCGCAGCTCGACGAGCGCACCGACTTCGCCACGTCGCCCTTCCTGCAGGGCTTCATCCCGCCCGCCTACCTCACGCCACTCGAGGCCGAGGAGGCGCGCGCCCTGCTCTCCCGTGGAAAGTTCGCTTCGGACGAGATCACGACGATCCAGGAGCGGACCGCGAACCATCCGTTCCTGCTCCAGCTCATCGCAAGCCGGCTGTTCGAGAGCCACGACCTGGCTCTGACGCTCGACCAGGTGGCCGCCGACGAGATGGTCTCGAACTTCTTCTCGGTGGACTTCCAGACGCTCGACATGCGGGAGCGCGCCCTGCTCGAGCCCGTGGCCCGGGACGGCACACAGAGCCTCGACGACCTGGTGCGCCAGAGCGGGCTCACGCGAGAGACGGCCGACGCGCTCGTGTTCGGGCTCAGCATGATGGGCTACCTCGGCCGCGAGGGCGACCGCTACCGGCTCGGCAACTGGTTCTTCGAGCGCTGGCTGCGCCGCGTCGTTGGCGAGAAGACCGAAGCCAGGTGAGGGCGTCGGAGCGGACGCGATGATCATCGGTGTGAACCGTGTCTTCCATCATGGCGGGCACGAGTACCACATCCAATGCGAGGACCTGGGCGTCGACCAGAGGTGCTTCGAGGTGCGCGTCTACGACAAGGGCACGGTGCTCTGGCACAAGAGGGTGGACTACACGGAGATCCTGGCCCAGAAGCTCCCGAAGTTCGACCAGGACGAAGCCCTGAACGGCATGATGGAGAAGACGATCCACACCGTGCAGGCCGCGATCGCCAAGAGCAAGATCGGCGGCTGATGCCACGGCGCGGCGTCCAGAAGGGCGAGGCGGTGAGCTTCGCCGATCTCGGCGCGGTTCACGCGGCGTACGAAGCGCGCGAGACTCGCAAAGGGAAGGCAAGCCGACGTTACAGGATCAGCGGCCCCGGCCTCGAAGGGACCTCGGGGACGCTGTGGGCGGACGTGGATCGCGGCCACATCGTGGAGTTCGAGCTCCCCATCCCGGACGAGCCGGGTTTCGTGGACGGACGCCTGCGCCTGCTCGAGGTCGTCCCGATGGCTCCAGAGGCCTGGGAGGCGTTCAAGCGCTCCCGGCTGGGCGAGTAGCCGGCTCAGTTCGCGTCATCGTAGGCGAAGACGAGGGACTGGATGCGCCAGCTTCCCTTCTCTTCGATGAGCGAGAGGCACAGCTTGCCGCGGCTCGTCTCTCCCTGGTCGGTGAGCACGAAGTCGGCCCACACGCTGGCCAGCCGCCCCCTGCGCTCGATCGCGACGTTCTCGAGCTTCTCCTCGATGGCGCGGCCGCTGGCGAGGTAGCGCTCCTGGGCGGCGTAGAAGTCGGCGAGGTTTCGCAGACGGACTGAGCCGTCGGCGTTCGTCGAGGCGACCGTGAAGGACGGCAGGAACAGCGCGCGCCACTGCGGCAGCGAGTCGCGACGATACAGCCCGACGTAGTCGGCCACGATGCGCTTGAGGTTCGCCTCGGACGCAGGCGCCTCTGTCGTGAAGGCGAGAGCGAGGGCGAGCGCGAGGCTCTCCAGCATTCCGGTCTCCTGTGTCAGGTTCCGCTAGCGGCGTCCGCGCCTTCGGCGGCGGCGCGGAGGGCCGCTGTGGCGAGGCGGCGCAGGCTCCGCGGCCTCCAGCTCATCGGCCTCCTCCGCGGGAGGCTGCAGGTAGCGGCGCAGCAGAAGCGCGACGATACGGTCGCGGTGCTCGTGCTCGGCGATGCGCCTTGCGACGGGACCCTGCTCCACGAACTCGTCGAGCGGCAGCGACTGGCCCTCCGCCGCGAGCTGCGTGACGATGCGCTCCACCTTGCGCGCCTGCACCTCCTCGTCGGAGGGCACGGTGAGCTCCTTCACCTCGACGTGATAGCGCTTCACGAGCCGGTTGAAGTTGAGCAGGTCGTGGGCCGAGACCAGGCTGATGGCGCGCCCGCTCTTCCCCACCCTGCCCGTGCGCCCTGCGCGGTGGATGTACTGCTCGGGCGAGTCGGGGCTCGAGAAGATGAACACGTGCGACAGGTCCTCGATGTCGATGCCGCGCGACGCCACGTCGGTGGTCACCAGGTGGCGGATCTCTCCCGCCCGGAAGCCCCTGAGGACCTTTTCGCGCTTCCGCTGCGGCAGGTCCGACGAGAGCATCGCGCAGGGCAGCCCCTTGCCGGCCAGGAAGGTGTAGACCTGCCGCGTCTCCTCCCGCGTGTTGCAGAAGACCATGGAGCTGGCCGGATTCTCGTACTCGATGAGCTTGTAGAGGCTGGCCTCCTTGTGCAGGCGCGGGGTCATGCAGTAGAGGTGCTCGACCTCCTTCACGTAGACCTGGTCCTCGGAGAGCAGCACCCACTCGGGCTCGGCCATGTAGTGGTAGATGAGCCCGCGGATCCCGAGCGGGATCGTGGCCGAGAACAAGAGCGTCTGCCGCTCGGGCGGCACGTACTCCATGATCTGGGCCATCTCGACTGCGAAGCCCATGTCCAGCATGCGGTCCGCCTCGTCGAGGACGAGCGTGCGGCAGGAGTCGAGCTTGAGCGTGCGCCGGCGCAGGTGGTCGAGGACGCGCCCCGGCGTTCCGGCGATCACGTGCGCCCCGGCCCGGATGCCCTCGAGCTGGCGCTCCATCGAGTCGCCGCCGTAGATCGACTGGATGCGGATCCCTCGCCCGCGGCCCAGCGAGCTCAGCTCCTCGGCGACCTGCAGGGCCAGCTCGCGCGTCGGCGCCAGGACGAGCGCCTGAACCTCCTCCCGCTCCGGGTCCACCTTCTCCATGATCGGGACGCCGAAGGCGGCGGTCTTTCCGGTCCCGGTCCTCGACTGCACCACGAGATCGCGGCCCTCGAGGGCCCGCGGGATGGCCTCCTGCTGGACCGGCGTGGGCGCGCGGTAGCCCTTCGCGTCCAGGCTCGCGAGGGTCTCGGCCTTGAGGTTCAGGGCAGCGAAGCTGGACGGCGCGGTCGCGGTGTCCATAACCCGCCGATTATAATGGGTGGTTTGCTGAGGAGCGCATGAGCCTGCATTGCCAGAGGTGTGGACGTGACGGCGAGCCGCCGAAGACGTCGAAGGTCGCCTTCCTGGGCGACCGGAAATCCAGCGTCCTCGAGGGCATCTGCGGCGAGTGCTGGACGGAGTGGGAGGCGGTCGAGGTCAAGGTGATCAACGAGTACCGCCTCAACTTCATGGACCCCGAGCACCGCGAGGCGCTCAAGCGAGCCTGCGTGGAGTTTCTAGGGCTGTGATTCATATCGAGGGGCTCACGAAGCGCTACGGCGAGCGCGTCCTGCTCGAAGACGTGTCGTGGCACGTCAAGAAGCGGGACCGGATCGGCCTCAGCGGCCCGAACGGCGCGGGAAAGACCACGCTGCTGCGTATGCTCGCGGGCTTCGAGGAGCCGGACGCCGGCTCCATTCGCATGGCTTCGAACACGACCATCGGCTACCTGCCCCAGGACGGCATCGTCCACAAGGGAAAGACCGTCTACGAAGAGGTGGTGACGGCGTTCGAGGAGCTGCTACGCCTCAAGGCCGAGCAGCACGAGATCGAGGACGCCCTCGAGAAGGCCAGCCACGACGACGGCGGCGACCACGAGAAGCTGCTCGAGCGCTACGCCCACGTCCAGGAGCGCTTCAAGGCCCTGGGCGGATACGAGATGGACGCGCGCGTGGCGGACATCCTCAAGGGCCTCGGTTTTTCCCTCGCCGACCAGCAGCGGAGGTGCGAGGAGTTCTCGGGCGGCTGGCAGATGCGCATCGCCCTCGCGAAGCTGCTGCTCGCCCGGCCGAACCTGCTGCTCATGGACGAGCCGACGAACCACCTCGACCTCCCCGCCCGCAACTGGATGGAAGAGTACTTGGGCGACTACCCCGGCTCGGTCGTCCTCGTCTCCCACGACCGCTATTTCCTCGATGCGACGGTGAAGCGCATCACCGAGGTCGGGCTCCGCACCCTCACCGACTATCACGGGAACTACTCCCACTACGTGGTCGAGCACGCCGCGCGCATGGAGCGCCTCCGCGAAGCGCACCGTCGCCAGTCGGAAGAGGTCGAGAAGATGCAGGTCTTCATCAACCGCTTCCGTTACCAGGCGACGAAGGCCAAGCAGGTCCAGAGCCGGATCAAGATGCTCGACAAGATCGAGCGCATCGAGATCCCGCCCGAGCGCAAGAAGATCCGCTTTCACTTCCCCGAGGCGCCCAAGGCCGGCCGCGTCGTGATCGAGCTTCACGGTGCCCGCCGCGTGTATGGCGAGAACGTCGTGCTCCGCTCTGTGGACCTGCTGGTCGAGCGGGGCGATCACATCGCCCTGGTCGGCCCAAACGGCGCGGGCAAGTCCACGCTGATGCGGATCCTGGCGGGCATCGACCGTCCGGACGCAGGCACGCGGACCCTCGGCCACCAGGTCGTTCCCGACTACTTCGCCCAGGACCAGGCCTCGGTGCTCGATCCGGCGCTGACCGTGTACGAAGAGATGTCCTCGGCGAGCTCCACGACGATGGTGCCGATGATCCGCACCATACTCGGGGGGTTCCTCTTCTCGGGCGACGACGTCTACAAGAAGTGCGCCGTGCTCTCGGGCGGAGAGCGCAACCGGCTGGCCCTCGCGAAGATGCTGCTGAACGCGAGCAACCTGCTGCTGCTCGACGAGCCCACGAACCACCTCGATCTCGACTCCAAGGAAGTGCTGCTCGACGCGCTTGCGGACTATGGCGGCACGCTCATCTTCGTCTCCCACGACCGCTACTTCGTGGACAAGCTCGCGACGAAGGTGATCGAGATCGGCGGGGGCGAGACGCTGCTCTATCCCGGCGGCTACGAGGACTTCGTCGACTTCAAGAAGCGGCGGGAGGCCGGACTGGACGTTCCGATCCCGGCCGCCGCGAAGCCGACGGCAACGCAACCTGCCCCCGCGAGCGGGCCTCAGCCGGAGGCGGCGAAGGCCGCGCGCACCGCGTCGAAGCCGGCCGCGAAGACGCCTCCTGTCGCTCCGGCGCCGACCCCCGCCAAGGATCCGCTAGCGCCGCGATTGCGCCCGAGAGACGCAAGGCCCGAGCGGTCGGTCGTGCTCCGCGAGCAGAAGAAGCTGAAGGCCCGCCTCACCGAGCTGGAGAAGCGCATCGCCGAAAAGGAGCAGGCGGTGAAGGCGCTCGAGGCGGAGATGGCTGCGCCCGGGTTCTACGACGACCGCGCCGCCGCCGACAAGAAAGTCTCGGAGCACCAGTCCCTGATGTGGGAAGTCGGCGAGCTCATGGGCCAGTGGGAGATGGTGGCGGCGGAGGTCGAAGC
>DATFEN010000262.1:0-27443 GCA_035251085.1 Vicinamibacteria bacterium | reverse complement strand
GATCGCGCGAAGGGTAGAATGCGCGTCGGTGAACGTCGACCTCGAAAGACTGGTCCAGCTTCAGAAGGCCGCCTCTCAGCTCCAGAAGGTCGAAGCCGAACTCGCCCAGGTGCCCCGCGACAGGGCCGCGCTGGAGGCGCGTCTGTCCGAGGAGCGTGCCCGGCTCGACACGGCACGCGTCGAGCTTCAAGGCTCGCAGAAGAACCGCAAGCAGCACGAGACCGAGCTGCAGGACCTGGAACAGAAGCGCTCCAAGTACAAAGGCCAGCTCATGGACGTGAAGACCAACAAGGAGTACACCGCGATGCTTCACGAGATCGAGGGTGTGGAGCGTGAGATTCGCGGCCGCGAGGACCTGATTCTTGGCGAGATGGAGAAGACCGAGACCCTGGACGACGAGGTCAAGCAGGAGGAGCAGGTCTTCAAGGCCGTGGAGCAGCGGTTTCGGGAGGAGGGCAGCTCCCTCGACGCCAGGGCGCGGTCGCTGCAGGCCCAGGCGGACCAGCTTCGGGCAGAGCGCGACGCGGTGGCCGCCACCCTCTCGCCGGCGGTCCTGGCCCTGTATGCGCGGGTCGCGAAGCTGCGCGGCGTGGCCGTCGCCGAGGCGCGGGACGGCACTTGCCAGGTGTGCCACGTGAAGCTGCGCCCGCAGATGTACGTGGATCTCAAGAAGAACGAGGACATCGTGCAGTGCCCCGCCTGCAACCGCATCCTGTTCTACGACACCACGGCGGCAGCAGTCCCCTCGCAGCCGTGACCGATGAGGGCAAGTCCCTCAGGATGTTCATCGACGGCGCGTCCCGTGGCAATCCCGGCGAGGCGGGCTTCGGCGTGCACGTCACCGACGAAGCCGGCGCGGAGGTCGCCGCGCTCTACGGCTATCTGGGCCGCGCCACCAACAACGTAGCCGAGTACGAGGCGCTGCTCCACGCGCTGCGCTGGGCCCTCGCCCGGGGTGCCCGTCGCGTCTCGGTCTTCTCGGACTCCGAGCTGGTCGTGAAGCAGATGAGCGGCGCCTACAAGGTCAAGCATCCCGACATGCAGGCGCGCAACCGCGAGGCCCAGGGCCTGCTGCGCCGCTTCGACGCCGCCCGGATCGCCCACGTGCCACGCGAGCGGAACCGCGACGCCGATCGCCTGGCGAACCGTGCGCTGGACGAGAAAGCGTCCAAGCTCAAGTAGCGACCCAGCAACCGTGGCCCGGGGACACGGAGGAACGGGAGAGAACGAGAGAAACGGCGTTCGAGATATCGTCCTGCGAGAGTTAGCGGTCTCTCGCTCCGATTCTCTCGGACCCTCCCGGTTCTCCGTGATCTCCGTTACCAGCGTTGCAGCTGCGGCTGCGGATCAGCGCGCGAAGCCGACGAAGCTGATCATGCGGCCCGCGCCCGGCCCGTCACGCCGATAGGAGGGATACAGCTCCGGCGTGCACGCGGTGCAGTCGCCCACGTGATGCACGCGCTCCTCTCGCAGCCCGGCGTCGCGCAGCTGGCGCACGTTCGCCGCGCGTACGTCGAGATGCGGCCGGCCCCGGGGGCCGCGCCGGAACACAGCGTCGGCCAACGGCCCGAAGGCGTCGCGCAGCTCCTCGCCGACTTCGTAGCAGCAGGGTCCGATGCCGGGGCCCAGGCCGGCGACCAGGCTTTCCGGTCGCGAGCCTCTCGCTCGCAGCGCGTCCACGGCGGCGCTGACGACTCCTCCGGCCGTGCCTCGCCAGCCGGCATGGGCCGCGGCCACGAGCCGAAGCTCCGGGTCAACGAGCAACACGGGGAGACAGTCGGCCGTCTCGATGCCGAGCAGGATGCCGGGCTCGGCGGCGGTCGCCGCGTCGGCCTCGGGGCTGTGTTCGAATGGAGCGGCCACGACCGCGACACCGTGCACCTGCTTCAAGAGGTGCAGCCGGCCGGCGGGTCCGAGCGCCGCGCGGACCCGCTCGCGGGTCTCGCCGCGCGTCTCGGCGCCGTTTTCCTGCGAGCGCTGCTCGAAGCCATGGACCAGGCCGGGGACGGCCGTGAGGGCGGGGATGCACGCGGTCCGGAGAACCATGGGCCCCTTCATCATCCACGCTACACTCGACGGATGTCGAGCTCCGAGGCGGAGGACGGCGTGGTGGCGAGCCGCCTCGAGGTGATCGCGATCGAGGAAGCGGCGGCTGTCCCCCTCGAGACCTTCAGCGGGGCGGAGCTGGCCTATGCGCGCTCCAAGAGCGATCCGCTGCGGAGGCTTGCGGCGCGGCTGGCCGCGAAGCGCGCGGCCGCCGGGCTCCTGGCCCTGGAGCTCGTCGAGGTCGAGGTGCTGCCGGCCCGGGGCGGGCCGCCCACGCTGCGCCTGTCGCCGCGCGGCGTGGCCAGGCTGCGGGAGCGGGGCGCGAGTCGGACCCTGGTCAGCCTGACCCATGGACGGACCGACGCGGCTGCCGCGGTGCTGCTGTTGCGATGAGGGCGCTCCGGCTCGTGGCGCGGCTCCTGGCAGCCGCGCTCTTCGCCGGCGTCTTTGGCCTGCTCTGGGTGGCGTGGGCTCCGTCGGGAGACTCGCTCCCGCACCCCTTCAACCAGGACCGCAACGCCGTGTGGCTGGAACACCGCTGGCTCGAGCACGAGCAGCCGCTGCCCGAGGCGGAAGCGCTGTTCGTCGAGCTGCACGCCCATGGAGTCCGTTACGTGTTCCCGCACCTCATCCCGTTCAACGCCGCCGGGCGGCTGCCGTTGCACAGCCGCGAGCAGATGCGCGCGTTCCTCGAGACGGCTCGCCGCGTCGCGCCCGAGATGCAGGTGCTGCCCTGGGTCGGCGGCCTTCGCGTGGGCTATAAGCGCCAGCGGCCCGGGACCATCGACCTCGCGGACCTGGGCCAGCGCCAGCGCATCGTGGCCGAGTGCCGCGGTCTGATCGACGAGGGCTTCGACGGCATCCACCTCAACGTCGAGCCCGTGGCCGAGGGCGACCACGACTTTCTCGCGCTGTTGCGTGCCCTGCGCACGGCCGTCGGTGAGAAGACGCTCTCGGTGTCGGCGATACGACCCGGGCCTATCCCGGTGCCGTTCGCCCCGAACTTCTTCTGGACGCCCGAGTACTACGCCCGCGTGGGCGGGATCGTGGACCAGCTCGTCGTGATGGCCTATGACACGGCACTGCCCACGGCCCCGCTGTATCGGCGTTACGTCGCGTGGTCGGCGACCGCCGTGACGCGGACGCTCGACCGCGCCAGCCCGCGAGTGCGTGTGCTGCTCGGCGTGCCGACCTACGACGAGACCGGCATCATGCACCGCGGCGGCGTCGAGACGCCCGACAACGCGATCCCCGGGATCGTGGCCGGCCTGCGCGGGCTGGGCACCGGCGGCACCTTCGAGGGCGTCGCGCTGTATGCGGAGTGGACGACCGACGCGGACGAGTGGTCGGCCTACGAGAGGTTGTGGCGCGGCCGCTGAAGGCACGTCACGTTACGACGGCCCGGGAACACAGAGAAATGGGAGAAACGGGGAGAAACGGAGCGAGAGAAGCATCTTGAAGTCATCGCAGAGCTGCTTTCTCGGGCTCCGTTCCTCTCCGTCGTCTCCCTGTCCTCCGTGTCCCCGGGCCGTCGTTACAGCGTGATCGTTAAGCCGCGCGGCGGTCTTCCACGATCTGCCCGTCGCGGACCTGCACCACACGCGAGGCGAGCTTCGCGATGCCCGCGTCGTGGGTGATCAGGACGATCGTCTGGCCCGCGGCGTAGAGCTCGGCGAACAGCGACACGATCGCCTTCCCCGCCGCCGAGTCGAGGTTGCCGGTGGGCTCATCGGCCAGCAGGATGGCCGGCGTGTTGACCAGGGCGCGCGCGATCGCCACGCGTTGCATCTGGCCGCCCGAGAGCTCCGTGGGCTTGTGCTCGAGGCGGTCGCCGAGGCCCACCTTGTCGAGCATCGCAGAGGCGCGCTCGCGGCGCTCCTTCGCTGCCGCTCCCGCGAAGAGCAGGGGCAGCTCCACGTTCTCGAGGGCCGTGGCGTACGGCAGCAGGTTGAAGTTCTGGAACACGAAGCCGATGCGGCGGTTGCGGATCTCGGCCAGCCGGTTGCGATCGAGGCCGCCGACGCGCTCGCCGGACAGCACGTACTCACCCGAGGTGGGCGTGTCCAGGCAGCCGACGATGTTCATGAGCGTCGATTTGCCGGAGCCCGACGGGCCCACGATCGCTACGTACTCGTTCGAGCCGATCTCGAGGTCGACGCCGCGCAGCGCCTCCACGTCGACCTTGCCCGTGCTGTAGACCTTGCGGATCTGGCGCATGCTGATCATGGATCCTGCCTCACTCGTACCTCAAGGAATCCGCGGGGTTCACGCTCGCGGCGCGGCGCGCGGGGAAGTACCCGGCCAGCATGCCGATCGTTCCGAGCACCGCCGCGGTCGCGAGCGCGACGCCAGGCGAGAAGGTCGGCCGGCCCAGGAAGTCGAACGCCTCGCCCTTCAAGGGCAGCGCCGCGACGCCAGCCATCAGGCCGAGCGAAACCGTCGTACCGAGGAAGCCCCCGATCACCGTCATCAGCAGCGCCTCGAGCACGAACGGCGTCATCACCTGGCGCATCTTCGCGCCCAGCGCCATCTTCACGCCGATCTCGCGCGTCCGCTCCTTCACCACCGCGTACATGATGTTGGCGACGCCCATGCCGCCGACGAACAGCGTCAACGCGCCGATCACGCCCAGGAACATCTGGATGCCGATCCCGATGTTGTCCACGATGCGCTGGTCTTCGCGGGTGTCCCAGATCGAGATGGCGCGGGTGTCGTCGGGGTCGAAGCGATACTTCGCGCCGAGGATGCGGTAGACCTCGGCCTTCGCCTGATCGGCGGCGGCCGGGCTCACGGGTCGATACACGAGGTTCTGTACCTTTGCGTCGGTGAACATCGCCTTGAAGGTCGTGGCAGGGATCGAGGCCTGCCCCTTGTCGGGGCCGCTGTACATCCCCATCATGGTCTTGGGCTGCATCACGCCGATCACCAGGAAGGTCGACTGGTTGATCTGGACCGTGTGGCCCACGGGGTCCTGGGTCCCGAACAGGTCGGTCGCGAGCTCGTCGCCCAGCACGACCACGCGGCGCTTCTCGGTCAAATCGATTTCGTCCACGAAACGCCCGCCGTTCTGGGCGAAGACGTGCCGGATCTCCCCGAAGCTGGGATCGACGCCTCGCACCCGCGCGTTCACGGTCTTCTTGCCGTACGTGACGCCGATTCGCTTGGCGTACTCCCGGGAGAGGGCGCCGATCTCGGGGATGCGCTCCTTGAGCAGACCTGCGTCCTCGTCGCGGAACGAGATGGAACGGCCCGAGGGCAGGCCGGCGAATGCCTTGGTGGTGGCCCCTGGCCAGAGGATCGCGATGTTCTCGCCCAGGCCGCGCTTGCTCTTGTGGAAGGCCCGCTTCAAGCCCTCTCCGAAGCTGAGCAGCATCACGATCGAGAGCGTGCCCCAGGCGATCGCGAGCACCGTGAGCGCGATGCGCTTCGTCTGGTGCTCCGCGTCGGCGCGGAACAGGCGCCAGACGAGGGCACCCTCGGTCTTGACGAACTCGTAACGGGCTCTCACCGCCGCCTCATGCGAGCTTCAGGGCCTGGACCGGGTCCATCAGGGAGGCCCGGCGCGCAGGGAAGTAGCCGGCGACGAAACCGATGACGCCCAGGAGCGCGGTCGTCGTCAGGATCACGATCGGCGAGGCCTTGGGCGTCCCCACGTACTCGTCGAGGGAGGCCGGGAACACGGCCATCACGCCGAGCGTGATCAGGAACCCGAGCAGGCCGCCGATCGCGGTGAGCGTCAGCGTCTCGAGGACGAACTGGCTCTGGATGAAGCTGGGCCTCGCGCCGACGGCCAGCTTGATCCCGATCTCCCGCGTGCGCTCCTCGATCACCACGTACATGATGTTCGAGACGCCGATGCCCCCGACGATCAGGGTGAAGGAGCCGACGATGCCGAGGAAGGCGCGGAACACGCCGAAGAACACCTGGAAGAACTTCTCGCCTTCGGTGGTGTCCCACATCCCGATCGCTTCCTTGTCCTCGGGGTCGAAGTTCTTGCGCCGTGCGAGGATCTCGTAGACGCGCTTGGTGACGCTCGGCACCAGCTCCGGGCTCTTGGCCTGGAACACGAAGTTCTCGACATTGCGCTCGCCGAACAACCCCTCGAAGGTCGAGGCCGGCACGAAGGCCTTGTCCTTGTCGCGGCCCGAGTAGCTCGAGTCCTGGGCCTTCTCCTCCATCACCCCGACGACGAGGAAGGGGATGTTGTCGATCATCACGGTCTTGCCGACGGCCTCCCGCTCGCCGAACAGGTCCTTCTTGAGGGCGTCGCCCAGGAACACCACGCGCCGGCGCCGGTCCATGTCGAGGTCGTTCACGTAGCGGCCGCCCGCCGCCGGGATGATGTTGCGCATCGCGGCGAAGATCGGGCTGTTGGCCGACATCTCGGGCGTCAGGCGCGCCCGCTCGCGGCGGAAGGCGCTCTTGTCGCGGCTGAACTCGCCCGAGAAGCTGGCTTCGGGGATCTCGGTCTGCAGCACCGCGACGTCCTCCTGGGTGACCCGGATCGGGCGGCCCTTGCCCAGGCCGTTCCAGGGCAGCGAGGTGCGGGCCGGCCAGGCGATCACGATGCTCTCTCCGAGGCCCTTCTGGTTCTTGCGAATCCGCTCCTCGAGGCCCTCGCCGAAGGCCACCAGCAGCGACACCGAGACGGTGCCCCAGGTGATGCCGAGCAGCGTCAGGATCGTCCGCAGCTTCTGATGGCGGACGTCCTGGAGCATCTGCCTCAGGAACGCGAAGGAGGTCACCGCTACTCGATCTTCTTGGGCGGGCGCTCGACCACCAGGTCGCCCTGCGCGAGACCGTCCACGACCTCCACGTTGAGGCCGTCCGAGAGTCCGGCCTTGATCTCCTTCTTCGACGGCTGCTGGCCCGGAGCCCCCGGCACCTCGACGCTGGCCTTGCCCTCTGCGAACGACACGAGGCGCTCGGGGAGCAGCAGCACGTCGGCCTTCTCGCGGACCACGACGTCGGCGTTGGCCGAGTAGCCGGCCCGGAGCACGACACCCTCGGCGGGCTTGAGCTCGATCTCGACGTCGAAGAGCGTCGCGCCCTCGGCGATCTTCGACTTCGGCGAGATCTTGTAGACGGTGCCGTCGACTTTGGCGTCGGGCAGGGCGCCGATCTTGATGCGGGCCGGCATGCCCTCCTTGAGCTTGCCCACGTCGATCTCGTCTACGGTGCCCTTGAAGACCAGCGTGGTCATGTCGGCCAGGGTCCCGAGGGGCGTACCGGCCTGGAACGAAGTGAGCGGCACCACGGGATCGCCTTCGTTGACCAGCAGCTCGAGCACGGTGCCGTCGATGGGCGCGCGGATCACCGACTCGACCTCCACCTTCTCGCTGCGCACGCGCCCCTTCTCGACCAGGGCCAGCTTCTCCCGCGCGAGGTTCAGGCGGATCTGGGCGTCCTGGACGTCCCTGTCGGCCCTGTCCCACTCCTGAGTGGCCAGGATGCCCTGGTCGCGGAGCGCGCCCGAGCGATCCCAGCTCTTCTTGGCCTGGTCGTAGATGTTCTGGGCGATCTCGAGCTCACGGCGCGCCTCCGTGAGCTCCAGCGGCGTCGGATCGGGCGTCATCTCGAAGAGCAGATCGCCCGCCCGGACCCGATCGCCGACCTCGTGGTAGGACCTCTTGACGATTCCCGAGATCTTGCTCTTCACCGCGATCTCGCGCTTGGGGCGGATGGCGCCGACTGCCAGCGCCTTCTCGGTGACGCCGCCGCGGGCGACGCTCACGGTCTTGAACGCACCGTCCTTGCTCGATATCGCCCGGCTGTAGAGGGCTGCCGCGACCCCCCCGACCAACACGACGGCGGCGACGGCCACGGTGCCCCTGCGCATTCGACACCCCTCCCCCTGCCGCCTATGAGACGCGCGAAACCGGCCCCTGGTTCAAAAAAGAACCAGCTGGGACTACTTCCAGATCACCTGGTTCTTGTAGACGTCCCCGCGGTCCGAGGTGACGGTCACATCCATCGCCCAGGTGGCGATGGTGTCGCGCCAGGTCTCGCTGAAGCTGCCGATCACGGCCTTCTTCCTGGGCCCAACTTCGCGGGCGCGGGGGGCCGCGGGCCCGCTCACGAGGCGCCCGTTCACGCTCGTGGCCACGAACATGTCCTTGAGCTTGATGTCCTTGCGGCCGTCGTTGATGAGGTAGACGTTGACCGTGAAACGGTCGCCGGGCCTGACCTGGGACGGGGTGACCTCGAAGTCCACGCGCCCGACGACGTCGGGAGCCCGCTTCACGTCTACTCCGGTGGTGTCGAAGCCTTCGAGCTCCGCGGCCACGCGCTTCGTGCTCTCCACGTTGGTACGCTCGAGGACGAAACGCCGCTGCGCGGGCGGCAAAGCCGGCGGTGCGGCGGGCGCCGGTGCCGCGAGCGGAGGAGCGGCCGCTGCCACGGCAGGCGGCGGTTTGGGTCGCGAGGACGTGCGGTTTCGGGGGGCCTTCGGGGCGACGCCGCCGGCCGGGGCGGCCGAGGGCTCGGCCTCGACCTGGGCCACGGCGGTCTCGACGGGCGGCGTGGGCGTGGGGCTGGCTTGCACCGCGGGGTCGGCTTGCACCGCGGGGTCGTGGTAGACCTCCACGCTCAGCGCAGTGCTGGCCCTCTGACCCACGACGACGCGGACCGCGACGCTCGAGGGCTGCCCGTCGAGCACAACCTCGGGCACCTCGACCGTGAGCTGTGACTCGCTCGCGCCGACCACGCGCGCCGTACGGTCCCCGAATATCACAACGTTTCCCGCCGAATCAGGAGCGAACCCCGAGCCCCGCAGCATCACGCGGTCGCCGGGCCGGGCGCGGGCCGGGTCGATGCCGCTGAGCCGGGTCCCGGGCGGACTCAGGAACGTGAAGGCCACCATGGCGAGACCGCCAATGAAAAGCAGCGCCGCCAACAGCAGCGGGGCCTTCGAGCTGCCCGACTCGGATTGGACCAAGGTCCAGCGATTCTAGGCGCTGCTCTTCCGGGGGGTCAAGACGAGGCGCGATTCACGACGAGCGTGGCGATGTAGGAGTTCGGCTCCGTGGGTATGGCGGCGCGCGGCGCGGGCAGCAGGGTGCGGACCTCGATTGAATAGCCGTCGTAGACGGAATCAGGGGGGCCCGGTGTCTTCACCTCCACGATCGTCGCGGGCTGTGGCACGCGACGCAGCGTCAGGCGCAGCGTGGCGTCGCCCGCTTGGATGCACACGACGTCGATCGGGCAGCGCGAATCGTTCGTCACGCCTGTGAAGCCGATCGTCAGCCCCTCCTCTTCGATCGTGGCGGTCTCGCCCACGCGCAGCTCGAAGCTCTGGCCGAGGGCGGCGCGCCGGCTCGGGCCCGCGACATTGGAATCGCAGGACATGGCCAGGATCAGGATTGCGGCGGAGATCGATCTCATGCGCTGTCGCTCACCGTTCGCAGGTAGCGCGGCGAGGTGCCGAGCGCCTTCCACTTCTCGGGAAGATGGTACTGCGGGTTGGGCGTGTCCACGCACACACCGCAGCGGATGCAGCCCTGGACCTCGGGGCAGTGTGGCGACGGCGCCTCGCGCCGGCTGCGGTCGAGCTCCTTGAGGTAATAGGCCTTGCTGACGCCGTTGTCGACGATGTCCCAGGGCAGGATCTCGTCCTGGCCGCGTTCCCGGAAGAGGTAGAACGCCGGGTCGAGGCCCGTCGCGTTGAGCGCGCGCTTCAGCTCGACGCGCTCGCGCGCGGCCAGCTCCATCGCGTCGGCCAACCGTCGGTCGCCGAGCGCCAGGATCGACTGCGTCACGCCGGTCCGTGCGCTCTTCAGGATCGCGTCCACGTTCGGGATCCTGGCGAAGGCCTTGCGCAGGTACTGGAGTTTCTTGTCGGTCTGTTTCGGATCCTCCATGGCCAGCCATTGGAACGGCGTTCCTGGCTTGGGCACGAAGGGGTTCACCGACGGATGGATGCGGCCCAGTCGGCCGCGCCTGCGGCCCGCCTCCAGCATGCGTTCGCGGATCCGGAGGGTGAGGTCCACGATCGCCTCGACGTCCTGGTGCTGCTCGAAGGGCAGGCCGACCATGTAGTAGAGCTTCAGGTTCTGGATTCCGTTCTCGAAGATCCATGAGGCCTTGTCGAGGATCTCGTCGTTCGAGAACTGCTTGTTGAGGATCCGCCGCATACGGTCGGATCCGCATTCAGGGGCGAGGGTCAAGCCCTGGACGCCGGTGTCGGCGAGCTTGAAGACGAACTGCGGCGTGAGGTCGTCCAGGCGCAACGAAGCGACCGAGACCTCGTAGCCGAGCGCCGCCAGGTCGTCCACGATCCCGTCGATCTCGGGATGGTCGCAGACGGCGGTGGAGACGAGGCCGATGCGGTTCGTCGCGCCGCGCACTTCGCGGGCGCGCTCCACGATCTCGCGCCGGCTGAAGCCGCGCACCGGCAGGTAGTTGTAGCCCGCCCAGCAGAAGCGGCACATGCACGGGCAGCCACGCGAGATCTCCACCATGAACTTCATGGACATCTCGGTGTGGGGCGTGAGGATGACCGACTGCGGCATCGGCATCTTGCCCGGCCAGGCCCGTTGGCGCAGGACGGGACCCTCGCCGTCCACTCGCGCGATCGTCCCGTCGGCGTGGTGGTGGACTGCGTATCGCGACGGCACGTAGAAGCCGTCTCTGGCCCGGAGCGCGTCCAGTCCCTTCCGCGGCGTCTCGGCGCCGAGCAGCGCGTCCAGGAGCCGGGGGACGAGGGCCTCCCCTTCGCCCACGGCCATCACGTCGGCGAAGGGCGCGAGCGGCTCGGGGTTCAGGAACACGGCCGCGCCGCCGAACAGGACGATCGGGTCGCGCGCACCGCGCTCCCGGGCCCGCAGCGGAATGCCGGCCAGTCGCAGCAACTTCAGGACGTGCAGGTAGTCGTTCTCGAAGGAGACCGAGAACGCGATCAGGTCGAAGTCGCGGAGCGGCGTGCCGCTCTCGAAGCTCCGCAGCGGCGTGCCGCTCCTCTCGAGCTCCTCCGCATCCGCGTCGCCGGGCAGGAACGCCCGCTCGCACAGGACGTCGTCGTGGGCGTTGAAGAGCTGGAAGACACCCTGGAAGCCCAGGTTGGACATGCCGACGAAGTAGAGGTTCGGCCAGACCAGCGCCGTCCGGAAGCGGCCCCGCTGTTCGATCGAACCGAGGCGCACCTCGTCCCGAAGCAGTTGGCCGTGTCGTTCTTGGAGGCGTCGGCTCATTCGGGCTCCTGCGCGATGCAGGAACCGTCTATTTTACGCCGGCGCGCGCTAGAACTCGACGTGCACGCCCGCGCCGACGCCCGCCCCGTTCGGATCGGCCATCGGCACGATCGCCACCCGCTTCTCGCGCCGCACTGGCTCGCCATCCTCTCGGACCACGGTCCTGCCGACGATGAGGCCCAGGGTTGCCCCCGCGACCACGTCGGACAGATGGTGCTTGTCGCGCTCGATGCGCGACATGCCGACGAGTGCGGCCGCGGCGTAGGCCGGCACGCCGACCTTGGCGCCGTAGTGATGCTGAGCCACCGTGGCCCAGGCAAAGGCGTTGGACGTGTGGCCCGAGGGGAAGGACCGGGGGTCGGAGCCGTCCGGGCGGTTGCGGCCCACGCTGCGCTTCAGCACCTCCGTGTAGAGGCCGGTGACCATGGCCGACTGCGCCATGTCGTAGGTGAGGGCGCGGAAGCGCGTGTCCGCCGTGGCCCGGCCGGCCGCGAAGAGGCCCAGCGCCAGGGGTGCCACCGTGGAAAGCGTGCCGGCCCGCTGGCCCGCCTCGCCAAAGCCCTGTGCCCGACTCCGCAGCAGGCTCTGCGCATCCGTGTCGAAGCGCGTGGCGGAGGCGGTCAGGAGCGCGCCGGCGAAGAGGGGCTTCAGGTTGTCGCGGGAGAACACGCCGACGATGTTGCGTCCCAGATTCGGCACAAAGCGGCCCAGGCTGCGACGGCTGTCATCGAGGTCGCCCTGAACCGACGAAGCGTCCGAGCCGGGAACCGCTGTCTCCTCGACAGTCGGCAGGGTGAATTCGTCAGGAGGTGCGCTGCCCGTCTGTGCTTCGACGGCGTGGCATGCCAGCACCGCGAGGAGCAGGGGAAAAGTGAATCTCGGCACGCGTACTCCTCGTGGTCGGCCCCGGACTGCCCGGTGGCGGCCAAACATTCTACCCCAAGACCGCCCGGTTCGTATTCGACGTGGAGCTGGAAGGGATCGGACTACGTGTTCTCGGGCTCCTTCGAGCCGCGCGAACCGCGACGCCAGACGACGTCGCGGCGCGGACCGAAGAGTGGCTCGTTGCGTGCCTCCTCAACGGCCCGATCGTGCTGGAGGTTCACCTGCCTCTTGACCAACTCGAGGTCCTCGTGGCGATGCAATGGGTGGCACCAGAACGTTTCGATCTTCTTCAGACCCCGCTCCTCGTTCTCGAGCGCGAAGATGGTCGTGATGACGAAGTGGGGCCGGCTCGCGGCTTGAGTCACCACCCGGACGCGCCCGATCTCGAGGTCCAGCGTGGAGAAGCGGCCCTCGAACACGGGTGCCGGCCCCTCAGCGGCCTCTTCCGGGCTGGGCTCTGCGACCGCATCGTCCGGCCGCTCGGGTGGGGACAGGGGCGTCGCCGAGAGCGCAGTGCGTCCTCGCGTCGTCATCGCGGCCGCGGGAAGCGACGGCGCGTCCAGCGCTGCCCGCCGCGGCTGGTGAATGACCGTCGCGGCGGGAAGCCCGTCCTGTGACGCGAGGGCCTCCAGGAGATCCTCGGGCGTGGTCTGGGGCCAGCTCCTGTCGTCGGATGTGGCGTCCGGTCCCGGTGGCGCGGCCACGCCGCTGTCCGCCTGCTTGAGCACCGTCTCGACGGTCTCGACGAGCTTGGCAAGGGGGAAGGGCTTCACGAGGTAGGCGTCGGCGCCCGCGGTCAGCGCGGCTTGCACCTCGGAGCCGAGACGCACTGCGGTCAGGAACAGGAACGGCACCCGGCTGAGCTCGGGGGCGCGCTTGACCAGGCGCAGGAAGACCTGGCCATCCATGGTCGGCATCATCATGTCGCAGATGATCAACTCGGGCTTGACGTCGAGCACGCGCACCAGCGCCCGCTGCGGATCGCTGAAGGCATGGACCTCGAAGCGCGGAGCGCGCAGCGCCCAGCGGACCAACTCGTGAACGCGCACGTCGTCGTCGACGACCAGAATGCGTCGGCTCACCGCTGGAACCTGGCCCCTTCGCGTCCCTGACTAGACGATCGCCATCAAGCCCCGCTCTTGCTGGCGCTCGGCGGCGGGGCCTCCGCGACCTGATCCGGCTCCGAGCGGGCTTCGGCCTTCCGCAGCGCCTTTCGCCAGTGGATCGTTCCCGGCGCGACCAGCGTTTCCTGGTCCGTGGGTACGACGGCTGCTTCGCCCTGGCCCCCCTGCCGCTCCCGGAACTCGACCGCGAGGCCCCAGGCGAACCCGAGCGCGATGCCCAGCATCACGCTGACGAGCAGGTTCAGCCTCTTGTTGGGGCGGATCGGCGCGATCGGCACGGCGGCCGCCTGAATGACGCTGATGTTGGTGAGCTTCTGGCGGTCCATCTCCTCGGAGGCTCGGAACTCCTCGAGCTTCTTCGCGTAGACCTCGTGGCTCTTCTCAGCCGCTTCCCGATCGCGGGTCAGCTCGCGATACTCCGCCCCGCTCTGGGTGTACTCGGAGATCTGCTTCTCGAGCGTGCCGATCTGACTGGCAAGGGTCTCCGCCTGTGCCTGCTGGAAACGCAGCTCCGCCTGGGTGGCGATGATCTGCTTCTCCAGGTCGTCGGCGAACTGCCCCTGCCCGACGGTCGAGCGTTGCTGGGCGAGGAAATCCTCGACGAGCTTGATCTGGCCGCGGACGTTCTGGACCGCCCGGCTGCTCTCGCTGAAGGTGGCCATCAGCTTCTGCTCCTGAAGCCTGAGCTCGAGGAGCTGGGCCCGAGCGTCGGCGACGGCCTTGGTCTCCTCCATGCTGATGCGGCTCTTGTCCGAGGCGACCTTCTCCTTCTCGGAGTTCAAGTAGCCGAGTCGCTTCTCGAGGCCCGCGATCTCGCTGCGCGCACTCTTGCGCTTCGACTCCAGCTCGTCGCGCTGAGTGATCTGGGCCGTGACCTGCTGCTCCCCCGAGAAGGAGCGCGTCCGCATCTGGAAGGCCTTGAGCTTCTCCTCCGACTGCTGGAGGTCCTTGCGGGTGCTGGCCACCTTCTGCTCCAGGAACGCGGTCGTCGACGCGTCGCTGAACGCGCTCAGGTGTCGCGCCATGTACTTGTCGACGATCGTGTTGAGCGCCTGCGCCGCCAGCTCGCGATCCGGATGCTCGAGCTTGACCCTGATCACGTCGGAATCCTTGATCTGGTACGCAGAGACGCTGTTCTCGAGCCGCTCGAGGGCCGCCTCGGAGGTCGTGCTGGCAGCAGCGGGGTCCTCCGGAAGGTTCGGGTAGAGCCGGGTCGTCCCGATCTGCGCGAGGACGTCCGCGAACAGCTCCCGGCTGCGCAGGATCGCGAGCTCGCTGTTGATCTGTGCGAGTTGCCGATCCTTGTTCATGGCCACGGCGATGGCATCACGCTCGCCCAACTCCGGGCGATACATGTACTCTCGGCCGTACTTCACCAGCAGCAGCGACTCCGCTTCGTAGATGGGTGTCAGCAGCAGGGTCGCGCCCATGACGACGCCGACCGTAAGGGCGAGGGCGATCAGGATGCGAGGCCGGTGGCGCCTCCAGAACTCGACGAAATCAGATAACGAGACGTACTCTTCCATGGCCAGCCCTCGCTACCGACGACGTGGCCGCGGCGAGCGCTCGACGCAGCCACGAAAAATTCGCCTACTCCACCAGCCTGACGAAGGAGCATGACGGAGGAGCATTGTACGACCAAACGTGCTCGGCCGTGTCAGGGGTCCTCTTCTGGGAAGCCTAGGAGCCTGGGGATGGTCAGCATGGATGCGGCAGGGCCGCGCCCCACGGCGTCGCGGCTCTGTGCTATAGTGCCCGCCGCCTTCGTGGCTGGGGCCGGCAGGCGAGCGGAGTTTCTGCCAGCGGCCGGCTCCCGGCGCTGCGGTTTCCCCCTCCTGCCGCAAGTGACGAGGGTGTGGTGTGGGTTGAGATTTTCGCCGCATGGCAGTTGAGGGTAACAGTGCCGTCCGAGTCGACCGCGAAAACACAAGAGAGGGCGCTCGAGGAGTTCAAGCGCACTCGGTCGACCCCCTCAGGCCCCTGAGACCTGGTCCAAGAAGGATGGGATTGAGATGAATCTGATGACGCCTCACGCTCTGGAACCGAAGCAGCTCGTCGCCCCCGCCGAGACGACGGCCGCCCTCAAGCACGAGGCGCTGCGCCTGCCCTCCTGGGACCTCACGGCACGTCAAGTGTGCGACCTGGAGCTGCTGCTGAACGGCGCCTTTTCGCCGTTGTCCGGCTTTCTGGGCGAGGCCGACTACGTCCGCGTGTGCCGCGAGATGCGCCTCGCCGACGGCACGCTCTGGCCCATCCCGATCACCCTCGACGTCACCGAAGAGGCTGGCGCCGGCCTGAAGCAGGGCGACCGCATCGCGCTGCGGCACCCCGAGGGGATGGTGCTCGCGGTGCTCACGATCTCGGACCTCTGGCGTCCCGATCGGCTGGAAGAGGCGCGGCAGGTCTTCGCGACCACCGACGAGACGCATCCGTCGGTGTTCCATCTCGTTCATCAGTCCAATCCGGTCTACATCGGCGGGCGCGTCGAAGGCGTGGAGCTGCCGCCGCACCACACGTTCAAGACCTTGCGGTTCACGCCGGCGGAACTGCGCGCCGAGTTCCAGAAGCGGGGCTGGCAGCGGGTCGTCGCCTTCCAGACCCGCAACCCGATGCACCGCGCCCACGCGGAGCTGACGCGGCGCGCCGCGCAGGACGCGGAAGCCTGCCTGCTGATCCAGCCCGTGGTGGGACTGACCAAGCCCGGCGACGTCGACTACTACTCGCGCGTCCGCTGTTACAAGGCGTTGCTCCGGCACTTCCCTGAGACCACCACGATGCTGAGCCTGCTGCCGCTCGCCATGCGCATGGGCGGCCCGCGCGAGGCGGTGTGGCACGCGATCATCCGTCGGAACTACGGCTGCACGCACTTGATCGTCGGCAGGGACCACGCCGGCCCCGGCAAGGACTCGACAGGCAAGCCGTTCTATGGACCCTACGAGGCACAGGAGCTGGTGAAGGCCCACGAGGCCGAGATCGGAATCACCATGCTGCCCTTCGAGGAGATGGTGTACGTGGAGGACAGGGCCGAGTACATGCAGGCCTCGGCGGTCCCGCAGGGATCGCGCGTGCTCTCGATCTCCGGCACCGAGCTGCGTCGCCGCCTGCGCGAGGGCCTGGAGCTGCCCACGTGGTTCTCGTACCCGGAGGTGATCACCGAGCTGCGCGGCTCGTTCCCTCCACGCTCGAAGCAGGGCTTCACGATCTTCTTCACCGGCCTGTCGGGCTCGGGAAAGTCGACGATCGCCAACATCCTGCTGGCCAAGCTGCTGGAGTTGGGGACGCGTCCGGTGACTCTGCTGGACGGCGACATCGTCCGCAAGCACCTCTCCAGCGAGCTGGGTTTCTCCAAGAAGGACCGCGACCTCAACATCACCCGCATCGGATTCGTGGCCAGCGAGATCACGAAGAACCGCGGCATCGCGATCTGCGCTCCGATCGCGCCCTACCGCGCCGCGCGCCGCGTGGTCCGCGAGATGATCAACGAGTACGGCGGCTTCATCGAGGTCCACGTCGCCACGGCGATCGAGGAGTGCGAGGCCCGGGACCGCAAGGGCCTCTACGCCAAGGCGCGCGCGGGGCTCGTCAAGGGCATGACCGGCATCGACGATCCCTACGAGGTTCCGGAGCATCCCGAGATCGTGGTGGACACCCGTGTGCTGAGCGCCGAGGAGGCCGCCCAGGCGATCCTGCTCCACGTGCGGAAGGAGGGGTACCTCGCCGATGGACAGGAGTAGCCAAGTGCTCGCAGCCACCGCGCCAGCCAGCCGCGCCGAGGACGTTGAACGGATCCGGCTCGCCCTCGGCGAGGCACAGAAAGCGCTCGAGAAGCTCGGCGGGGACGTGTGGGTCGGCCGCAAGGCCGGCGGCGATCAGGTGACCGCCGCCGACCACGCGATCGACGAGACGCTGCGGAGCGTGCTGCCCCGGCCCGACGAGGGGTGGCTCTCCGAGGAGACAGCCGACGACCCCATCCGTCTCGAGCGGAACAGGGTGTGGGTCGTGGACCCGCTGGACGGCACACAGGAGTTCGTGGCTGGCATTCCGGAGTGGTGCGTATCGATCGGTCTCGTGGAGGACGGCCTGCCGGTGGCCGGCGGCGTCTTCAACCCGGCGACGGGCGAGCTGATCCTGGGCTCGGTCGGCGCCGGAGTGACGCTCAATGGCCAGCCCGTGACAGCCCGAGCCTGTCGAGACTTGCGCGGGGCGGAAGTGCTGGCCAGTCGCAGCGAGGTCCGCCGCGGCGAGTGGGCAGATTCCGCCGCGCCCTTCCGCGTCACGCCGATGGGCTCGGTCGCCTACAAGCTCGCTCGCGTTGCGGCGGGCCTCACGGACGCAACCTGGACCCTCTCGCCCAAGCACGAGTGGGACGTGGCGGGCGGCGCCGCCCTCGTGCTGGCGGCCGGGGGCGAGATCCGGACGCTTGAGTGGGAGCCTCCGCTCTTCAATCGCCGCAATCCGTGGCTCAGCGGCCTGGTGGCGACTCCGGCGAGCCTCAGCGAATCGGTTCGAAGCTATCTCGGCCGGTGATCAGTGCGCGGTTGCGCCCGCATGGGGTATCCGTACCGGCGAAGCAGCGGGTAGGTCAGCAGCGTCACCATGGACCGGTCGAGCGCATGCAGCTCCTTTTCCCATCGGGAGTCGGGCCGCAGGACCACCTGGGGGGCGCTGAACTTCGTGCTCGTGGTGTCCGGCTCGTGAGACACCGGGAGCGCGATCGGCACACCGACGGACAGCTCGGAGGCGGGAGGCGCGGTTCCGACGAGGCGCGCCACGGCTCCGACGACCGCGCCCGGCGCGTCGATGAAATCCTCGTATCGGACGAGGAGCGCGCGTTCCCGTCCATACCGCCGACGCACCGCCTCGAAGCTCAGGTGCTGCATGATCCAGTAACCGGCCGTGCGAGCCGTCTCCACCGGCGCGGCGCGAGTGGGCTCGTCCGGCGCCCGGCGCTTCCGCCGCGAGAAGGCCACGCCACGCGGGTCGCGGACGATCTGGACGCAGAACATCGCGACGTCCCGTGCGCGATGGAGGAGCGCGGCGTCGGCCGGGTTCTTGGAGCTGTCGATCACCACGGACGAGCTGCTCGCGCGCGCGAAGGCCTTGTAGAGCTCGCAGAAGGCCGCCAGGTAGCGAGCTTCGTCCGTCGCGAGACCCGGAGTACCGCTCGTCCGGAGAATGCGGTAGGCCTTCCACCACGCGTGGTCATCGGGCGCCGCCGTCTCCTGAACTCGCGCGACCTCGTTCAGGCTCGGCTCCATGTAGGCCGCCCCGGAACCAGTGGCCAGGAGCTTCGACCAGAGGGCGCAGTCGGAGGGAGCCTTGCCGCAACCGCAGGTGTGGCCGGGCTGAAGGCCGGGATTCCACAGCCGACGCAGCTCGCCTCCGTGCCCTGCGCCCGGGAGCGTGGCCAGCACGCGTCCGAAGATGCTGGTGCCGCCGCGCGCCGTGCCGAGGATGTAGACGACCTTCGTCGCGCTGGCCTGCCCAGTCACCGGCGAATCCTATCACCGGCGCTCGGGAGCCTCTCGGCGTGATGCGGGCAGGTCGGATCGCGATCTTCATGCCGTCTTTGTTCGGCGCTGGCGGCCAGCGCTCGATGCTCAATCTGGCCCACGGGCTCGCCGAGAACGGCTGCGCCGTCGACCTGGTGCTCGCCCAGGCCGAGGGCGCGTTCCTGAACGAGGTGCCTGGATCGGTGCGCGTCGTCGATCTGAAGGCGTCTCGGGCGCTGACCAGCCTGCCCGCACTGGTTCGCTACTTGAGGCGCGAGCAGCCCGAGGCGATGCTTTCGGTGTTCGGCTACGTCAACATCATCGCCCTCTGGGCGTGGCGGATCGCCCGTGTCCGCACCCGTCTCTTCGTGAACGAGCAGAACACGGTCTCCCAGGAAGCGGGCAACTCCAAGCGCTGGCGCGGCCGGCTCACCCCGCGGCTGATGAAGCATTTCTATCCGTGGGCCGATGGCATCGTCGTCGTCTCCGAGGGGGTTCGGGACGACATGGCGCAGTCGACCAGCATCCCGCGCGAGCGGATCACGGTGATCTACAACCCGTCGGTCGTGAAGGCCGACGTGCTCGAGAAGGCCCAAGCCTCCCTGAATCATCCTTGGTTCGCGCCCGACCAGCCGCCCGTGCTCGTGGCCGTCGGCCGCTTGCAGCCGCAGAAGGACTATCCGACGCTGCTGCGGGCCTTCGCCCAGGTGCGGCGGAAGCGCCCGGCGCGCCTGCTGATCCTGGGCGAGGGAGAGGAGCGACCCATGCTCGAGGCGCGCATCAAGGAGCTGGCTCTCGAGGAGGACGTCAGCCTGCCGGGCTTCGTCATGAACCCTTTCGCGTACATGGCGCGCGCCGCGCTCTTCGTGCTGTCCTCCCGATGGGAGGGCCTGCCCACGGTCCTGGTGGAAGCCCTCTGCTGCGGCACGCGAGTGGTGTCGACGGATTGCCCCAGCGGGCCGAAGGAGATACTGAAGAACGGAGAGTACGGCCATCTGGTGCCGGTCGGCGACGCGGAGGCCCTGGCGAAAGCCATCGAAACGGCGCTCGCGGCCCAGGGCACCCCGCCGGCGGACAGCTGGCGGGCCTACGAGCTCGAGACCGTCGTGAACCAGTACGCCGAACTGCTCCTGGGAGGCCGGTGAGATCCATGGCGACGTCGAATCGCCCGTTCAGCATCCTGCACATCATCCTCGTGCTGAAGCCCACGAACGGGCAGTACAACGAGCACTGCCTGCCGCTGCGCGACAAGCGCGACATCACGATCTGCACCTATTTCAGGTCCAGCATCGCGCCTCCATCCGAGATTACGCTGTTCGACGGCGACGACTCGCTGCGAGGCTTTCACCGTGCCTTGACCGCCGCGCTCCAGGCCCGCGAGTACGACGTCATCCACGTGCACACGCCGCATGCCGGCGTGCTGCTGCTGATGACCCTGCTGCTGACCGGCCAGTACCGGAGGCTCATCGGGTCGAGCGTCCACACGGTGCAGAACTCGTTCCAGAACTTCAAGCTGCGTAACAAGCTGCTGTTCCTGCCGAGCTTCCTCTGCTTTCGACGGCTGGTGTTCTGCAGCCACGCCGCCGCCGCGAGCTTCCCCGCGCTGTTCAAGTGGCTGGGCCGCGGCCGGACCAGCGTCGTCCAGAACTGCGTCGATCTCGCCCGCATCGACAGGGTGGCGAGCGCGGAGCGATCCGCGCCGACTGGCAGCTTCACGATCGCGACCGTCGGGCTCATCGAGATGAAGAACCCCTTCACGGTGCTGAAGGCCTTTCGAGCCAGTGATCCTCGGGGTAGCCGTCTCGTCTTCATCGGCGACGGCCATTTGAGGCCGTCGCTCGAGCGCGAGGTGGAGACGGCGGGCCTGCATGGAGAGGTGGAGACGCCCGGCCTGATCGAGAGAGATCGCGTCTTCGAGCGCTTCGTCGAAGCGGACCTGTTCGTTTCGGCCTCGTGGGGCGAGGGGCTTCCCGTGGCCGTGCTCGAAGCGATGGCCTGCCGTCGCCCGGTGGTGCTCTCGGACATACCACCGCATCGGGAGCTGGCGGAGGGCGTGGACTTCATCCCCCTCGTCCCGCCCGGTGACGCACAGGGATTCGCAAGGGAGATCGCGAGGTTCCGGGAGCTGTCCGCACCGGAGAGGGCTGCGATCGGCCAGAAGTGCCGGGCCCTGATCGAGGAGCGCTTCGGACTCCGGACGATGCACGCGGAGTACGCCAAGCTCTACTCGGAGCTCGCGGGCGGTCGTGTGCCGGCGCTGCCGGCTGAGAGCCACGGACGAGCCTGAGCATGCTGGCGAAGATCCGTGAGCTGATCGATGGATTCAATCGCAACGGCGTCCGGTACTGCCACTGGAAGAGCAACTTCGCCCTCACGAAGACGATCGCCGGCGAGACGGACATCGATCTGCTCGTGGAGCGGTCCGACGCGCTGTCGTTCCGGCGGCTGATGGCGGAGCTGGGCTTCCACCCGGCGGCGAGCATGGACGGGAAGAACTTCCCCTCCGTGGAGCACTACTACGCCCTGGACGGCGCCAGCGGCGTGCTCGCGCACGTCCACGTGTATTTCCGCGTGATGACCGGGGAGAGCCTGGCGAAGAACTACCACCTCCCCGTCGAAACGATGCTGCTGGAGCACACGCGGGAGGTGGAGGGCGTCCGGGTCCCGACGCAGGGCGCCGAGCTCGTCACGTTCACGGTTCGGATGATGCTGAAGCACACCGCCCTCGTGGAGCTGCTGCTGTTGGCGCGGGGCAAGACCCGTTCGCAGCTCCAGGAGGAGGCGAGCTGGTTGTCGCGACCCGGCTCGCCGTCCGCGAGCCCGCTGGCGGATTCGGTCGAGCTGGCGCGCCGCTTCCTGCCGGCCGTGGACCCCGCGCTGTTCGCGGACTGCATCAAGGCCCTCACGACGCCCACCTCGCTGCTTCGGCGGATCCTGCTGGGCCGGCGCCTGCGCCGGCAGCTGCGGCCCTACGCGAGACACCCGGCCTGGCGGGTCCGGCTCACCGGCGCCTCGACGTTCTTGAGCCTGATGTCCCACCGGCTCCTCGGAGCCCGGCGCGACAAGGCCCTCGTGTCCGGCGGCGCGGTGGTCGCGTTCGTGGGTCCCGAAGCCAGCGGCAAGTCCACGCTCCTGGCCGAGCTGGACCACTGGTTGGACGAGGATCTCTCCGTGGCGCGATTTCACGCGGGCAAGCCCCCGTCGACCTGGCTCACCGCACTCCCCAACCTGCTCGTGCCGACGCTGCGGTCTTTGCTGCCGGCCTCGCGCTCGACGCGCATCGAAGCCGAGCGCGCCACCCCGGAACAGCGGGAGAACGCGCGCCCGGGCTATCCGCTCCTGTTCGCGGTTCGTTCGGTGCTGTTGGCCTACGATCGCCGCTCGCTCCTCCTCCGGGCGTTCCGACTGGCCGCCAATGGAACCATCGTCCTCTGCGATCGCTATCCGTCCCTCGCCAACGGGGCGCCCGATGGGCCGCAGCTGCCCCACCTGCCGCTGCCGCCGGGCGGAAGCCGATCGCGCCAGCTGCTCGCCCGCCTCGAGGCCCGCCTGTACCGGGACATCCCGCCGCCCGACCTGGTCGTGCAGCTGAGCGTGCCGCTCGAGGTCGCGGTCCTGCGGAACGCCACACGCGGCAAGCGGGAGCCGGAGGACCACGTTCGACGGCGACACAGCATGATCGCCAACATCGACTTCGGCCGAACCCCGGTCCGGCGAATCGATACGGACAGGCCGGTGGCCGAGACGCTGCTCGAGGTCAAGCGGGCCCTGTGGAGCGTGCTGTAGTGAGCGCGTCGCCTTCGGGCTCGCGCCCGCACTAGCGCGCAGCGGAGCGACGCGCATGCCGACAGAGTTCGTCTCCGTCGTGGGGGTCAATCGCAGTGGCACGACCCTCATGCGCAACGTCCTGAACCGATCCGATCAGCTGGCCATCGCCGACGAGAACCATTTCCTGGGCCACCTGATCGCTTCCCAGGGCGCGCGCTTCGCGTTCCGGAAGCTCGGGCCGCTGTCGGACGACGCGAACGTGCGCCGGCTCGTCGACTTCATCTACACGGGAGAGCTGCGTCGCGTGTCGAAGTTCAAGAACTACATCCTCTGGGGCTGGCTGAGCCGGAACGTCGAGAAGGAGGTTCTCGTTCAGGAGATCCTGCGCTCGGACCGCAGCGAGCGCGCGCTCTTCGTTGCCTTCCTCAGGCGTTACGCGGAGGCCCACGGCAAGCCCATCATGGGGGAGAAGACGCCCGCGCATTTCCGCTACGTGGCGACGATGCTGGAATGGTTTCCGAACGGCAAGATCATCCACATGGTCCGGGATCCCCGGGGGACCTTCGTTTCGGACCTCAAGAGGAGGAAGGAGGAGCCGCCGGGCAAGCAGGCCCGCGTCTTCGAAATCCTGAGGCGATCCGAGCTGCCCCTGAAGCTCTTCATCCTGCTGGTGACGTCCGCCGCGTGGGCGCAGAGCGCCTCCATTGCATGTCGCTATCGCAAGCGGCTTCCCGAAAGGTACCGCCTCCAGAAGTTCGAGGACCTCGTCGCGGATCCCGAGGGGCAGGTCAAGGAGATCTGTCGCTTCCTGGAGACGGACTTTCAGCCGGCGATGCTCGAGCAACTCGTGGTGAGAGGCTTCCAGAAAGGAGACGCCGGCTTCGATCCTGAGGCCGCCTCCCGGTGGAGGGAGCACATCGACTCCTGGGTCGAGACCTGGTTCAGGCTGTGCTTCGGAAGGCGCCTCGGCGAGCTGGGTTATTTGTGAGCCTGCCGCCCGACGCAGGGGCGGCCGGGAGTGCGGGCAGCGAGCGCAGCCAGCTCGTCCATCGCGGACTGGATCTCAGGGCGCCGGAAGTAGTTGAAGTTCTTGAACTCCGAGTTCGCCGACTCGTAGCGCCACATCTCGAAGGCGCACGGCTTCGTCTGGCTCAACATCGCCGCGCCGTAGCGCCGCAGCTCGTCCGCCGACATGGCCCACTTGCCCTTGGCGGGGCTCGCGATCTTGCTTGACCCGTCGCCGCCGCTGAACACGTTGAGGCCGACGATCAGCGCGAGCTCCTGGCGCTCGGCGGACGCCTGCTGCTCGGCCGCGAACTTGTCGACGCCCCCCTTGCGATCCAGATAGCGAGCGGACGCGGCATCGAGGTAGGTCCACTTCCAGGCGGGCTCGGGCGTCTTGTAGCCGGCGGCGTGCTCCTCGAGATCGGAGGGATCCGTGCGCAGCATGGTTGCCAGCGTCGGCCAGAGCTCCTTGCTGTGGCGCGCCATCTGATCCAGGACGTCGTTCGTGATGACGGCTCCGCCGAACTGGTTCCGCGCCTTGGCTTCGCTGATCAGCTGATGGCCCATGACCGTGCCGTCCTGGACGAAGCCGCTGAGGTCGATGCCTCGAAACTTGTCGACGCGCGCCTTCCATTTCTCGAGGTTGAACGTCCCATCTGCGTTCTGATAGTGACGCTGCGGCCCCACGAGGATGATGAACACGTGCATCCCGCCGGCCCGTGCCTCGCTCAATACCTTCAGGATCGATTCCGGGTCGACCTCCAGCTTCGTTTCCGTGAATGGCTTTCCGAACAGCTCGTTAGGCAGCTTGGACGCGCCGAACGGCACTCCGCTGCTGGTGACCGCGCTCGGCTGAGCGGCGGCACCCAGGAGCAGCAGGGCGCCGATCGTCACGAGGAGCCTCGGGTCAGCGGGCGCCACGGGGCGTCTCTGGAGCATCGTCACGCTCGGGGGCGAGCGCAGCGCTCGCGACGATCAGGCCGAGGAACAGCCAGGTCGACTTCCGGTGCTCCCAGGTCAGGGTGAAGGCCCCGAGGCTCCAGACCGCGAGCTGGGTCAGCCAGAAGCTCCGGTCCCATCCCGACTGGCGCAGCGCGTGCTGGAGCGCGATCACCAGGATCGCGGCGAACAGCAGGAAGCCGACGAGTCCGACCTCGACCAGGACCGAGATGTAGGAGTTGTGCGCCACCTTGCCCAGGCTGTTGATGGAGCGATACATGTTGCTTCCTATGCCCATCAGCGGATGCTTCTCGAAGGAGGCCAGCCCCTCCAGCCAATTCTTCGTGCGGTTGTTGAGGTCGCCTTCGGTGAGCTCGGTGGTCGTGGTCCCGAACCGTTGGAACGAGGACAGGTCCTGCACCTGCCGCACCACCAGCAGAAGCGTCGACGCCAGCAGCACGACGACGGCGATTCGAGCTGCGCGGCTGAGGCGCACCAAAGAGGTCACGCCAAAAGCCATGGCGGGCATGGTCGCGATCAGGGCGGCTCGCGTGCCGGACAGCGAGATGCCCAGGAACGCCACCGGGATGTAGGCGAAGTTGATGATCTTCAGGAACTTGCCGGTCCTGCTTGTGCTCTGGGAGCTGGCCAGATACCACGCCACCGGCATTCCCAGCGCCAAGATGAATCCGAAGCCGTCCGGGTTCGTGTCGCCGGAGCTGAAGCGGCTGTAGTTGGTGTAGTACGCGCTTCCGCTAAAGTAGTTGGCGAGCGCGCTCGCCACCGCCACGTAGGCACCCACCAAGTAGGCCTGCAGGCCCGCCTTCACCGCGCGTCGCGTCGTGTAGAGGTCCCACAGCATCATGACGAACACCAGCAATTGCACCCAGGTCAGCGCCCGATCCACGGTCTCCACGGGGTCCGAGCTCCAGAGGGCACTGAGCGCGTTCCACAGCACGAAGGCCAAGACCGTCAGCTGGAACGCCCTGGGCGCCCGGATCTGGCCTGAACCGAGGACGTTCACCCACCAGAGCGCTGCGGCTGCGAAGCCGACGTATCGGGCCACGGCACCGAAGCCGGGAAGCTCCACGCCTTCCCACGGTATGACGAAGATGAAGAGGAGTGACAACGTGAACGCGTTGTTCCGCAACGCGGATTGGCCTTCGACTGCGGATGGAGCCGAACTCCGCAGCGGGATGATGCCGGCGTCGTGCCCGCTAGACAAGGGCGAGCCCCCTTCGATTGAGGAACAGAAGCGGCCTGTAGACGAGGAACTGTTTCAGCCGTGAGAGCGTCAAGTTCACGCTGTCGAACGAGCTCTGCCTCGTGCGCTGGTAGGCTGCAACGTCCACATCGAGAGTAGCGCCGTATTCGCGCTGGAACGACGGGTACAGGTCCCTGGCCACGAAGTCGTAGAGCTGCTGGTCCGCCTGGTTGGCTTCGACGAGCAGCTGCCGCGTGCGCTCGTCGGAGAGCAGGCGCGGTGCGATGACGTTGGCGCTGGACACGTTGACGGGCTTGTAGGAAAGATTGAGCTGCTTGGCGACGAGGGCCTTCAACAGGACGAGCGACTCGTCGAAGCGCTCGGTCAGGCCGACGAAGACCCGCTTCTTGCGCAGGACGTCAATGGCGGCCGATACGTCCGCTGTCCCGGCGATCATCCGTGTCTGATGGTTACGCGTCCAGTCTCTCTGGATCCACTCCTCGAAGACGAGGCCCTGCTTGCCACGATACTGCACATTGTACTGAAAGCGCGAAGCGCACGTCTTCAGGGGGTCTCGCATGAAGGTGAAGTACTGGAGCGAGGCGCCGTCGTCGCCCAGGTCCGCGTAGCCCGTGACGCGATGTCCCGCGATGCTCTCCAGGCGCGGGTAGAGCTTGCGAACCCGCTTCAAGTCCTGTGCCGAGAAGGGCGGCCCCGTCCAGGCGGCGTGCCAGGGCTCGACCTCGCAGTGCCGCGGGCCAAAGGAGCTGCGCAGGATGTAGCGAACCGTGCGACCAGCCGTCTTGTTGATGTGTATGAAGGCGAGCATGGGCGTTGGCCTAGAGCTCCGACCAGACGTGAGCCTTGACCTCGGCCAGCACCTCGCACCTGGGCTTGCCGGCGTCGATCACGTGGGCGTTCGTATGCTGCCAGTCGACCTGCCAGATCTCGGTCGAGCGCTCGCGAACCGCGAGCACGTCCTCGTCGGCCCTGCGCTGCACGGCGATCTCCGGATCGACGCGGAGCACGATCAACACCTCGGGCGGGGTGTAGCGACGGTAGTAGCTCTCCTCTCGCTTCACCACGGCCTTGGCGATGGCGCTGCCTCGCTGCAGGCTGAGCCAATGCGCCCCCCGGGATCCCTCCAGAGCGTTCAGCAGGCGCTCGGCAAGGGGTCCATCCATGAAGCGGATCTGAGGCAGAGGAAAGCGGTCCGAAATCACGAGGCCGCCGGCTGCCGCGAAGCGGCGCGCCACGAGGTAGCTCGCGAATCGATCACGGGCCCTGCACATCTCCCGCACCAACCAAGGTCCCGCCGACACGATGGTCTTCTGCTGCAGCGTCTCTCGAAAGGAAGACTCGGGCGGGTACAAGCCCAGCAGCTGTCCGACCTTCACGATCGCCCTGATCGCGGTGGTCGTCCACGACCAGCGGGGCTTGCCCAGGTGCACGCTCTCGATACCGAGATGCTTCGAGAGCCAGGCGCAGAGGCCGTCGACCACCGTCGACTTGCCGGCCCCGTCTCCGCCGACGATCGCGATCCAAGCTCCCCCGCTCGCGAGCCGGTACTTGGGCGAGGGGCGAGAGAAACGACGGCCAGCGGCCCCGGCGGCCGTGCGCCAGAGACGCAGCCCGACCTCCATCGCGAGCGGCCGACGCGCGTGTGGACTGAGCGCGCGCAGCACCTCGAGCCTCGCCTTCACACGCCGGAGCCGGGATCGGCTGGGCCGGAGAGACTCGAGGCCGCGAAGAAAACCGTCGGCACCCAGCCTCGGCAGAGCTCGCTCCACGG
>DATFEN010000257.1:0-3618 GCA_035251085.1 Vicinamibacteria bacterium | reverse complement strand
CGAGGTACAGCTTCTCGAAGAGCTTCTTGCGGCGCTTGTTCTCCGGCACCACCTGGTGCACCAGGTCGGGCTGGAAGTCGAGGATCTCGGCCCGCGCGGTCTCGACTCGCTGGTCGACCTCCTTCACAGGCTCCTGGAGATCTTTGGAGGCCAGGCGGAACTCGCCCTTGAAGAAGCTCACGAAGGCCAGCCGCTCGCCGGCCCTGCCCGCGAGCGGCGCGGGGGTCATGTTGCCGCCCAGCACGTCGGTGTACTGAGCGATCGCGCCGGTCTCGAGGTCGAGGCCGCGCACGTTGAAGATGCCGTCGTCCTCGTCGGACGAGTAGTACAGCCGCTTGCCGTCCGACGAGAAGATCGGCGTCACGTCGTTGAAGGTGCCGAAGGTGAGCTGGGTCTTCTGGCTCGGGTCTGCGAGGGGAAAGACATACAGCTTCTCGTGGGCCGAGACGCGCCGCGAGTAGACGACCAGCGTGCCGTCGGGCGAGACCTGGGGATCCGCGTCGGCGAAAGCATCCTGGGTCAGGTTCTCGATCGCCCCGCTCTCGAGGTCCAACCTGTAGATGTCCGAGACGCCCTCCTTGAGGGCCGAGAACAGGGCGTGGCGGCCGTCGGGGAGCAGGCACGGCCC
The DNA here is from genome assembly GCA_035251085.1 of Vicinamibacteria bacterium. Lineage (GTDB taxonomy): Bacteria > Acidobacteriota > Vicinamibacteria > Fen-336 > Fen-336 > DATFEN01. Next base: position 2,990 of record DATFEN010000257.1, on the reverse strand, counting down.
GGTCGCCTCGTCGACGCTCACCGGGATCCGTTTCAAGACGTTGCCCGACAGCACGGAAGCCAGCACCAGGCTGCGCCGCTTCCCCGTGCGCCCGAAGAACGCGATCATGTCGCCCCTCGGATCGATTGCGATGGAACGGCCCATCTTCATCGCCGAGAAGTTGATCTCCATGTCCTCGTACTTCAGCGTGTAGCCCTTGGTCAGGTTCTTGATGATGCGGCCGTCGTGCGCCGAGAGCAGCACGATGTCGGCCTCGCCGTCGGCGCGGTTGCCGGTAATGGCCGCGATCAGCTCGCCCGACGGCGTCGTCGCCACCCCGAAGACCTGCGTGAACGGGGTCTCGTCGGAGTCGGGGGAGAGGTCCTTGCCGTAGTCGCTCGGCCGCTGCTTGTCCCGGAACGGCTTGAAGCGCTCCTTCAGCCACTTGTCGTAGGCTTCGTCGAACTCCTGAGGCGTCGTGCGGAAGGCCTGGCGGTAGATGTCCTCGGCGGAGCCGCCCATGATGCCCTTGCGCAGCGTGTACAGGAACTGGCGGATGCCCTCCTTTCCGTAGCGCGCCTCGATGAACTCGAAGCAGGCGTGCCCGAAGTTGTAGGCCTCGCGGCCTGAAAGCGGTTGGTAGTTGGAGCGGGACATCTTCGGGACCTGGTCCGTCACCGCAGCGTCCCGGATCCACATCAGGTCGAGCGGGTCCCAGATGCCGCGCGTCCACTCGGCGAGGCCCTCGTCCACCCACAGCGGCACGTCGCGCTGCACCAGGCTGCGCGGGATCAGGTCGAACTCGAAAACGTGGGTCAGCTCGTGCGTGATCAGGCCCTGGAGCTGATCGGGCGGCATGTCGATGGGCACGACCATGCGGTTGCGGAAGGGCTCGGTGAAGGCCAACGCGGCCTCGGGGATGAAGCCCTGGGTGAGGTTCGTTTGCTCGAACTCCGAGTGGGTCTTGTAGAGGATCAACGGGATCGTGAAGGCGATTTCGTGCTTCAGGTCCGAGGCCACCTTGCGGTACGCGCTCTCGGCATAGCTCGAGAGCCGCTCCAGGTGCTGCTCGAACTCCGGGTAGTAGTAGATCTCGAAGTGGGGGCTCTTGTAGATGCGCCAGGCGAAGTTGTCGTACTTCACCTTGTTCTTCCCGTAGTACGGGAAGAACTGCGCGTGGGCGGGGAGGGTCAGTGCGATCAGAGCGAGGAGCGGGAGGAGCAACCGCCCGGGCGAGCGCTTCGTCATGGTCGAGTCCTTATTTCAGGAGGATGCGGGTCCCGCGGATCTTCTGGGGAGAGATCACGCCGAGGAAGTTGGGCAGCAGCCGGTCCATGAGCTCGAAGTACGAGGAGAGCGGCGAGACCTTCTGGTCCTCCCCGTACAGCACCTCCTCGGTGAATCTCTCCTTGTGCAGCGTCTCGCCGGTCTTGCCGTCCACGAACACGAAGTCGGCTTGCAGCGTGAACGCCTTCCGCTCGAGAAAGCGGTTGCCGCGCACGATGCGAGCTCGACTCGTAGTGGGGTCGCGGACCACGCGCTCGTCGGCCTGGTAGCCCGAGCGGTTCTGCTCCTCGAAGCCGATGCGGCCGGTGACGATGAGCGGGTTCTGGAACTCCTCGCCCACGCGCCGCCAGAACTCTCCGTCCTGCAGCACGCGGTCGGCCTCCAGGCGGTACTGCTCGCGCTCGGCCTTGCCCCATTTCTCGGGCGGACCGATCGCGGCGCGCGCGCGCTCGACGGCGTCCTGCAGCGGCGGGCGGTCGGGCTCGAGGACCTGCAGCCTGGACGCAGAGCGCAGCTGGTTCTGCAGAAGCCGCGAGGTCTCCGCCGAGAGATCCACGTCGCTCGCGCTCGCCTCGGTCAGGAAGCCCGCGACCAGGACGCGCCGGAAGCGCGAGACGTCGAGCTTGCTCTGGAGCGGCGTCTCGATCGGGATCTCGACGAAGCTCGCGCACCCGGCCAGGCCGAGCGTCGTCAGAAGGACGAGGCTAGGGCTTCTTCTTGGCCTTGCGGTTGCGCTTGTCATCGCCCTCTCGGAATAGATCGTAGTTCTGTTGGATGTAGGCGTCGCCCGGCTTCAGGTCCAAGGCCTTCTCGTAGGCCGCCCGGGCCCTGTCGAACTCGCCCTGCTGCTCGAGCGCCACAGCCAGGTTGTTGAGGGCCTCGGCGTTCTTGGGGTCGAGGGTGGTCGCCTTCTCGAAGCGGAACAGCGCCTCCTGCCATAGGCCCCGCTTCGCCACTTCGATGCCGAAGCCCAGCTCGTCCTCGGCGGAGCTGGGCTGGAGGCCGCCTTGGGCCAGCAGGAGGAGGATGAAGAGCGGAGCGCCGAGGTTCATCGCGAGCCCTCTCACGGACAGGGGAGTTTTGATCTTAAGCGACCGGTTCTCCGCAAAGCAAGGCAGGTGCCAGGAGACGGGCACGTCTGTCAAGGGGCTATCTGGGCCTGACACAACGAAGCTGTCCCGCTCGGACGACACGGTGTCCTCCCGGCGTGCCAGAAACGGACCTCATCCGGCCGTCGCTGGTCCAAGAATCCGGAGCCGTGGACGCCCTGGATCTGCTCGCGCGCCAACTCGCTCCAAACGCGGCGTGCCGCGAGACGGCCCGGGCGCGAGCTCGCGAGGAGGCCGCGCGGGCCTCGGCGTTGGGGCTCCGGCTCGTCTCGCTGGTCGATCCGGGCTACCCCGAGCCCCTGCGGCGCAGCCCGGACCCGCCCCTGGTCCTCTACGTTCGCGGCGAGCTGGGGCGCGCGTCATGCGCGCCCCTCGTAGCGATCGTGGGCTCGCGCGCAGCGTCGCCACGCGGCAAGCGCATGGCCTTTGCCCTGGGCCGCGACCTCGCCCGCGCCGGCGTGGGCGTCGTCTCCGGCCTCGCGCGCGGCATCGACACCGCGGCCCATGAGGGCGCGCTCGCCGGCGGGGGACGGACGATCGCCGTGCAGGGTCGCGGCCTCGACGGCGTGTACCCGGCCGAGAACACAGCCCTCGCGGACCGGCTCGTGCTCGCCG
>DATFEN010000248.1:0-8548 GCA_035251085.1 Vicinamibacteria bacterium | reverse complement strand
GAGCAGGCGGACTTCTTCGCGTGGGGCGCCGCCATGGATTACGAGTTCCTGTCTGGCGTCGCCCTGACGGCAGAGGGCAACGGCCTCGTCGGAAACCCCCTGCCGGGCGCCGGGGGCCGTGGCGAGGCCCGGATGGGGCTGCGTTTCGGGAGTGGCCGGTTTCGGGCCGACGCCGCTGTCCGGCGGGGCTTCGTTCCAGAGTCCGGCGAGTGGGGCTACTCGGCCGGCTTGCGTTACGAGATCAACGGAAAGCGATGAGCCCTCCTACGGCTTCAAGTCCTGATCCCAGTTGTCCAGGAACGTCAACAGGTTCGAAGCTTCCACGATGTCGCGGACGCGGAAGCGGACCGAGTGGGCGTCGGTGCGTTCGGCGGCGGGCAAGTAGGACGCCACCTCCGCCGCCAGGTAGTGCTTGAATCCGATCTCCAGCGTCGGCGCGCCTTCGACCTTGACGGCCTTGAATTCCCATCGCCGCGCCAACGCCGCCTTGACCTTGCGCGCGATCAGCTCGACGGAGGCGGCCGGAGTGAGCGTCTCGGCGGAGTGAAAGCCAAGGCTGCGCTTGACCTCGGCGGTTTCGATCGCGCCCAGCTGCTGGCGCAGCTCGGCCATGGCGACGTCGTCGCCCGAAGCCATCACCACGGGCACGCCGAAATGCCCGGCGAGCGCAGCGTTCATCCAGCCTTCGCTGATCGCGTGCCCGCTCAGGCCCACGTGGGTGAACAGCGCGCTCCGAAAAGTGTGGGCGCGGACCCCGCGCGGGTTGTCGGTGGACGCGTGGTAGCCGATGAAGATCGCAGCGTCGAAGCTCGCGTCGATCCCGCCCATCATCCCGAGCGGCCGCGGCCAGGAGCGCACGACCCGCACGTCGCTCGGGAACTGCTCGATGAGCAGGTTCTGGCCGTTGCCGTGGGAGTCGGCGACGACGATCTCCGTGGCTCCGGCCTCGCGCGCGGCCTGGACCGCCGCGATGGCCTCCTTGGTCATGAACTCTCGGAAGCGCTGGTACTCGAACTCGGTCGGACCGAGCTGATCGCCGCTGACGACGCCTGCCACCCCTTCCATGTCCACCGAGACGTGGACCTTGAGCTTGCGCGGCGGCTCCGCTCCGGCGGAGATCGACGCTCCGCCCATCCAAAGGACGCCCGCCAGTGCCCCAAGCCGCATGACGCCTCCCTTCGATCCCGCGCGGCGGATTATGACCGAGCGCGTTCCGCTTGAAATGCCAGGACGCGCGACGTATAGTCAGCCGGCTTTTTCGCGCGCACAAATCGGGGCCGGAAGTCACTGACCACAGACGAGATGCTGCCCTCCTACACGCCTGTCCTGCTGCTCTTCGGCTTCGCGGTCGGCCTCGCCGCCCTGATCCTCACGCTCTCCTACCTGCTCGGCCGGCCGCGCCCCACCCCAGAGAAGACCTCGACCTACGAGTGCGGCGTGCCGCCGATCGGGACGGCGCGCGAGCGCTTCCCGATCAAGTTCTACCTCGTCTGCATGATCTTCATCCTGCTGGACGTAGACGCGGCCTTCCTGTATCCGTGGGCGCTCGTCTTCCGGGAGCTGGGGCTCTTCGGTCTCGTCGAGATGGCGGTCTTCATGGTCGTTCTCGGCGGCGGCTTCGCCTACGCCTGGAGGGTAGGCGCGCTCGACTGGTAGCCACGCGAGGTCCAGGGAACGATGGAGTTCACGCCCGAACGCAAGGCGAAGTTCGACGCGATCGTGAAGCGCTATCCGATCAAGCGCTCGGCGATCCTGCCTGCGCTGTATCTCGCCCAGGAGCAGGAGGGCCAGCTCACCCGGGACGCGATCGAGTACGTCGGGGCGCTGCTCGACCTCACGCCCGCGCAGGTGCACGACACCGCCAGCTACTACTCGATGTTCCACTTCAAACCGGTCGGGAGAACCCACATCGAGGTGTGCACGAACCTCTCTTGCGCGCTGGCAGGCGCGGACGCGCTGATCGAGAAGGCCTGCAAGCGGCTCGGCGTGCGCGAAGGCCAGATGACCGAGGACGGCCGCTTCACGGTGTCGCGGGTCGAGTGCCTCGCGGCCTGCGGCGGCGCGGTCGCCGTCCAGGTCAACGGCGAATGGGTCGAGAACACGACCGAAGACGACCTCTCGAAGATGCTCTCGGGCACGCTCAGCTACCGCCCGTTCGACTGGCCGAAGAGTCCGGGCGAGCCGGTCCTCCTCCGCAACGTCTGGAAGCAGGATTCGCCGTCGATCGGGGTCTACGAGGCGGGCGGCGGCTACCAGAACCTGAAGAAGCACCTGACCCTGAGCCCGGACGAGATCATCGACCAGGTGAAGAGATCGGCCTTGCGCGGGCGCGGCGGCGCCGGCTTCCCGACGGGGCTGAAGTGGAGCTTCCTCCCCAAGGACAACCCGAAGCCGCGCTACCTGGTCGTGAACGCCGACGAGAGCGAGCCGGGCACATATAAGGACCGCCTGATCATCGAGAACGACCCGCACCAGCTCCTCGAGGCGTGCATCGTCGCGTCCCATGCCATCCGTTCGAAGCTGTGCTTCATCTACATCCGAGGCGAGTTCTGGCAGGGCATCCGCGCGCTCGAGAAGGCCGTGGCGGAGGCCTACGCCAAAGGCTACGCCGGCAAGGACATCCTCGGCACCGGCGTCGACGTGAACATCGTGGTCCATGGCGGCGCCGGCGCCTACGAGTGCGGAGAGGAGACGGCGCTCCTCGAGAGCCTGGAGGGCAAGCGCGGGCAGCCGCGGCTCAAGCCGCCGTTCCCGGCCACTCACGGCCTGTACGGCTGCCCCACGATCGTCAACAACGTCGAGACCATCGCCTGCGTGCCGCTCATCCTGGAGAAAGGGCCCGAGTGGTTCGCGGCGCAGGGCACCGAGAAGAACGGCGGGCCGAAGCTCTATTGCGTCAGCGGCCACGTGAAGCGCCCAGGGACGTACGAGGCGGGCATGGGGAAGATCACGCTCCGCGAGTTGATCTACGAACCTGGGTACGCGGGCGGCATCAAGGACGCCGGCCGCCGGCTGCGGGCCGTCGTGCCGGGCGGCTCGTCCACGCCGGTGCTGACCGCCGACGAGATCGACGTGGCGATGGACTTCGACTCCATCGCCAAGGCCGGCTCGATGCTCGGCTCCGCGGGCACCATCGTCATGGACGACTCGGTGTGCATGGTGTGGATGGCCCAGAAGCTGACGTACTTCTACAAGCACGAGTCGTGCGGCAAGTGCTCGCCCTGCCGCGAGGGGACCGGCTGGATGCTGCGGCTCCTCGAGCGCATCGAGAACGGCGAGGGCACCGAGAGGGACCTCGAGACGCTCTGGGGCGTCACCGACTCCATCGGCGGCAAGACCCTGTGCCCGTTCGGCGACGCGGCCATCGCGCCGCCGCAGTCGACGCTGAAGAAGTTCCGCGCGGAGTACGAGTACCACGTCCGCGAGAAGCGGTGCTGGCGAAAGGTGGCGAGGAGCTTCGAGGAGGCGCAAGCCAGGGCCGGTCAGGGGGTGGTCGCGTGACCCCGGTCCTCCAGGACTTCCTGCTCATGCTCCTCAAGATCGTTGTCTTGACCCACATCCTGCTGGGCCTGTTCTCCCTCATGACGCTGGTCGAGCGGCGCGTGCTGGCGTTCATGCAGTTCCGCCTCGGGCCCAACCGGGTCGGGCCGTTCGGGCTGTTCCAGCCCATCGCCGACGGCATCAAGCTCTTCTTCAAGGAGGAGGTGATGCCAGCGGCCGCGAACACCTGGGCCTTCTTCGCGGCACCCATGGTGGCGGTGACCGCAGCCTTCATGGCCATCGCCACGGTGCCCTACGGGCCGCCGTTCACGCTGCCCTTCACCACGATCCAGGTGACCCCGCAGATCGCCGACCTCGACGTGGGGCTGCTCTTCATCTTCGCGGTCACGTCCCTCGGCGTGTATTCGGTGGTGCTGGCCGGCTGGTCGGCGAACAGCAAGTACTCGCTGCTCGGCGGGCTGCGCTCGTCGGCGCAGATGTTCTCGTACGAGCTGGCGCTGGGCATGTCGTTCGTCGGCGTCATCATGCTCGCGGGAAGCTTCCGGATCTCGGACATCGTGGCGGCCCAGGGCGGCTCGCTCCTGAAGTGGTTCGTCGTGAGGCAACCGCTGGCGGCTATCGTCTACTTCATCGCGGCCGCGGCCGAGGTCAGCCGCACACCGTTCGACCTGCCGGAGGGCGAGACGGAGCTCGTCGCCGGCTACCACACCGAGTACTCCTCCATGAAGTTCGCGCTCATGCAGATGGCCGAGTACATCAACATGATCACCGTCGCGGTGCTCACGACCAACCTGTTCCTGGGCGGCTGGAACCCCGGCCTGCCGTTCCTCCCAGTCGGCGGTCTGTGGGGCCTCGCGTACTTCGCCGCGAAGGTCCTCTTCGTGCTGTTCGTCTTCATCTGGATGCGCGGGACGCTGCCCCGCCTGCGCTACGACCAGCTCATGCACTTCGGCTGGAAGGGGCTGATCCCCCTGGCCGCCCTCAACGTGCTGGTCACGGCCGCGTTCATCGCGCTCTGGGAGCGGTGAACGGCATGGCGTCGATCGACCGGCTGCTGCAGTTCTTCGTCTCGGAGGTTTTCCTGTTCTACGCGTTCTCGCTGGCGGCGGTGGCGTCCGCGCTCGGCGTGATCCTCCAGCGCAACCCGATCCACAGCGCCTTCTCGCTGATCGTGACGCTGTGCTCGTTGTCGGCGATCTACGGGCTGCTGGGCTCGCCGTTCATCGCGGTGCTGCAGATCATCGTCTATGCCGGCGCCATCATGGTCCTGTTCCTGTTCGTGCTGATGCTCCTGAACGTGCGCCGCGAGGAGCCCTCGGGCGGTCGCGCAACCGGCTCCGCGGCCATCCTGCTGGCCCTCGTCCTGGCCGCGCAGCTCGGCGTGGCGCTGGCCGGGTCGGGGGCGACGCCGGCCGCCGGCTTCGACGCATCGACGCCGAGCTTCGCGCGCGTGCTCTTCGGCGCCCGCTTTGTCTACGTGTTCGAGGCCACCTCGATCCTCATCGTCGCGGCGCTGGTGGGTGCCGTCCTGGTCGCCAAGAAGGAGCTGTGACGATCCCGCTCCAGCACGCCCTGTACCTGTCCGCGCTACTGTTCTCCATCGGCGTGGTGGGCGTGTTCCTGCGCCGCAACGTGATCACGGTCTTCATGTGCATCGAGCTGATGCTCAACGCGGTCAACCTCGCGTTCGTGAGCTTCAGCCGCGCACTCGGCAGCCTCGACGGGCAGGTGCTGGTGTTCTTCGTGATGACCGTAGCGGCGGCGGAGGCGGCGGTCGGCCTCGCGATCGTGATCGCGCTGCAGCGTCACAAGGACTCCCTCGACCTGGACGCTTTCAACATCATGAAGTGGTAGGCGGATGAGCCGCGTCTTCGACGTCGTCGCGGAGCAGCCGGCCCTGGTGCTCCCATGGATCATCCTGCTCCTGCCGCTGCTCGGTTTCGTGGTGCTGTGCCTGTTCGGGGACGCGATCAAGCGCGACGAGGAGGACGACGGCGCTGGCATCCTCGCCACCACCGTGGTGCTCGTCTCCTTCGGCCTGGCGCTCTGGGTCTTCGCCTCGCTGCTGACGCAGTCGCCGGCCAACCGGGAGGGCCTGCGCTTCGTCCAGCCGTACCTCGGCTTCGAGTGGATCGAGGTCGGCTCCTTCTCGATCTCCATGAGCCTGCTGGTCGACCCGCTGTCCGCGTTGATGATGCTGGTCGTCACGGGAGTGGGCGGGCTGATCCACGTCTACTCGCTCGGCTACATGGCCAAAGACCAGGAGCGCGTCCGCTACTTCTCGCATCTCAACCTGTTCACGTTCTTCATGCTCCTGCTGATCCTGGGCGGCAACCTGCCGCTCCTGTTCATCGGCTGGGAGGGCGTCGGCCTGTGCTCGTACCTGCTGATCGGTTTCTGGTTCAAGAAGAAGAGCGCCTCCGACGCGGGCAAGAAGGCCTTCATCGTCAACCGCATCGGAGACGTGGGGCTCATCCTCGGGATGGCGCTCGCGTGGAACGCGTTCGGCACGCTCGACACCTTCGAGCTGGCAGAGCATGCGAAGAACCTGGCCTACGAGCCCATCGCCCAGGCCGGCGTCGTGACCGCCTTCTGCCTGCTCCTGTTCCTGGGAGCCTGCGGCAAGAGCGCCCAGCTTCCGCTCCACGTGTGGCTGCCCGACGCGATGGAGGGCCCGACCCCCGTCTCGGCGCTCATCCATGCCGCGACGATGGTCACGGCGGGCGTGTACCTGGTCGCGCGGATGGCGCCGATGTTCCGGTTGAGCGAGGGCGCGATGCTCGCGGTGGCCTGGGTCGGCGCGATCACGGCCCTGATGGCGGCGAGCATCGCGCTCGTCCAGACCGACATCAAGCGCGTGCTGGCGTACTCCACCGTGAGCCAGCTCGGGTACATGTTCCTGGCGTGCGGGATCGGCGCGTTCGGCGTGGGCGTCTTCCACGTGTTCACCCATGCCTTCTTCAAGGCGCTGCTGTTCCTCGGCTCCGGCTCCGTGATCCACGCGATGTCGGGCGAGCAGGACATGCGTAGGATGGGCGGGCTGCGCGCGAAGATCCCGGTCACGTTCTGGACCTTCGTGGTCGGGACCGCGACGATCGCCGGCATCCCGTACCTGGCCGGCTACTTCAGCAAGGACGAGATCCTGCTCAACGCCGTCGTCCGCGAGCGCATGCCGCTCTTCGGCATCGGGCTCTTCACCGCCGTGCTGACGGCGTTCTACATGTCGAGGCTGCTGTTCATGACGTTCTTCGGCAGCTTTCGCGGCGGCCACGACACCGAGCACCACGTCCACGAGTCGCCGTGGACGATGCTGGGGCCGCTCGTCGTCCTGGCGGGGGCGTGCTTCTACGTCGGGACGCTTCCCGTCGATTCCTTCCTGAGCGCGGCGGTGCGCTCGCCCGATCAGCACCACCTCGATGCGCCGAGCTGGTTCACGCCGACCGTTTGGGCGGCCGCCTTTGCCGGCATCCTGGGCGCCTTCTTCATGTACATCGTCTATTCCGGCCTGTCGGCTCGCATCTACGCGGCGCTCCGTCCGCTGGCGCGCGTGCTGGAGCAGAAGTACGGCTTCGACCTCGCCTATGACGCCTTCGCGTCGAAGGTGGTCGTGGACGGCAGCCACGGCGTGCTCTGGAAGCAGGTCGACGCGTCCCTCATCGACGGCACCGTGAACGGCGCAGGCCGCTTCGTCGACGGCGTCGCGCGCGCCGCGCGCACGCTGCAGACCGGAATCGTGCGGGCCTACGCGCTCGTGATCCTCGGCGGCGCCGTGGCCCTGCTGGGCTACCTGCTCTGGATGAGATGAGCGCCCCGGATCACGTCCTCAGCCTGCTGTTGGCCCTGCCGCTGCTCGGCGCCATCGCCATCGGCCTGATCCGCCGCGAGAACGAGCGGGCGGTCAAGCTGCTGGCCCTGTGCCTGACCACCGGCATCTTCCTGCTGTCGCTGCTCCTCGTCGGCGACTTCCGCCCGATCGCGGCCATGCAGTTCGTGGAGCAGCACGCCTGGATCCCAGCCTACGGAATCTCCTGGAAGCTGGGGATCGACGGGCTGAGCCTGTGGCTGGTGATCCTGACGACGTTCCTGACGCCACTGTGCCTGCTGGGCTCCTGGTCCTCGATCGACGAGCGCGTGAAGGAGTTCAACGTCTTCATGCTGCTGCTCGAGGCGGGGATGCTCGGGGTGTTCTTCGCCCTCGACCTGTTCCTCTTCTACATCTTCTGGGAGGCGATGCTGATCCCGATGTACTTCCTGATCGGGATCTGGGGCCACGAGCGGCGCATCTACGCGGCGATCAAGTTCCTTTTGTACACGATGGCGGGGGGCGTGCTCATGCTGGTCGCCTTCCTGGTCCTGTACGCGAAGAGCGGCGCCCGCAGCTTCGAGCTCGAGCGGCTTGCGGAGATGACGCTGGATCCGGCGACGCAGATGTGGCTCTTCGCCGCCTGCGCGGTCGCGTTCGCGATCAAGGTCCCGATGTGGCCGTTCCACACCTGGCTTCCCGACGCCCACGTCGAGGCGCCGACCGCCGGCTCGGTGATCTTGGCGGGCGTGCTGCTGAAGATGGGCTGCTACGGCTTCCTGCGCGTGGCGCTGCCGCTGTTCCCCGACGCCACGCTGGCCTTCGCGCCCTGGATCGCCGGCCTCGCCGTCGTCGGCATCCTGTACGGCGCGCTGGTGTCGCTGGTCCAGCCCGACATGAAGAAGCTCGTGGCCTACTCCTCCGTCTCGCACCTCGGCTTCTGCATGCTCGGCATCGCGGCGCTGACCACAACGGCCGTGACCGGCTCTGCGTACCAGATGCTGAACCACGGCATCTCCACGGGCGCGCTCTTCTTCATGGTGGGAATGCTCTACGACCGGCGCCACACCCGGGCCATCGCCGAGTTCTCCGGCCTCAAGACCGTCATGCCCTGGTTCTCGGCGCTCTTCCTCCTCATCTGCCTCTCCTCGATCGCGGTGCCGGGACTGAACGGGTTCGTGGGCGAGTTCCTGATCCTCATCGGCTCCTGGCCGTTCGATCGGAGCATGGTGGCCGTGGCCACGC
>DATFEN010000246.1:0-9372 GCA_035251085.1 Vicinamibacteria bacterium | reverse complement strand
CCGTGGCCATCGAGAGAGCGACGCCCGTGAGGTTCACCCACGAAAGGAAGTTGGGAACGAGCATCGCCGCCCCGCCCAGGAGCAGCACCAAGGCGAGCAAAATGCCCGAGCTCCTCATCGCCGATCGACCCTCATGATGCGGCCTCCTGCGCGGAGGCGGGAAGCGCCAGCGCCAGTGCCGCCGCGGGGGTTGCCTCGGCGCGCGTCAGCGAGGCGACGATACGGCCCTGCCGCAGGACCAGCAGGCGATCGCAGACGCCGAGCAGCTCGGGCAGCTCGCTCGAGGACACGACCACGCCGACCCCCTTGCGCGCGAGAGCGTAGACGAGCGCATAGATCTCGCTCTTGGCCCCGATGTCGACGCCGCGCGTCGGCTCGTCGAGGAGCATCACCTCGAGGCGACCAGCGAGCCAGCGGCCGAGCACCACCTTCTGGGGCTGCTTGACGAGGAAGCCGATGCGGATCGTCTCGGAGCTCGTCGATCCCACTTCCCTGTCCGGGCGACCGCAAGCACCGATCAGCGCCACGACCACCAAAGAGGCGACACGCGGCCATCGCATGAGTTCACTCATCATCGACCGGAAGTTCAGGGCAGGCTTTCGTATTATTGCCGAACGGCCCTGAATTGTGATCATTGACGCTTTCGATTGACTGCGATAGCTTTCTGTTACTTTCGTTGCGCAGGACACACAGAGCAGGAGCGGAGTTTGGACCTCGTCCGCGGGACTCACCGCCGTTACAACCCGCTGCTCCAGGAATGGGTCCTCTGCTCCCCCGAGCGTGTGGATCGACCCTGGCAGGGGCAACTCGAAGAGCCCGAATCGCTGGATCGCCCCTCATACGACCCCGGCTGTTATCTGTGTCCTGGGAACGCGCGCGCTGGCGGCGCACGCAATCCATCCTACGCGTCGACCTTCGTCTTCGATAACGACTTCCCCGCCCTGCAGCCCGCTCCCGTCGCCTCGAGCGACGACGATCGAGGGCTGTTGCTTGCGCGACCCGAGACCGGCTGCTGCCGAGTCGTGTGCTTCTCGCCGCGCCACGACCAGAGCCTCGGCCGCATGGCGGTCGATGAGATCCGCGCGGTGGTCGACTGCTGGGCCGAGGAGACCGCGCGCCTGGCCGCTTCGAACCGCGTCGCCTACGTGCAGGTCTTCGAGAACAAGGGCGCCGCGATGGGCTGCAGCAACCCGCATCCCCACGGACAGGTCTGGGCCACCGCCAACGTTCCCAGCCTGCCGGCCCGAAGCCTTTCGTCCCAGCGCGGCTACTGCGCGGAGCATGGCAGCGACCTGCTCGGCGACTACCTCGAGCGGGAGCTGCGCGAAGCGGAGCGAGTGGTGTGCGAGAACCAGCACTGGGTTGCGCTGGTCCCCTTCTGGGCGGTGTGGCCATTCGAGGCGCTCGTCCTTCCGCGCCGGCGCGTGGCCGACCTTCCCTCGCTCTCGTCGGACGAACGCACCGCCCTCGCGGACATCCTGAAACGGTTGAACACGCGCTACGACAACCTCTTCGGCTGTCCGTTCCCGTATTCCATGGGCTGGCGCCCGTGCCCCACCGACGGGCAGGAGCACGCGTATTGCCGTCTGCATGCGCTGTACTACCCGCCGCTGCTGCGCTCGGCCAGGATCCGGAAGTTCCTGGTCGGGTACGAGATGATTGGCGAGGCTCAGCGTGACATCACGCCCGAGGACGCCGCCGAGCGCCTGCGGCGAGCGGCCGAGCGCCACGACGGGGACGGCTCGTGACCTGCTGTCACGACGCGGCCGCCGCCTTCGAGGGCCGCTTCGGCGCTCCACCCGAGGTCGTGGTACGCGCTCCAGGTCGCGTCAACCTGATCGGCGAGCATACCGACTACAACGAGGGCTTCGCGCTGCCCATGGCCATCGATCGCTGGATCTGGATCGCGCTCCGGCCCCGAAAGGACGGCCGCGTCCTGGCGGTGTCCCTCGATTTCGACGAGTCGGTCGAGTTCGAGCTGGCGGATCTGCGGCCTGGAGGCTCCAGCTGGGCCGAGTACGTGAAGGGGTCGGCCTGGGCGCTCCTGGAAGAACGCCACGCGCTCGTCGGCTGGGACGGAGTGCTCACGGGGGACGTCCCGATCGGCGCCGGTCTTTCATCCTCCGCTGCCCTCGAGATGGCGGTGATGCGTGCCTTCGTCGCAGTGTCCGGCCTCACCTGGGATGCAGCGCGGATGGCGTTCCTCGGCCAGCGAGCGGAGAACCGCTGGGTCGGAGTGAACTGCGGCATCATGGACCAGCTCGTCTGCGCGTCCGCCCGCGAAGGGCACGCGCTGTTGATCGACTGCCGCAGCCTCGAGACCGTTCCGACGCCCCTGCCGCCCGACGCTGCGGTCGTGGTGCTCGACACCTCCACGCGCCGCGGCCTGGTCGCGTCGGCCTACAACGAGCGCCGGGCGCGCTGCGAGGAAGCGGCTCGCGCGCTGGGGATCGCCGCGCTGCGCGACCTCGACGAAGCCGGCTTCGAGGAGCTGGCCCCGAAGCTCGACGACGTGACGCGGCGGCGAGCGCGTCACGTCGTGGCGGAGAACGCGCGCACCCTGCGCGCTGCCGAAGCCACGCGCTGCGGTGACGCCAGGGCGCTCGGCCAGCTCATGAGCCAGAGCCATGACAGCCTGCGCGACGATTTCCAGGTCTCGACGCCGGCGCTCGATGCCATGGTCGAGTTAGCGCTGGACGCGAGCGGCTGCTACGGCGCACGCATGACCGGCGCGGGCTTCGGGGGCTCGGTCGTCGCGCTGGTGCGGCATGACCACGTTCTCCCGTTCACGCAGTCCGTGTGCCCAGCCTTCGAGGCCAGGACCGGCCTCAGCCCGAGGGTCGAGACCTGCCGCGCGGCAGCCGGCGCGCAGGTGGTATCGCCCCGGTGACGACCTTCGGCCTGCTGGACTGGCTGATCACGGCCGCATCGCTGATCGCGACGCTGGCCGCCGGCGTGGCCGTGAAACGCTACGTCGGCAACCTCGAGGACTTCCTCGTCGCGAACCGCGGGATGGGAACGTACGTCGGCACGGCGTCCCTCGTCTCCACGGAGATCGGGATCATCACCTACATGTACCAGGCCCAGTTCGGCTTCCTGGCCGGATTCTCCGCCTTTGTGGTGGGCCTGGTCACGATCCTGGTCTGCTATTGCGTGGGGCGCACCGGCTTCGTGATCACGCGGCTGCGGGAGATGGAGATCATGACCATCCCCGAGTTCTTCGAGCGGCGCTACACGCGCGGGGTCCGCATCCTGGCGGGACTCCTGATGGCGTTCGGCGGCTCGCTCAACCTCGGCATCTTCCCGATCATCGAGGCCCGCTTTCTCAGCATCGTGATGGGCATCGATGCCCGTTATGTAGGCTGGACCATGGTCGTGCTGTTGCTGGTCGCCCTCGTCTATACGGCGATCGGGGGCATGGTGTCCTTGATCGTCACGAACTACTTGCAGTACTTGCTGTTGGCGGCGGGAACCCTCGTCGTGACGTTCGTGTGCTTGCGCGCGACGGGATGGACGGCCATGACAGCGGCCGTGACCGCGCACGGGAACGGCCACGGCTTCGATCCCTTCGGCGACCCGGACATCGGCCCGGCGTTCGTGCTGTGGCAGCTCCTGCTCTGGACGGCGTTCATAACGGTCTGGCAGTCGGTGGCGATGCGAACGTTCTCGACCCGGGACACACAGACGGGCAGGAAGGTCTTCACGCTGACGAGCGTGCTGTTCCTGGGCCGAGCCGTGATCCCCATGGCCTGGGGCATCGCCGCGCTGGCCTTCTTCTGGGCGCGGGCCGAGCCGCTGCCGCCGCCATCCGACACCGACCAGCGAATGGAGATCGAGCGGCTGGACCGCGAGCTGACACGCGACTTCGAGACCGAGCTGTCGTGCGGACGCCTCGAGGTGCTGCTCCCGCGACTCGAACGGCTCGAGGCCGTGGCGGGCACGGCCGGCGCGGAAGAAGCTCTCGCCAGGGCCAAGGGCAGGCGCGCAGAGCTGGGCATGGTGGCGATGCCCTGGATGCTCGCTGCAATCCTGCCCACCGGCCTCGTGGGGCTGATGATGGCCGGCATGCTGGCGGCCTCGGTCTCGACCTACGCCGGCTATTTCCTCGGCTGGAGCTCGGTGATCGCCCAGGACATCGTGGGGCCGTGCCTGGGGCGCGAGCTGAGCGGCTCCGCACGGCTCCGGATCACGCGGGTCATGATCGTGGCCCTGACCGCGTTCATCCTGCTATGGAGCCTCGTCTACGAGGTCCCCGGGCCCGCGTACTTCTACCTCCAGGTCACTGCGAACCTGTTCATGGCGCCCACCCTGATCACGGTCGTCGCCGGCCTCTATTGGAAGCGGGCGTCCTCGGCCGGCGCCGTGCTCGCCTTCGTGCTCGGCGCCGCCGCGTCCCTCGGCTACCTTCTGCCCGGCATCGGCCTCAGCGTCGCGACCGCCGGCAACGCGAGCTGGGCGCTGGCCACGCTCGGCCTCTGGCTGGGCTCGCTCGCCTTCCCGGATCGGCGAGCGGCGTCCTGGGAGGCCGCGTGAGCTGGCAGGCCTTCTGGACAGTGGTTTTCTTCGCATCCCTGACGGGGTTCGTGATCGTCTCGGCCCTGATCGCCGTGCATGGCGTCTCGGAGATCCGCGAGCTGCTCGACACGTTGAGGCAAGGCCGCGAAAGGAGGTGACGTCGATGGCGTACGTGCTGCGCTTCGTGCAGCGCTATCGGGCGGCGGACGAGCGAGCGTTCCTCGCGCTCGAGCGTCAGTTCGCGGCGCTCGAACGCAAGACCCCTGGCCTGCCGCGCGGCCGCCGGATGCGTCCCCATGCCGGGCGCGAGCCTTCCCACACGCTCGTCTGGGAATGCGAGTTCAAGAGCCTCGCGGCTGCGCAGGAGGCTCTGGGTCGTCTCGAGGCGAGCCGCGACCACGCGCGGTTGCTGCGACGGCAGATCCGTTACTTCGAAGAGGCCTATACGGAGATCTACGAAGTCCTCGAGCTCTGACATGGATCGCGTCGACCCGAAGCAGCTTCTCGAGTGGTGCCGCATCCACGCCCAAGAACTGCCGGACCACCCGAAGCTGCGGGTGCGCTTCCGCCTGGTGCGCGATTCGGCGGAGATGGGCGAGCTGATGGCCCGCGAGCTGCTCGACGTCGTGGAGGCGAACAGCGCCCAGGGCCTGCCCACACGGGCGATCGTGCCTTGCGGGCCGGCCTGCTGGTACGAGCCCTGGGTGCGGCGCGTCAACGCTCGCGGCGTCTCGCTCGAGCGCTTGAGCGTCTTCCACATGGACGAGTGCCTGGACTGGCAGGCGCAACCCCTGCCGCAAGGCCACCCCTACAACTTCCGGACCTTCATGGAGCGGCATTTCTACGGCGGCATCGAGCCCGGCCTGAACGTGCCCTCGGCGCAGCGCCACTGGCTCCTCCCGTCCACCATGGAGGCTGTCCGGAGCGCGATCTCCGAGGCGCCGATCGACCTCACTCTGGGCGGCTGGGGCCAGGACGGCCACGTGGCCTACAACCAGGCCCGACGCCATCCGTACAGCACCGCCGGCCTCGACGAGCTCGCCGGCTCCACCCTCCGCGTCCAGGAGAACAACCTCGACACGATCCTCGCGCTCGCACAGCGGAGCTTCGGCGCGGCATACCAGTTCGTGCCGCCGATGTCGATCACGCTCGGGATGCGCGAGTGCCTCTCGGCGCGCCGCGTCCGGCTGTTCAGCGATACCGGCGCCTGGAAGCAGACGGCGCTGCGCGTGGCGCTGTTCGCGGAGCCGACGCCGGAGTACCCCGTGACCCTGGTGCAGCGCCATCCTGACGCGTTGCTCACAGCCACGCTCGAGACCGCACGCCATCCGATCAGCCTGAACCCGGAATGGGAGCTCCTCTAGAGATGCCGCCGCGGCACACGCTGAGGCTGACGAGCGACGCGCCCTTCCGCTCGCTCGTGGGCGTCGGCGGGGTGGGCAGCGGGGTCCTGTTCGCTCTCGAAGGCGATCACGACCTCGGCCGCAATGAGAGCAGGCTGGCGCAGCTCCAGGATGCCCGCGACTATTGCAAGCTCCACATCGTGGCCCACTACCCTGCGCTGCTCCTGGGCGCTCGGGCATCGGGTGCGCCGTTCCACGTCGTGCCGATCGCACGGGTCGGCGACGACGAGAACGGTCGCCGCCTCAAGCTCGAGATGGAGGCGGTCGGAATGGACTGCCGTTTCGTCGAGAGCGTCGCCGATCGGCCGACGCTCCAGAGCGTCTGCTTCCAGTACCCCGATGGAACGGGCGGCAACATCACCACGGCCGACTCGGCGGCGGCGGCGTTGACGGACTCCGACATCGATCGCGCTCTGGAGCTGATCGGTCGAACGACGATCGCCCTGGCCTTGCCCGAGGTGCCGCTTTCGGCGCGAGGCCATTTGCTGCGAATCGCCAAGGGGCGCGATGCCTTCCGCGTGGCGGCCTTCGCGACGGCGGAGGTCGCCGAGGCTCGGCGGCTCGGCCTGTTCGCCCTCTCCGACCTCGTGGCCTTGAACGGAGACGAGGCTGAGGCGCTCACCGATCGGCGCCTCGACCCTGGCGATCCACACTCCGTCCTCGATGCCTGCGTCGCGGCGCTCGATGCCGAACGGCTCGGAAAGCGCGTGCTGCTCACGGCCGGCGCTCACGGTGCGTTCGGCTTCGACGGCGAACGCTGGAAGCACAGCCCGGCTCCGCCCGTCCCGGTGGCCAGCACCGCGGGCGCGGGGGATGCGCTGCTGGGGGGCGTGCTGACCGCGCTCGCCGCCGGCGCGCCGTTCGCAAGTGCCCTCGACCTCGGCGTGCTCCTCGCGGCCTACAAGGTCACCTCGCGGCACACCATCCATCCCGACGCTGGCCTCGACGCACTCCTGGGCTTCGCGGCGCAGAGCGGCGTGGCGTTCGACACGGCGCTGACCCGGCTCCTCCAGGCGCGGAACACCCATGTCGCGTGAGGCGATCCGCGATGCCCGGCGCCTGCTGCGGCCGTTGCACGGCGAGATCGTGCGCCTGGTCCAATCGCTCGTGCGGGTCGACAGCGTCGCGATCCCGCCGGACGGCAAGGAGAGCCGCGCACAGCGGGTGCTGCGCAGCTTTCTCAGACCCTACCGGCTGGACGTGGAGATGTACGACGCCGGTTTTCTCGAGCGCTCGCGACATCCCTATGTGCGGCGCGACCGCAACTACGCTGGCCGCCACAACCTGATCGCCCGGGTGGCGGGCACGGGACGCGGCCGCAGTCTCCTGCTCTCGGGGCACATCGACACGGTGCCGACGCGACCCAACCCCTGGCGCAGCAGCCCCTGGTCGGGGCGCATCCGCGGCCGGCGGCTGCACGGGCGCGGGAGCTGGGACATGAAGGGAGGCCTCGCCGCGCAGTTCGCGGTGGCCATGGCACTGCGTAAGGCCGGGCGGCGGCTGGGCGGCGAGCTGCTGTGCGAGTCGGTGATCGACGAGGAGTTCGCGGGCTGCGGCGGCACGCTGGCCGGCCGGCTGCGCGGCGACCGCGCAGACGCATGCGCGATCGCCGAAGGCACGAACTTCGCGGTCGTGCGCGCGACCCGCGGCGGCCACTTCTTCGACATCGTGTGCCGCGCGGGCGATCCGATGGGCTACTTCTCCAAGGAGGAGGTCGTGAGCCCGGCGATCCCGATGGGACGGCTGCTGGGCTGGATCGACTCGTGGGTGCATGAGCGGCGCCGCGTGGACCGCGGCGAGACCTACGCCGACTTCCCGGACCCGGCGCCCGTCCAGGTCCTCGCTCTCGAGGCGAACCGCTTCGACCCCGACATCCCCTGGAGCGTGCCCCTGGAGGCGCGCGTCCGCGTCTACTTCCAGTTCCTGCCCCACGAGGACGTGAGCGCGGTCGTGGAGAGAATCGAGGGCTCGCTGCAGGCCTTCTGCGCGCAGGATCCGTTCTTCCGAGCGCACCCGGTCGAGGTCAGGCGCCTCGTCGACCCTCCGCTGCTGGGCCACGAGCTACCCGCCGATCATGAGTGGACGCAGTGCCTCTACGGCTCGGCCGCCGGCGTGCTCGGAACGCGCGCGACGCTGTCCGCCTCGGAGTGGCCGTGCGATGCGTTCCTCGTGCAGCGCGACTTCGGCATCCCGACGCTCCTCTTCGGACCGCGCGGCGCGGGCAGCCACAACGCCAACGAGTACGTCGAGCTGCCGTCTGTGCTGCGAACGGCGGAGGTCTATCTCGCCGCCGCCCTCGAGTGGTGCGGCGGCAGCTGAGCGCTGCGGTTCATTTCTGCCCGTAGCCCGTGTGGTAGCGCCTCCACCACTTCTCGACCTCTTCTGAGGGGAGCGATTCCAGCGGCCCCAGCTGCTGCGCGAGCCACAGCGTCTTGGCCGCGTCCTCCACCATCGCCGCCGCCTTGAGCGCCCGGGTCGGGGTCCGCTCGAAGGCGAAAACCCCGTGCTTCGCGAGCAGGACCGCGGGCCCTCGGTTGCGGTAGCGAAGGATTCCGTTCGCGATCGAATCTCCTTCGTTGTCCAGGTAGGGAGCACAAGGGATCTCGGCCCCGAACTCGTCCGCCATCGCCGTGAGGGCGCATGGAATGGCCCGACCGACCGCGGCCCAGGCTGTCGCGAAGTTGGAATGTGTGTGGACGATGCCGCCGAGCTCCGGGTCCTTCGCATAGAGCAGCACGTGATGGACCGTGTCGACGCTGGGGCGCAGCGCACTGGCGATCCCGTCGGGCACCCGGTCGGCCTCGACCGGGGCGCCTGCCAGGTCGACCACGCAGAGGTCGGCCGGACGCAGCGCGTCGTAGTCCAGGCCGCTAGGCTTGATCAAGACCAGCCCGGCCTGCCGGTCGATACCGCTGGCGTTGCCGCTATGCATTACCACCAGGCCTTCACGTGGCAGCGCCACGTTCACGCGCCATACTTCTTCGCGCAGCGACGCAAAGTCAGGCACTCGACCCCCGCCGGGGCCCAGTATTCGCCGGATTTTCGGGATTGACAAGGCAAAACAAAGAATCTACAAGCATTGCTTGGCTTCGTTTGGCTGTGTTTTCGTGCGTTTGCTGACGATTTCCGGGGCTCGGCGAAGCCAGCTGGAGGTGGCCGCATGGCCGAAATACGATGGAGAGGCACCTCGCCGGCCTCCTCCATCTACGTCGAGTTCAGCGAGAACATCACCGTGCGCAATTGCGACATCCATGACAACGGCAACGGCTTCTTCGCTTTCTCCTCGAACAACCATCGTGGTCCGTGAGTACGTGAAGCACCAGTCGAGCGTCGCGCGAGCGGTGTACGGAACCTGGACATCGGGGCCTACGAGTTCTGACCACGGGGCCGGCCGGGAATCCCTGGCCGGCCTCACTTCAAGCTGAGAACGGCCTCTGCCGTGGCGCCGCTCGAC
>DATFEN010000242.1:0-5078 GCA_035251085.1 Vicinamibacteria bacterium | reverse complement strand
CCGTGGCCGAGCGCGGCCGCGCCGGGCGCGCGGCGGCGGCTGGTCTCGGCGTTGCCCTCGTCGCGTGGGGAGCGGCCGGAGGCCATGCGGCCTGGGCCCGGCGCTTCATCGCCGTGGGTCTCGGCTCTTGACCCGCTCGGCGGTGTGAAACAGGATCGAGAGGTCGCATTCCACGGAGGTGGACATGGCTCTCGGCCGATTGCTCCTCGTCGTCGCCCTGATCAGCGCCTCGATCGAAGCCAAAGACGTCTGGACGCCGCCGAAGGGCCTCCAGGACATGCCCATCGTGAGCCCTCCCGCGGACAACGCCATGACCCCGGGCAGGATCCGGCTGGGTGAGAAGCTGTTCTTCGACAAACGGCTCTCGAAGACGAAGGCGATGAGCTGCGAAAGCTGCCACGTCCCCGAGAAGGGCTGGACGGATGGCCTGGCGCTGTCGCCGAAGTTCGACGGCAGCCTCAACACCCGCCATTCGCCCACGCTCTACGGCGTCGCCTACTACCCGGACCTCTACTGGGACGGGCGCGCCAAGGGCCTCGAGGCGCAGATCCTGGCCGCGTGGAAGGGGCAGATGGGAGGGGATCCCGACGCGATCGCGAAGGAGCTCGAGGCGATCCCCGCATACAAGAGCGCGTTCGAGGCGGAGCTGGGCGGGCTACCGACAGGCGACCGCGTGGTGAAGGCGCTGGCGAGCTTTGTGCGCACCATCCACGCGGCCCCGACGGCCTGGGACCGGATGAGCCCCAAGGAGCGTGACAAGAGCCCGGCCGGCGCAGGCTTCAAGGTGTTCTCGGAGAAGGCGCGCTGCACGCTGTGCCATCTTCCGCCGCTCTTCTCGGACACGCTCTTCCACAACGTCGGGATCGGCTTCGACAAGGAGAAGCCCGACCTCGGCCGCGGCAAGCACCTCGCCGCCGCGGCGCAGAAGGCGGGGCAGCCGGCGCCGGCCGAGGCACAGGCGCTCGAAGGCGCCTTCAAGACCCCGAGCCTGCGCGGAGCGGCGCTTACAGCACCCTACTTCCACGACGGGCGGGCCGCGACGCTGGCCGAGGCCGTGGACGCCATGCTGAAGGGCGGCCTGCCCAACGCGCATCTCGACGAGAAGCTGAAGCCGGCCGTTCTCTCCGAGCAGGAGCGCAAGGACCTCATGGCGTTTCTCGAAAGCCTCACGCCCGAGAACAAGAACTATCCGCGCCCGACGCCCCCCTGAGCACAGACGCGCAGCTCGCCTAGCCTGGCGAGTGCACGCGCTCGGCCACCTCCGCCGGTAGCCGTCGCTGTTGCCGCGCACCTCGATGCCTTCGAGGGGGCGTGGGCTCGAAATCGATGCTCAGCCGCGCGTGCAGCGGCTCGAACAACAACGAGGATGCCAGAGAATCGTACACCACGCGCGCGTCGTACGAGAAC
This sequence comes from Vicinamibacteria bacterium, assembly GCA_035251085.1. Classification (GTDB taxonomy): domain Bacteria; phylum Acidobacteriota; class Vicinamibacteria; order Fen-336; family Fen-336; genus DATFEN01. The sequence continues at coordinate 3,671 of DATFEN010000242.1, read as the reverse complement.
GCGTGCAGACCTGACTCGCCGGGGGCGCGGCCCAGCAGCTTGAGCCGCGCGGGGAAGCGCCAGGCCCGCGGCCTCAGGAAGAGGGAGATCCGCGCGACGCGAACCGACCGACCGAAGGACACGGCGATCCACGACTCCCTGGCCGCGCGCCGAATGCCCAGGCCGTGGTGGTGTCGCTGTCCAGCACACGTCCGGCCCCCGCGGGTCGGCTGCGGAGGCTCCATCCTTCACGCCCTACTTCCATCAGTCGGACCGTCCCGTGAGGGTGGCGCGAACGGCTCGCCGCGCTGGAGCTTCAGGGCGACATGACCCTCCGGAAAGGGTCCAGCCATGTTCCAGCGCGGATCCGGTCCGGCCCATTCGGGAGGCCGACCGTCGGGGCCGGGTGCACGATCGCGGTATCGACACCGAAGCGGCCGAGGAAATCCACGCTGTCGTCGCTGGGGAAGTGAAAGAGCCGCCACTTGAGGAGCGCATACGTCGGAGGAAAGTACCCGGAGTGCGCCTGCACGGTACGCTTTCCGTGCGCCAGCGAGGCCCACATCGCCTGCTTCATCGGAAGCGCCAGGCACTCGAGGAAGACGAGACCCGATATCGCCCTCAGACCCGCAGCGCCCAGTCGTGGACGAAGCACGGCCAGTCCCGCGGCGATGAGCGGTGCGCAGGCGAGCACCAGGAACTGCGACAGCTTGCTCGGGATAGCGCACGTTCTCGAAGCCTGGGACCACCCCACGCAACAGCGCGTAAGGGCCTGGAACGGAAGCGCCGCCGAACTCGATGCGCGGCCCGAGGCTCACCGCGAGTCCGAACGACGCCATCACGAGCAGCGCGATCCGGAAGGGCCGTGCCGGCGTGGGGGCCCGAAGCAAGCCCAGCACCGCGAGCGCCATCGCCGCGAAGCCGAGGAAGTGAGGAGCCAGCTCGTTGGGCCCGGCCGTGCCGAGGATGCCGGTGTAGAGGAGGCTGCCCGCCGGCAGGAAGGCGACCGCCAGCGGTGCGAGTGCGCGTGCCGCGCGCGCGCCCGCCACGCCAGGAAGACCACCGCGGCCGCGACCAGCGCCGGCGCATAGAGGGCCCAGTACATTCCCGACAGGCTCTGCGCCCCATAGGCCAACGCGGCCGCCCAGGCCCCCAGCCGGGCCGCGCGAAATACCGCAGCAGCGCCAGCAACAGCAGGGGGAACCACTGGTTCGAGAGCGTCTGGATGCGGACGAGCTCGTTGAGGTTGAAGCTGTGGAACGCGTACACGAGACCGGCTGCGAAGGCCGCGTGGGAGTCGCCGACCAGCTCCCTCGCGAGCAGCCACGTGAAGTCCCGGGGCGCCATCGTCGGCGAGTATGCAAGCCGCCTCCGTCCACTTTCGTCGCGACTCGTTCTAAGCTCCGGGCGCTTCCCGTGAGCTCCTGGGTCATCCTGCCGACCTACAACGAGGCCGCCAACGTCGCCCGGATGGTCGAGGCGCCTACTTCGCTCGGCGCGGGGCTCAGCGTGCTCGTCGTGGACGACGACTCGCCGGACGGCACCGGCGCCATCGCCGAGGGACTGGCCGCACGGAGCCCGAGCGTGCACGTGATCCGCAGGCGCGGGGAACGCGGCCTCGGCACCGCCTATCTCGCCGGCTTCCGCGAGGCGATCCGCCAGAGCGGAGAGCGCCTCCTCACCATGGACTGCGATTTCTCCCACGATCCCGCGGCGATCCCGGCGTTGCTCGCGGCCGCCGAGAGCGCCGACCTGGTCATCGGCTCGCGCTACGTCCCCCGGCGGCACGATCCAGGGCTGGCCGCCGCACCGGCGCCTGATCAGCAAGGCCGCGAACCTCAGGGAGTGCGCCTCGCGGAGCTGCCGATCTGCTTCCGCGATCGGGAGCACGGCAGGAGCGAGCTCGGCTGGCGCGAGGCGGTACGGGGACCGCAGAACCTGATCCGGCTCTGGCGCGAGCCCTCAGGGTGACGCCCCGGGCGGCCCGCTCCGCCAGAAGGGGGGCTTGGTGCCGCGCTCCGCGATGAGCCGCTGGATGCGTCCCTTGTCCACCTTGTACAGATAGATGGAGTATCCGATGCGCGCGTCGGGGGGCTCCACCGTGAGCCAGTCCAGGCAGCCGGCCGCGATGCGCTTGGGCCGGTGCACCTCGACCGCGTGGAGGGCGTACCAGCCGGGCCGTGGCGTGCAGGTCGGGCGATCGTAGATCAATCCCCACTTCGTGGGCTCGCCCGTGTAGCGCGTGTAATAGAGGGGGATGAGCCTGCGCTTCTGCTGCACCTCGACCAGCCGGCGCAGATCCTGTCCCCAGTCGTCGCCATGGATCAGGTAGCGAGGTCCTCCCTCGGGTCCGCCGGCCCAGAGGTTGAAGAACATCAGGTGGTGCGGGTGGCGACTCAGCGTCTCGCTGGCTCCGAGCAGGAACAGGACCACGACCGCGCGCGCGCCCCAGGCCGGGAAGGCCCGGGCCGCGTCGTCGATCCCGCGCCCGGCCCAGGCCAGGAAGAAGGGGAACGCCGGCAGCAGGTACTTGATGCCGTTCTGGGTCTTTCCACAGCTCAGGACCACGAGCAGCAGCGCCGGCCAGGACAACAACAGGAGATCGGTCAGGAGGCGCTTGTGCTCGGGCGGCCTGCGCAGCCACCCGCCCAGCCGCAACAGCACCAGTCCCTGAGCGCCCAGGGTGGTCTTGAAAGCCAGCGCCGCCAGATAGAACCACCACCAACCGGTGAAGCCGACCTCACCAAAGAGGTAGTTGAGATGGCCGCCACGACCATGCTGCCACTGCTCGTGGAGACCTTGGAACCATGCGGGGAACGGAAGCGGCCCAAGGCGCCGGCCGGGCCCAATGTCCGCTCCAACCTCGATCTCCCCCACGCTGAAGGCGTAGATCGTCCAGAGTGCGAGCAGCGAGGCAAGCGAGAGAGCGACGCCCGAGCGCACCGCGTCACCGATCCACGGGCGGCTCTCGGCGCGCGCGCGGAGCCAGAGCCAGAAGCCCCCGGCGAGGACGAGCAGCGGCGCGAGACCCAGCGCGGTGACCTTGGAGGCGGCCGCGAATCCGAGAGCGAGCCCCACTGCGGCGGCCCTCGCCGGCACAGGCGCCTCGACGAAGCGCACGGCCGCGAGCAGGACGAGCGCGCAGAGGCTGGCCACCCAGGCGTCCAGCGTCGCGAGTGACCCCGCAGCGAGCACCGACGGCGAGAAGCACCAGAGCGCGTGGGTCAGAAGCGACGCGCGTTCACCGAAGCGACGCGCCGCGAGCCACAGCGCGAGGCCACCCAGCGTGGTGACCGCCACCGTCGCGAGCCGGGCCGCGAAGAGATTGCGGCGCAGCTCCTCTGTCGAGCGCGACCAGAGCGGATGCGGGCCCTTCACCTCGAGCACGCCGGCGTCGACGAGGCGCAGGGCGAGAGCGAAGCCCCACTTGGGCAACGCCGGCGACTCGCAGTTGGGGACGAAGTCGCGCGACACCCACTGGCTGACTGCCGCGGTCAGGTAGACCGGTTCGTCGACGGTGTCCGACTTGTCCCAGGCGGTGTGCGCGAGCAGCGCGGCCTGGATCCCCGCCAACAGCAGCGCGGCGGCGGTGGTCTTGGAGAGCTTCGGGCGCAGGAAGATATCCTAGTTCAGCGCAGCAGCGCCAGAAGCGAGCCGGCGAATACCGTCAGCAGCACTCCCTTCAGCGCCAG
>DATFEN010000241.1:0-2222 GCA_035251085.1 Vicinamibacteria bacterium | reverse complement strand
CGCAGGAACTTCGCCTGTACCGCCGGGCTCATCTCGCCGACCTCGTCGAGGAACAGCACTCCGCCCTGCGCCTGCTCGATCTTGCCTGGGCGCGTGGCCAGCGCGCCGGTGAAGGCGCCCTTCTCGTGGCCGAACAGCTCGGACTCCAAGAGCTGCTCGGGCAGGGCGGCGCAGTTCAGGGCGACGAAGGGCCCGTCCTTGCGCGAGGAGCCGCGGTGGATGAAGCGGGCCACGACCTCCTTGCCGGTGCCGGACTCGCCGCTCATCAGCACCGTGGTGTCGGTGGGCGCCACCTTGGTCGCCTGGGCCAGCACGTCGCGCCACCTTTTCGAGCGGCCGAGAGCGCGGTGCGGGCTCAAGGTCTCCAGCTCGTGGACCAGCACATGCACGCGCTCCTCGAGCTGCGAAGCGCGGTCCTGCGCTGCCGCCGTGCGCTGCGACTCCTCGGCCAGTTGTTGGTGGGTCAAGGCCAGCGCCACGTGCTCCGCCACCCGTACCGCGAACTCGGCCTCCTCCTCGCCGTAGAGATCCGGCTGCCGTGAGCTGAAGTCGATTCCGCCGACGACGATGCCGTTGAGGCGGACCGGAGCGCGGAGGGTGGACCGCACGCCCAGCTCGGTATAGATCCGGAGCCAGTTGTCGTCCAGCGTCCGCTCCACGACGCGGGGCCGCGAGGGATCGTTCTGCAACAGATGTGCACGCACCCTGCGTCCCTCGAGCAGCGTGTGGTCTCGCGCGAGGTAGTAGTCCCAGTCTGGGAACGTGCGTTCCTCCTCGGGTAGCGCGTACTCCACTGCTCCGTCCACGCCGCCGCCTACGCCGAACTTCGCGTGGATGCGGACGCGTGCGCGGTCCTCGCTCATGAGACCCAGGCTGAAGTAGTCGTGGGGAATGATCTCCTGCGCGATCAGGGAGATCTGCTCGAAGACCGCCCGCACGTCGAGCGTTCCGGTCAAAGCGCGGATCAGCCGCACGAGCGCCTCGCGGCGCTTCCGCCGCTCTCGCCAGGTGCTGGCCAGCTTCTCGTGGGCGAGGGCCAGCGTCACCAGCTCGGCAACGACGGCGAGGCGAACCGCGTGGTCCTCGGTGAAGCGCGCCGGGTGTCGTGAGACGAGGACCAGGGACCCGAACTGGTTGCCGCCGTGGCCCAGCGGCAGGCGCAGGAACGAGTGGAAGCCCAGATCGATCAGCTCGCGATCCGCGAGAAAGGACGGGTCCAGCTCCTGCTCAGACTCCCTCACCAGGACGAGGTAGTTCTCTGCCCGCGGCCACATGCCCGGCGAGAAGTCGTCTCGCGAAAAAGCCAGCTCACGCCACAGGTCCCGGACCGCCGCCTGCGGGCCGCCGCCCGCCACGTGGACGCGGACCCGGTTGCCTGGCTCGAAGAGCGAGACGCCCATCGCGTCGAAGGGGACGACCGTGCGGCACGCATCAGCCACCCGATCCCAGACCGTCTTCAGCTCGAGCGACTCGGCGATGGCCCGCGCCACCGCCGAGAGCGCAGCCTGAAGATCGTCCGTCGGCGCTTCGGAAGGCGACGACACGGGCCGATTGTAAGTCCTCGTCCGGAAGCCGTCGCCTGGCGTGTTTCGGACAGGACTGGCGATTCGCAGCCACCTGGCTCGCGGGCCGCCCGACTCGAGGAACCTTGACGCACGCCTGCAACTCCCACAGCTGAGGCCATTTGCCTTCCGTGGTCCACAGCAGCGTGGTGCTGGCACGCCCCGTGGAAAACGCCGTGACGAAGGAGCTGTCGATGGAGAGGAGACCGAGCGTGCCCGTGACGCGAAGACTGATGGCAATGGCCGCACTGAATCTGGCCGTCGCGTGCTCGATCTGAAGCTCGTGAAGTGGGAGACGCCCGCGAGCGGAGGCCTGGTGCCCGAGCCCGGCCGCGAGCCGATTCTGGTGGAGGAGAGACCATGACTGCCACGTTGCCCCCGGCCCCTGATCGGAACTATCCCGCGCTCTTCCTAGCGCTCGACGACGTCTTGGAGGCGCTCGGCGACGGGCATCCCGACGACGACGCGCTGCGCCGCTCCTTCGAGAATTCGGCCGACGGCTTCGGCGCCGAGAAGGCACTGCTGCTGCTCGTCGACCCGAACGCGAAGCCACCGTTGCGCGCGCTGGCCTCGCGCGGCCTCTCCTGGGTCGAGGTGAACGCCTGCGAGAACGGGCTCTCGGTGCCCGGCGTGAGCTCGACGTGCATCCGCGATGCGTTG
>DATFEN010000236.1:0-16545 GCA_035251085.1 Vicinamibacteria bacterium | reverse complement strand
GCCACAGGTGGCTGCTCGCCTGGTGGACGCGCGGCTCGTCGACGCGCCGCGTGCCGTCGGCCCGCTCGCACTCGAGGCCCGCCGCCTCTTTGCGCCCGGGGCGCTCCTGGTCGGAGACGCCGGCGGCTTCCTGGATCCCTTCACCGGCGAGGGCGTGACGCTCGCGCTGCGAACCGCCGAGATCGCAGCGCCTTTCGCCGACGCCTACCTGCGCGGTGCAGACGCCGAGTCGCTCCGGCGCTACGACCGCGCCCGCGCTGCAGCGACGCGCGACAAGTTCCGCGTCAACCGCATCCTGCTCGGCATCGTCGCGTGGCCCGCCCTCGCGAACCGCCTCGCGCGCAAGCTCAAGCGCCGCCCCGACCTCGCCGACCGCCTCGTCGGGATCGCAGGCGATTTCGTGCCCGCGCGCACCGCCCTCGATGCGCGCTTCGTGCTGCAGCTGCTCCTCGCCTGAACACAACCACGGCCAAGACAACCACAGAGATCACAGAGAGGACCGGAGAGAGAGCACAGCGAGAAGAGTGTCAGTCGTACCCTGGCTATCTCTGTGTCCTCTCCGTCTCTCTCTATGTCCTCTGTGGTTGTCCGTACCGTCGTAGGATCGCGTCTACACGAGAAGCAGCATCTCCCGGTACTTCGGCAGCGTCCAGAACTCGTCTGACACGGAGTCCTCGATGCGGTCGCAGACCTCGCGCACCGCGAGCATCGCCGGGAACACCTGCTCGGCGAGAACCACCGCCTTGCGCTCCAGGTGGGATTCCGCTCCGGCCTTGTCCGAGACCGATTGCAGCTCGGCCAGGCGGGCCATCAGCTCGTCCATCTGGCTGCCCAGCCGATCCAGGGCCACGGAGATCGCCTTGCGCGCTCCGGCTCCCGAGAGCAGCGCGTGCTGCCGGTATGCCGAAGGAAGCACGTGGGTGGAGACGAGGTTCTTGAGCGCTTCCACCTCGATCTCGATGTCCTTGACGTAGCGCTCCATACGGACGTGATAGCGCGCCTCGGTCTCGGCCTCGGAGAAAACGCGCATGCGCTTGAAGAAGTCCACCGAATCGGGCTTGACCAGCTCCGCGAGGGCCTCCGGGCTGCTCCGCAGGTTCGGCAGGCCACGCCGCTTGGCCTCGTCGACCCACTCGGCGGCATAGTTGTTCCCCTCGAAGCGGATCGCCTTCGTCTCGACGGCGATCTGGCGCGCGTAGTCCAGCACCGCGTCAGGCAGCCCCCGCCCCTCGCCCAAGCGTGCTCTTAGCGAGGCCTCGGCTTCGCCCAGCGCCTCAGCCACGGCGGCGTTCAGGACGGCGACCGGGATCGAGATCGACGAGGCCGACGACACCGCGCGGAACTCGAACTTGTTCCCGGTGAACGCGAACGGAGAGGTGCGGTTGCGGTCGGTGTTGTCGCGAGCGACCTCGGGGAGCTGCCGGATTCCGAGCGCGATCCGCTCCATGCCCGCTGCCCCCTTGATGTCGCCGCGTTCGAGCCCGTCGAGGATCCGCGTCAGCTGATCGCCCAGGAACACGGAGATGATGGCGGGAGGCGCCTCGTTGGCACCCAGGCGGTGGTCGTTCCCCGAGCTGGCGATGGCGGCGCGCAGCAGCCCCGCTCGCCGGTGCACGCCCTTGAGCACCGCGGCCAGGAACACCAGGAACTCCAGGTTGCGCTCCGGCGTGGCCCCCGGGTCCAGCAGGTTGCGGCCCTGCGAGTCCATCATGGACCAGTTGCAGTGCTTGCCGCTGCCGTTGACGCCGGCGAAGGGCTTCTCGTGCAGCAGGCACGCCAGGTTGTGACGGCGGGCCAAGCGGCTCATGGTCTCCATCACGATCTGGTTGTGGTCGGAGGCGACGTTGGCCTCTTCGAAGATGGGCGCCGTCTCGTACTGGCTCGGCGCGACCTCGTTGTGACGCGTCTTGATCGGGATGCCGAGCTTGTAGAGCTCGTACTCGGTCTCCTGCATGAACGCCAGGATGCGGTCCTTGATGCTCCCGAAGTAGTGGTCCTCGAGCTCCTGGCCCTTGGGCGGCTTCCCCCCGATCAGCGTGCGGCCGCACGAGACCAGGTCGGGCCGCAGGGTCCAGAACGCGCGGTCGATCAGGAAGTACTCCTGCTCGGGGCCGACGGTGGGTACCACGCGCACCGAGCTCGTGTCCCCGAACAGCCGCAGCACCTCCAGGGCCCGCTCCGACAGCACCTCCATCGAGCGCAGCAGCGGGGTCTTGTTGTCGAGCGCATCGCCGTGATAGCTGATGAAGACCGAGGGGATGCACAGCGTCTTGCCGTTCGGTCCTTCGATGACGAACACCGGGCTCGACGGGTCCCAGGCCGTGTACCCGCGGGCCTCGAAGGTCGTGCGCATTCCGCCCGACGGGAAGCTGGAGGCGTCGGGCTCGCTCTGGATGAGCTGCGAACCGCTGAAGCGTTCCATCGGCGCACCGTCGTCGTCGAAGGTCAGGAAGGCGTCGTGCTTCTCAGCGGTGAGGCCCGTCTGCGGCTGGAACCAGTGGCAGAAGTGGGTGGCCCCCCTCTCGAGGGCCCACTCCTTCACGGCATGGGCCACCTCGCTCGCGATCGCCGGGTCGAGCTTCTTGCCGCGCCGGATCGTCTCCTGCAGCGACTCGAATACCGCCTTGGGAAGCTTCTGCTTCATCGCGCCGACGTCGAAGGTGTTCGCTCCGAACAACTCGCCGACGCGCACGCCCTGCGCCAGCTCCGGCAGCGAACGGCTGGTGCGCGACGTGACCTCGCGGATCGCCCAGAGCCGGCCCGAATCGCCCATCACCTTGTATCCTCCTTGCTGAAACCGGCGGGATTATAGTGGCCGGCCTGCGCGCACAGCGGAAAAAAACCGCGCCCGACAAAAAAGCCTTCAGCGTGCGAGGCGGCCGACAATTTTGTAGTCGCAGCCCAGCTCATTCTTCACCTTCACCACGCCGGCGACCGACACCGGCTTGAGGCCGAAGTCGGTCTGCTTGAGGACCAGCTGACCGGTGGCTTCCATCCGGTCCTCCGCGAGCGCGACGCGAAGCGGCAGCGTGAGTGTCCGCGTCATGCCGCGCAGCGAGAGCTCCCCCGCCACGCGCAGGTTCCATACGCCTCCCGCCTCGCGCCCCTCGACGCCGCTCGAGCGGAACACGATCTCGCCGAAGCGCGCGACGTCGAGCACGTCGGGCCCTTCCATCTTCGCCTGTACCTTCACGACGTCCTCCGCAGGCTCGCCCTTTCCGGTGACGCGCAGGCCGGCGGCCGGGAAGCGAAGCGTGACGGACGCGCGTGCCACGTCCTGGGGATCGGCAACCACTCGGCCTTCGATGCCCGAGGCGAGCACCTCGTGGTTGTGGCCGGCGAAGGAGAAGAGCCCCGAGCGGCCCACCGCGATCTGGAACGAGCTGGCTGCAGGGTCCACCACGTAGACCCGCTCTTCGGCATGGGTGAAGGCGGGCAGGATGGCCAGTGCTGCCGCGATTCGCTTCATGCCGGGAGTCTAGCCTCGCGGGGCCTTACAGTAGAATGACCGGGCGCATTCGCGCCGGAGGGCATCGTTGGCAACAGAGTCGCTCCCGGGCCTCCAAGGGCTCGATCAGAAGGCCCTGCTCGGCATCTACCGCACGATGTACCTGTCGCGGCGAATCGACGACAAGGAGATCCAGCTCAAGCGCCAGAACAAGATCTTCTTCCAGATCAGCGGCGCCGGTCACGAGGCGGTGCTGGTCGCCGCCGGCCTGGTCCTGAAGCCGGCGCACGACTGGTTCTTTGCCTATTACCGCGACCGGGGCCTGATGCTGCAGCTGGGCGTCACGGCGCTGGAGATGCTTCTCGCCGCGACCGGCGCGAAGGACGATCCCGCATCGGGTGGACGCCAGATGCCCTCCCACTGGGGCTTCCCGGCGCTGAACGTGGTCACGAAGTCCTCCCCCACGGGCACGCAGTTCCTGCAGGCGGTGGGCTGCGCCGAGGCGGGACTCTATCTGGCTCGCGGCCACGCGGGCGACGACCACCGCCTCGCGTTCAAGAAGGATGAGATCGTCTACTGCTCGACCGGAGAGGGCACGACCTCGGAGGGCGAGTTCTGGGAGAGCCTGAACACAGCGTCCAACCTCAGGCTTCCGGTGATCTACCTGGTGGAGGACAACGGCTACGCGATCTCGGTCCCGGTCGAGGTGCAGACGGCCGGCGGCAGCATCTCGAAGCTCGTGCGCATGTTCCCGGACCTGCTGGTGCGGGAGGTCGACGGCTGCGATCCCCTCGCAAGCCTGGCCGTGCTGCGCGAGGCGGTCGCCTGGTGCCGGGCCCGACGCGGCCCCGCGCTCGTCCACGCCCGCGTCATCCGTCCCTACTCCCATTCCCTCTCGGACGATGAGGCTCTGTATCGAACGGCGGCGGAACGCGAGGCCGAGGCGCGACGCGACCCGTTGTCCACGTTCCCGGCGCGGCTGTTGTCCGAAGGCGTCGCCACGGAGGACGAGCTCGTCCGGATTCGGGAGGACGTCGACAGGGAGGTCGGCCAGGCGGCCGACCGAGCTTGCGCCGCCGCCCCGCCCGAGCCCGAGAGCGCGACGCTGCACGTCTACTCCGCCGACGTGGACCCGACTTCCGCCGCTTTCGCCAGCGAGCCACGACCCAGCGGCGACCCCAAAACGGTCGTCGACCTGCTCAACGCCTGCCTCCACGAGGAGTTGCTCCGCGACAAGCGCATCGTGGTCTTCGGCGAAGACGTCGCCGACTGCAGCCGGGAGCAGAGCCTCCCAGACGTCAAGGGCAAGGGCGGCGTCTTCAAGGTCACCCACAACCTGCAGCGCCGCTTCGGCTCCGACCGCGTCTTCAACGCCCCTTTGGCTGAGGCCAACATCGTGGGCCGCGCGATCGGGATGGCGACGCGCGGCCTGAAGCCCGTCGTCGAGATCCAGTTCTTCGACTACATCTGGCCAGCCTACATGCAGATGCGCAACGAGCTGGCCCTGATCCGCTGGCGCTCGAACGGCGCGTTCAAGTGCCCCGTCGTGATTCGCGTGACCTACGGCGGCTACCTGCAGGGCGGCGCGGTCTACCACAGCCAGTGCGGAGAAGTGCTGTTCACGCACATCCCGGGCCTGCGCGTAGTGATCCCCTCCAACGCACAGGATGCGAACGGCCTGCTACGAACGGCGATCCGCTGCGACGACCCGGTGCTGTTCCTCGAGCACAAGCACCTGTACCGCCAGACCTACAACAAGGGCGTGAACCCGGGACCGGACTACCGCATCCCCCTCGGCAAGGCGGCGCGCGTGCGGGAGGGCAGCGATCTCACCGTCGTCACGTTCGGCGCCCTCGTGCAGCGCTCCCTCGTGGCGGCGCGGCGCGCCGAAGAGGACGGCCTCAGCGTCGAGATCCTCGACCTTCGCAGCCTCTCTCCCTACGACTGGGACGCGATCGCGGCCAGCGTGAAGAAGACGGGACGCGTCATCGTGGCTCAGGAGGACGCGCTCTCCTGGGGCTACACGGCGGAGATCGCCGCCCGCATCGCCGACGAGCTCTTCGAGCACCTCGACGCCCCGGTGAAGCGCATCGGCGCGCTCGACACCTTCGTGGGCTACGCCCCCGTGCTCGAGAACGCGATCCTGCCGCAGGTGGACGGCATCCTGCGCGCGATGCGGGAGCTGAAGGCGTATTGAGGAGGTCGGGTCGAGGCTGCCTTTAACAAGCCCCCTGCCCTATCCCGCTCCCAGGGGAGGGAAGTGGCACTGAGCAAAGCTGCGTCGTTCGCCTCCCCTCGGTGAGGAGTCGAACGACGCAGGCTTTTTTGGCTCCGTTATCTGTGGCTGACCGCTGACCGCTGATCGCTTCCCCGCTGCGTCTACGGTTTCGTCGTGCCCTCGCGGCCATAACGGTCCTCCAGGCGCACCACGTCCTCCAGCTCCGGCGTCGAGACCTCGACGATGTCGCAGTCGGTGAGGCCGGTCATGCGGTGGACGGTCCCGGGGGTGATGTGGAAGACGTCGCCCGATTTGAGCTCGAGGCGTTGGAGAGGAGCCGCGCTCTCCGTCGCCGCTCGGGTCTCGAAGAGGAGCGTACCGGACTGGATCAGGATCGTCTCGTCCTTCACGGTGTGGAATTGCAAGGACATGCTCTCGCCGTGGCGCAGGTGCAGGATCTTCCCAACGTAGCGCTCGGTCCGGGCCCACCACAGCTCGTAGCCCCAGGGCTTGTCCACCTTCTTCGGGATCTCGCGCACCCGCTCATCCTCCGTTCAGGACGGCACGACCACGCCGGCGCCCAAGGCCAGCCCCAGGGCCCGGCGCAGATGGTCCTCGATCTCCGCCGAGGTCGCCATCCCGAGGCACGCTTCCGCCGCAGATCTCGCCGAGGCTGCCGTGGCTCCGCGCAGCACGGCCTTGACCCGCGGAATGGCCGCCGGACTCATGCTCAGCTCGTGCACCCCGAGCCCGATCAGCAGCAGCGCGTGCAGTGGGTTCGCGGCCATCTCTCCGCACACCGACAGCGGACGCCCCGCGGATCCGGCCGCATCGACGATGCGCTTGAGCGCGCGCAGCACGGCGGGGTGGAGCGGCTCGTAGTGGGGAGCGAGGCGCGGGTCGGTCCGGTCCACGGCGAGCAGGTACTGGATGAGGTCGTTCGTGCCGACGCTGAAGAAATCGGCCTCGCGCGCCAGCAGGTCGACGGTCAACGCCGCGCTGGGAAGCTCGATCGTCACGCCGATGGGCACGGGCCGAAACGCCAGCCCCTCGCGCGAGAGCTCGTAAGCCGCGCGCGCGACGAGCTCGCGCGCCAGCCGCATGTCGCGCGGCCCGCCCACGAAGGGGAACATCATCCGGATCGGCCCGTGGACCGCCGCCCTCAGCAACGCACGCACCTGGGTGAGGAACGGAGCCGGGTCACGGGTCAGCAGGCGCAGCGCCCGCTCGCCCAGGGCGGGGTTGGCGCTCGACGGGCCGCCGGGCGCGAGATCCTCCCGGCCCACATCCCATGTCCGCACCGTCACCGGGAAGGGCGGAACCGCGCGCAGCAGCCCCCGATACAGCTCAACCTGGCGGTCTTCGCTCGGCCAGGCCAGGGATCGGCCCAGGAGGTATTCGGAGCGGAACAGCCCGATTCCCTCCGCACCGTAGAGCGCCGCGGTGCTGGCTTCCTCCGGAAACTCGGCGTTGGCCAGCAGCCGCACCGTCACGCCATCGCGCGTCGTCGCGTCGAGCGAGCGTGTGCCTCGCAGGCGCTCCTCTTCCGCCCGGTCCCGCTCCTGCGCCGCCCTGTAGCCCGCCAGGGCCGGCTTCGAGGGATCGACCTCCACGCGCCCCCGCTCGCCGTCGACGACCACGAGGGCCCCTGCGGGGATGCGACGCGTGGCGTCGTGTAGCCCCACCACGGCGGGGACACCCCGCGAACGCGCCAGGATCGCGGTGTGGGACGTGGCCGAGCCGGCGTCCGTGATCACCGCGAGGACGTTGTCCCAGTCCAGTTCGGCAGCCTCCGACGGCGGGATCTCGTCGGCCACCAGCACGTGGGGCCGGGGCAGCCTGGAGAGCGAGTGCGCGCCCGGGGCTCCCGCCAGGTTGAGCTGGATGCGCCCGAGCACGTCGTCGAGGTCCGTGCGGCGCTCCTTCAAGTAGGAGTCGCTGAACTCCTCGAACAGCGCCTGCAGCCGCTCGGCCACCGTGCGCAGGGCCCAGGCGGCGTTCACGTGCTCCTCGCGGATCACCGCGATCGTGCGGTCGAGCAGCAGCGGGTCCTCGAGCATCAGGAGCTGGGCCTCGAAGATGTAGCCGTGAGGGCTGCCCGCCTGGCGCGCAAGCCTCTCCTTGATGGCCTGCAATTGCTGCCGCGATGCTTCCACGGCGCTGCGCAGCCGGCCGACCTCGCCCTCGAGCTCGTCCTGCGGCAGCAGCAGGCGGAGCACGGCGATCGCCTTGCGCTCGACGAGCAACGCCTCCCCGACCGCGATGCCCGACGACACGCCCTGGCCGTGGAGCTCCATCACGACTCTCCGAAGCCGCTCTCAACGAGCTGGACCAGGGCTGCCACGCACTCCCGCTCGTCCGTCCCCTGCGCCGCCACCACGAGGTGGGTGCCCTGGGAGGCAGCGAGCAGCAGGATGCCGAGGATCGACTTGCCGTCCATGGTCCGCTCGCCGCTGGTCACCGTCACCGCGGCCCGGAAGGTCGCAGCGGTGTGGACGAAGCGCGCGGCGGCGCGGGCATGGAGGCCTAGGCGATTCCGGATCTCCACCTCACGACGCGTCACGAGGGCTTCCTCTCCAGCAGCTCGCTGGCCACGTAGATCGCGCCCTTGCCCTGGTCGCGCACGACGCGCGCCACGTGGAGCAGCTCGCCCTCGCGGAGGCTGATGAGCTTGATCAGCATGGGCAGGTTCACGCCGGTGACGATCTCGACACCTTCGGCCAGGAGCGGCAGGCTGACGTTCGTGGGCGTGCCGCCGAACATGTCGGTGAGCACGAGCGCCGGCGCGCCGCCGACCTCCCCGAGGGCCTGGCGCACCGCCGTGATCGAATCCGCCATGTCGTCGCTCCAGCCCACCGAGACCGCCGCGATCCTGGGGATGTCTCCGACGATGCCCTGCGCCGCCTTCACCAGCTCGACGGCCACCTGTCCGTGTCCCACGACCACGATTCCGATCATCAGCTCAGCCCCAGGTCGCGGTGGCGCACCTTCGCCGCCAGACCTCGCGCGGCGAGCGCGTCACGGACCGCGTTCGCGATCATCACCGACCGATGCCGTCCTCCCGTGCAGCCGATGGCGATCGTCACGTAGCTCTTGCCCTCACGAATGTAGTGCGGCACGACGTAGCGCAAGAAACTCAGCAGCCGGCGCATGAACGCGACGAACTGGGGCTGGGCCCTCATGAAGCGCACGACCTCGCGGTGGTTGCCCGTGAGCCGCTTGAGCCGCGGGACGAAGTTCGGGTTCGGAAGGAATCGGACGTCGAACACCAGGTCCGCCTCGGCCGGAAGGCCGTACTTGAAGCCGAACGAGACGACGCTGACGACGGGCTTCGCGTCCTCCGCGCCCCCCCAGTGCTCGCGCACGTACTCGCGCAGCTGGTGGACCGTGAAGCCGGAGGTGTCGACGATCCGGTCCGCCATCTTTCGCAGCGGGCGAAGCGCCTCGCGCTCGTCGCGAACGGCGTCGGCGACCGGCGCGTTCTCCGCCATCGGATGCGGCCGGCGCGTCTCGCTGAAGCGCCGCAGCAGTACCTTGTCGTCAGCTTCGAGGAACACGAGCGAGGCCCTGACGCCGCCACGCTCCTTGACTTGCCGGTAGGCGGCCGGGAAGCGGGACAGGAAGTCCGGCTCCCGGACGTCCGCGACCATCGCCGAGCGGCGCAGCTCGCCGGTTCCAGAGGTGAGCTCGACGAAGCGAGGGATGAGAGCGGTGGGCAGGTTGTCTACGCAGAACCAGCCCAGGTCCTCGAGCGCCCGTAGCACGTGGCTCTTGCCGGATCCCGACAGGCCCGTGATGACGATGAACTCGGGAGCGCGTCGCGGCACGCGTGGCGCGGCCCGGCGCCTCATGCGGGCGCCGCCCCACGCTTCACCAGGGCATCGACCCGCGCGGCCAGGCGCTGGGCCGCGTCGTAGCCGCGCTGCTTGAGCAGCTGGCTGCGCGAGGCCACCTCAATGAGCAGCGCGATGTTCCTGCCGGGCGCCACCGGCATGCGCACGAGCGGCACCGCCACGCCCAGGATCGTCAGCGTCTCCGCCGCGAGGCCGAGGCGGTCGTACTGCTTCCCCGCCGCCCAGCGCTCCAGGTTCACGACCAGCTCGAGGCGTTTGGAATGCCGGATCGCCGAGACGCCGTAGAGACCCTTCACGTCGAGGATGCCGAGGCCCCGCAGCTCCATGTGGTCGCGGGTCAGCTCGGGAGCGATCCCCACGAGGTTGTTGCCCAGGCGCTTGATCTCCACGACGTCGTCGGCGACCAGGCGGTGGCCCCGGTCCACGAGCTCCAAGGCGCACTCAGACTTGCCGATCCCGCTGGCGCCTGCGATGAGGACGCCGAGGCCGAACACGTCGACGAGCACCGCGTGGCGCGCAACGCTCGGCGCGAGGCGCTCCTCCAGGAAGCGCGCGAGCTGCCTGATGAAGGCCGTCGACTCCATGCGCGTGGCCAGCAGGGGTGTGCCGCGTGCCTCCGCCGCTCGCGCCAGCTCGGCCGGCGGTCGCATGCCCCTCGTCACCACGAGGCAGGTGAGCCTGCGGCGCAGGAGGCGCTCGACTGCCCGCGTCCGCAGGGCCGGCGAGAGCGTGCGCAGGTAGCCCATCTCGCTGCCGCCGATGATCTGCACGCGTCCGTACTGCACGTACCCGGCGTGGCCAGCCAGGGCCAGGCCCGGCCGCTGGACGCGCGAGAGCAACACCTCACTGCGCAGCCCCGTGCCGCCGGCCAGCAGCCGGAGACCGAGCCCGCGAGCGTCGCGCGCAAGGAGATCGGCGACCGTGACGGGCGGTCGCCGCCGCCTAGCCTTCCGGCTCGATGAGGCCGAGGTTGCCGTCACGTCGCTTGTAGAGGACGTTCACGCGAGCCGTGGCCGCATTGCGAAAGACCACCACCCCGTCTTCGTTGCCGCCCACCTCGAGAACCGCCTCGTCCACCGTCATCGGCTTGACCACGAAGCGCCGGGTGCGGATCACGCGCGGCCCACGCCGCGGCTCGGCCGCCGCCAGGACCCCGCTCCACAGGGCGGTCGCTCGCGAGGGCCCCCGGCGCTTGCGCTCGATGCGCTTGCCCATGTGACGCTGCGCCTGGCGCGTCAGCTTCTCGAGGACAGTTGCCAGGGACGCACCGGCGTCGGTGCTCTCGTCTGCGGCGGTGAGGGTGAGGTGAGGCGAGTGCACGCTCACCTCGGCCTTCTGGCGGTGCTTGT
Source organism: Vicinamibacteria bacterium (assembly GCA_035251085.1). GTDB lineage: Bacteria > Acidobacteriota > Vicinamibacteria > Fen-336 > Fen-336 > DATFEN01. The sequence goes on along the minus strand of DATFEN010000236.1, from coordinate 5,676 downwards.
CGGACTCGAGAACGACGTGGACGTCGCTGATGCCGTGGAGCACCTTCTCCAGCTTGCGCAGCTTGCGCTCGGCCAGGGCGCGCAGTGCAGGCGACACGTCGGTCTGGCGCCCCGTGAACTCCACCCTCATGCATCCCTCCTTCAGTGCACCGACTTCCGCAGATTCGAGGGGGGGATGCGCAGCTCCTCCCGGTACTTCGCCACCGTGCGCCGCGCAAGGGGCAGCCCCTCCCGCTCGAGCGCGTCGGCGATCTGGGAATCCGACAGCGGCCGCGCGGGCGCCTCCGCCTCGATCATCTTGCGGATGCGGTCCTTGATGGTGACGGAGCTGACGGCTTCGCCCATCGACGAGGTGATGCCGCTGTGGAAGAAGAAGCGCATCTCGTAGACGCCGCGGGGAGTGTGCATGTACTTGTTGGCGACGACCCGGGACACCGTCGACTCGTGCATGCCGATGTCCATGGCCACGTCACGGAGAACCAGCGGGCGCAGGTGCTCGATGCCGTGGTCCAGGAAGCCCCGCTGGTGCTTCACGATCGACTCGGCCACCTTGTAGATCGTGCGCTGCCGCTGGTCCACGCTCTTGAGCAGCCACAGCGCGCTGCGCAGCTTGTCCTTGACGTAGCTGCGTGTCTCCTCGGTGCCCGCCGCGCGGTTGTCGAGCATGCGTCGGTAGGTCGCGCTGATGCGCAGCTTCGGCAGCCCGTCGTCGTTGAGGACGATCTTGTAGTGCTCAGCGTCCTTCACCACGAACACGTCGGGCAGGACGTAGGTAGAGCGGTCGGGACTGTACTTGAACCCCGGCTTCGGGTCGAGATGCCGGATGATCTCCAGATGGTGGGACACCTCCTCCGGGGTCAGGCCCATGTGCTTGGAGATATCGGCGTACTGGTGCGTCTGGAGCTGCTTGAGGTAGTCCCTGACCATCACGTCGGTCGCGGAGCCCTCGAGGCCGAGATGCCGGAGTTGGAGCCGCAGGCACTCCCGCAAGTCCCTGGCGGCGACGCCGGGCGGATCCAGGGCCTGGATCACCGCCAGCGTCTTCTCGACCTCCGCCACCGAAAACGGGCCCATGTTGGCGATCTCCTCGACCGAGGCGCGCAGCATGCCGTCCTCGTCCAGGTTATGGATGATCGCCTCGCCGATCTCCACAACCAGCTCGTCGGACACCGTCATGCGCAGCTGCCAGAGCAGGTGGTCGTAGAGATCCGGCGACTCCGTGAGGGTGTTCTCGATGGGCGGCGCCTCCGGGATCTCAGCGTTCCTCGTGCGCCGATAGCCTCCGTCGTCGTCGAGGTAGTCCTCGAAGAACTTCTCGACGTCGATGTCCTTCAGGGGGTCCTCGCGCTCTGCCTTCTCCTTGGCCTCCTGGCTGGCGATCTCCTCCTGGGACAGGTTCTCCTGGACCGGCACCTCCTCGAGCAGGGGGTTCTCCATCACCTCCTGCTCCAGGACCTCGGCCAGCTCGAGGGTCGTCAGGGGCAGCAGCTTGATGGCCTGCTGCAGCGACGGCGTGAGGATGAGCCGCTGCGAGAGCCGTGTCGACAGGCCGAGTTTTTGCTGGATGGCCACGTGGCTTACGGTTCCTCGTCCCTCTTGTCGAGCCGGAAGCCCTCGCCGAGGTACACACGCCGCACCTCCTCGTCGGAGGCCAGCTCGACGGGAGTCCCGGAGCGGAACACCTCGCCGCCCGTGAGGATATAGGCGCGATCGGTGATTTTCAAGGTTTCCCGGACGTTGTGGTCCGTGATGAGGATCCCGATTCCCCGACCCTTCAGGTGCGCGATGATCGCCTGGATGTCGATGACGGCGATCGGATCGATCCCGGCGAAGGGCTCGTCCAGCAAGATGAAGGCCGGCGTCGTGGCCAGCGACCGGGCGATCTCCAGGCGCCTTCGCTCGCCCCCCGAGAGCGTATACGCCGGCTGCCCCGCCAGCGCCTCGATCCCGAGCTCGACCAGCAGCTGGCGGGCCCGCTGGCGCTGCTCGCGCGGGGAGAGGCCGAGCGTCTCGAGGATCGCCAGGACGTTCTCCTCGGCGCTGAGCTTGCGGAAGACGCTGGCCTCCTGAGGCAGATAGCCGATTCCGGCCCGGGCCCGTTGGTACATGGGCAGGGCGGTGATGTCGCGCTCCCCCAGGAACACCTGCCCGCTGTCCGGCCGCGTCAAGCCGACGACCATGTAGAAGGTCGTGGTCTTGCCGGCGCCGTTCGGTCCGAGCAGGCCCACGACCTCCCCCTCGCGCACGTGAAGGTTCACGTGCTTCACGACGGTTCGGCGTCCGTAGGATTTCGTGACCGCGCGAGCCTCGAGGAGGCTCACGGGGGCGACGGCTCCTTCTTCAAGATGGTCTCCGTGCGCCCTTCCTCGCGGCCGTCGACGAGGAATGTATCGTCGCCCACGTGGAAGGTCAACGATCGGCCCCGAGTCGTCCGCAGCCCGTCCACCGCCTGCACGTCGTCACCGGTGAGCACGACGGTCTCGTCGGCGGGAGTGTAGACGGCCTGCTTGCCCGTGGCCCGCCGAGCGTCCTGCTGGACCTCGACGGGTTCCCCGGCGACCAGCTTCTCGACGCCGCGCCCGTCCGGGGTGAGGGTGACGGTCGCCTTCGGGCTCCGCGTCACGATATCGCCCTGTTTGAGCGTGACGTCGTCCGTGTACACCAGGCGGCCGGCGGCCTCCTCGTAGAGCATCGTCTTGGCGCGTCCGTCCACCGGAGCGGGCGGCTTCTCCTCCGGCTTGCTCGCTCGCGGGTGGAGCAGCGAGACCACGCCCGAGCTGGCGGTGAGCTTTCGCGCGCCCCCGTCGTCCTCCACGATGACGAGCAGCGGCGCACGCACCTCGTCCTTGCCGGCGCGCAGGAGCGCCTCGTTTTCGTAAGTCGCGGTCTTGGATGCCGAGTCGTACTTCATGTCGCGGCTCGTGATCACGGTCGGCGCCTCCCCTCCGCCCAGCAGCCCCGGCCGTGCGGCGGCCTTCTGGCCCCGCAGCACGTGGTGGACGTCGCGGCGCGCGTCGACGTCGCCCGACTCGGTCCCGACGCTGATCGACCATGCGGTGAGCTGGCTCCCCTCCTGGGCGAGCTGCGGGTTGTCAGCGAGGTGCAACTGCGAGCCCTTGCCCACGAAGCGAGCGCGCTGGGATGTGGCCTGCTGCGCGCCCCGTTCGAAGGACACGTTGCCCTTGAAGAGAATGTTGTCGGGCTCGCCGGTCTCGGGGGCGAGCTTGGCCTTGAACCGGTCGGACTTCACCGTCAGCACCTCGCCCTGGCCCTTGACCAGCGGCTCGACCACCATTGAAGCCGCCTTCCGGCCCGACGACTCCTCGAGGCGCCCCTGCTCGTCAAAGCCAAAGTCCATGAACTCCGCCCGGAGCCGCCGTTTCTCGGGCTTCTCGCCCGGGCCCGGCATGAGCGTCAGATCGCCGCTTCCGACGACTGTGGCGCCCTGCAGCGTCCGATCGGGCCGGTAGCGCAGGTCCAGCCGCTTCGATCGAAGGAGTCGCGTCCCCCGGGCCGTGCCCAGCGCCGCCTTGACGCCTGGCATCGCCGCAGCGCCGGTCGTCCGCAGATCCACTCCGTGAGCCGCCGTGGCGCGCCTCAGGTCCTGGGTCTCTGGGTCGAAGTCCAGGGTGAGCTGCTGGGTCTTGAGGCGGTCGCCGCCTTGCGTGGCGTCGACGTCGTCGATGAAACGCATCGTGCTCTTTCGCTTGTCGGCCACGGCGCGACGGCTGCGGATCTCCGCCACCGGCTGGTCCGGGTCCTCGATGCGGATGAAGACGTCCTCCGCCAGGACCAGACGGCCTTGACCGGCGTCGTAGTCGAAGCCCGTGGACGAGCCGCTCACGTCCTTGCGCCGGAACGTGGCGGCGTCGTCCGTCCTGGCCTCGCCGCGGTCGCCCCGGTACGTCAGAGAGTCGGTGTTCAGCTCGAAGCCGTCCCCGGTCGTGATCCGGACGTTGCCACGGAACACGGCCCTCTGCTGCGCCTCGTTGTAGTTGCACCTGTCGCCTGCGATCGTGAACGTCCCCGGCTCGCCTTGTGCCATGTACTTCGACGTAAAGCTGACGCCCTCGAGCACCAAGGCGTCGCCGTCCTTGCCGCGCATCCCGGTCGCCTGCAGGACCCAGCGCTCCCGTCCCTCCTTGTAGCTTCGATAGACGAGGCCGGTGGTCTGTGGGTTCTTGACGGCCGGCGGTTGTCCCTCGCCCGCTGGCGTGCCCTGCCCGCCGCGCCGGAGCGACACGACGATCACGACCAGAAGCAGGGCCATGCCCCCGAGGAGCCCGGCCTGGACCCGGCGCGGGTTCATTCGACGGGAAGCCCCGCGACCAGGCACGCAGTGTCGCGCGCGATCAGCAACTCCTCGTTCGTGGGCACGACGAAGGCTCGGGCACCCGCTGTATGACCGGGCGTGAGCTCCGCCTCGCGTCCGACCGCCTCGCGGTTGCGACCGGCATCGATGGTGATCCCAACGGCCTCGAGGCCCTTCACGGCTCGCTCGCGAACCGCAGGCGCGTTCTCGCCGATCCCTCCCGCGAAGGCCAGGCCGTCCACCCCGCCCAGCGCCCCGGTGTACGCCGCGATGTACTTGCGCAACCGATATGCGAAGACGTCCACGGCCAGCCGCGCACGCTCGTCACCCTTCTCCTCGGCCTCGAGCAGCGCGCGCATGTCGTTGCTCACGCCCGAGATGCCCAGGAGCCCGCTGTGCTTGTTCAACAGCGCGTTCACCTCCCCCGCGCCGAGCTCCTCCTTGGCCATGACGTGGAGCACGATCGCGGGATCGAGGTCTCCGCTGCGGCTGCCCATCACGAGGCCTTCGAGGGGCGTGAAGCCCATCGACGTGTCCTGGGAACGCCCGCCGCGAATCGCCGCCACGCTGCACCCGTTGCCGAGGTGGCACGTGATCAAGCGTAGCCCGGGGTCGTCGGGCGCTCGGCCCAGCAGCTCGGCGAGCCGCCGCGACACGAAACGGTGGGACGTCCCGTGAAAGCCGTAGCGCCGGATGCCGTGCCGCTGATAGAGCACGTAGGGCACGGCGTACAAGTACGCCTGTGGCGGCATCGTCTGGTGGAACGAGGTGTCGAACACGGCGACCTGGGGCAATTGCGGCAGGATCTCGCGCGCCGCGCGGTAGCCCTTCACATTGGGCGGGTTGTGCAAGGGCGCGAGATCGAAGCAGTCCTCGATGCCGTCGAGGACGTCGTCGTCGATGCGGACCGACGCCTTGAAGCGCTCTCCGCCGTGCACGATGCGATGCCCGACGGCCTCGATCTCCGCGCGATCGCGGATCACTCCGGCGTCCTCCCGGGTCAGGAGCTCGATGCTCTTCTCGACGGCGATCTTGTGCTCGAGGACATCGGCGCTCTCCCGGATGGCCCTCCGGCCCTCCGCCTCGTACTTCAACACGGCCGTGGCGCCGATGTTGTCCACGAGGCCCTTCGCGAGAGTCCGGTCCGGCGCAGCGCCCCGGGGATCCACGTCGAGCAGCTGGAACTTGAGCGACGAGCTGCCGCAGTTGAGGACGAGCACCTTCACTGGCCGATTCTATCGGCCCGAGTGACGCCGGCGGTAGCGAACGACAGCGCGCTTCGCCGCCTCGGCGAGGAGAGCGCGGTCAGCTCGTCGCCTGCCCGTCCTCGTCGTACTCGAAGAAACCCCGGCCGCTCTTCACAC
>DATFEN010000232.1:0-12681 GCA_035251085.1 Vicinamibacteria bacterium | reverse complement strand
TGCCGGTCGGCATCTCGTTCATCGGCCGCGCCTGGGGCGAGCCCGTGCTGCTCCGTCTCGCCTACGCCTACGAGCAGGCCACGCGCCACCGCACGCCGCCGCGATTCCTCGAGCGGGTGACGGCCGGCAGGATGCGTCCCGCGTCTGAACTCCATGGTTGACGGCGGCCGCTCACGCGCTTAGCCTTCGTGGTTGGGGCAGCACGCACCCGCAAGGAGGTCCCAGTGGCGATCCGCTTCACCGTCAACGGGCAGGCCCGTTCCGTGGACGTCGACCCCGAAACGCCTTTGCTCTGGGTGATCCACGACACGCTGGGCCTGACAGGCACCAAGTACGGCTGTGGCGTGTCCCAGTGCGGCGCCTGCACCGTCCACGTGGACGGCGCCGCGACGCGCACGTGCGTCCTGCCGGTCGGCGCAGTGGCCGACAAGAAGATCACCACGATCGAGGGGCTGTCGGTCGATCGCAGCCACCCGCTCCAGAAGGCCTGGATCGCCGAGCAGGTGCCGCAGTGCGGCTATTGCCAGTCGGGAATGCTGATGACGGCGGCCGAACTCCTGGCGCGTAAGCCGAACCCCACGGACGCGGACATCGACGCCTCCATGGCCGGCCACATCTGCCGCTGCGGGACGTACCAGAGGATCCGCAAGGCCATTCATCGCGCGGCGGCCGAGAAGGGAGGTGCGCGATGAAGGGACCGTTGGCGCGCAAGGGCTTCCGGGTCTCGCGGCGCTCCTTCCTCAAGGCGGGAGGCGTTACGGGCGCCGTGCTCGTCGTCGGCTTCCGGCTCGACTCCGCGTTGGCCCAGGCCGTCCCCAAGGAGCGGCCGACGCCGAACCCCTTCGACGCCTGGGTGCGCATCGGCAAGGACGACTCGGTCACGCTGGTCGTCGGCAAGTCCGAGATGGGCCAGGGCATCTACACGTCGCTGCCCATGATCCTCGCGGAGGAGCTGGACGTGGACTGGACGCGCGTCAAGGTCGAGCAGGCGGCGACGAACCCCGCTTGGTACAACCACGGGACGGGCGGCAGCAGCAGCGTCCGGACCTCCTTCACGCCGCTACGCCAGGCGGGCGCGTCGGCCCGGGCGATGCTCGTGCAGGCCGCCGCGGTACAGTGGAAGGTCGATGCCTCGAAGCTCACGACCGCAAACGGCGCCGTGATCGGCCCGAGCGGCCAGCGCGCCACGTACGGCGCTCTCGTCGAGGCCGCCACGAAGCTCCCAGTGCCCGACCAGAAGACGATCGCGCTCAAGGACCCGGCGAAGTTCAAGATCGTGGGGACGTCGGTGCCGCGCGCGGACATCCCTTCGAAGACCGACGGCTCGGCGCACTTCGGCATCGACGTGAGGGTGCCGGGAATGCTCTACGCGGTCGTGGCCCGGCCGCCCGACTACGGCGGCAAGTTCAAGTCGTACGACGCCACGAAGGCGAAGGCGGTGAAGGGCGTGCGCCAGGTCGTGGAGCTCCCGAAGGTGGACAATGGCGCCTTCACGCGCGGCGGGATCGCGGTCGTCGGCGAGACCCGCTACGCGGCGATCAAGGGGCGCGACGCGCTCCAGATCGAGTGGGAAGCGGGTCCGATCGGGAGCTGGAGCAACGACTCCCTGCGCCGTGACTTCGAGACGATGATGGCCGCTGGAGGCAAGGTCGTTCGCGACGAGGGCGACGCGGTGGCGGCGCTGAGCGCGGGCTCGAAGATCGAGGCTGCGTACGAGGTGCCGTTCCAGGCCCACGCACCCATGGAGCCGCTCAACGCGACGGCGCACGTCAAGGCGGACGGCGTCGAGATCTGGACGGGATGCCAGGGGCCGCACGACCTCAGGGACACGGTGGCGGCCGCCCTCGGGCTCAAGCCGGAGCAAGTCGTGGTCCATACCACCCTGCTGGGGGGCGGCTTCGGCCGGCGCTACACGTTCGACACCGGCCTCGAAGCGGCACAGGCGTCGAAGGCGGTCGGCGCTCCGGTGCAGGTCCTCTTGACGCGGGAGGACGACATCCAGCAGTGCTTCTATCGGCCGTTCGCCGTGCATCGCTTGAGCGCGGCGCTCGGGGCCGACGGGCTGCCCACGGCCTGGGTGCACAGGATGGCGTCCACGTCGCTCGGAACGTTCTGGGACCCGCCCGACAAGGTCTCGCACGAAGGGAGCGAGATCGGCGGCGCGGTGAACCTGCCGTACGCGGTGCCGAGGTTCCGAATGGAGTACTCCCACGCGCCGCGCGGCTTCCCGACGATCTGGTGGCGGTCCGTCGAGCACTCGGGCAACGCGTTCGTGGTCGAGAGCTTCATCGACGAGCTGGCGGCAGCGGCCAGGATGGACCCGCTGGCCTATCGCCTGAGGCTCCTGGCCGAGCCCCGGATGGTGAAGTACCCGAAGGAGGGCGACGACCCGGCGCTCGACACGCAAAGGTTCAAGGCCGTGCTCGAGCTGGCGGCCGAGAAGTCGGGCTGGGGCAAGCCGCTCCCGGAGGGACGCTTCCGCGGGATCGCCGGACACTTCTCGTTCCACACCTACGCCGCCCAGGTCGCCGAGGTGTCGGTGACGAAGGGCAAGGTTCGCGTGCACAAGGTGACCGCCGCCATGGACTGCGGCCGCGTCGTCCATCCCGACGGCGTGGCCGCACAGGTGGAGAGCAGCATCGTCTACGGCCTCACCGCGGCGCTGAAGAGCGCGATCACCGTCAAGGACGGCCGCATCGAGCAGAGCAACTTCCACGACTACGAGATGCTGCGCATCGACGAGATGCCGGATGTGCAGGTGCTCACTGTCAAGAGCGACGCGCCGCCGACGGGCACCGGCGAGCCGGGCCTGCCGCCCATCGCGCCGGCCGTGGCCAACGCGATCTTCGCCGCGACAGGGAAGCGGATCCGGCGGATGCCAATCCTGGAGAGCGACCTGGCCTGAGCCGCTACGGAACGGTCGCGCGCCCGATGGTGTCGTTGTCCGTCCCGAACCAGATCTGCCGCTGCCGCGCTTCGAACACCATGTGGCGCACCGTGCCGCCGCCGCTCGGGATCGCGGCGCTCGCGAAGAAGCTTGCGCTCTTCGGATCGAAACCTACCAGCCGGTTCGGCTGAGGGCCGGTCTCCACAGCCCAGATCCGGCCGCGGTCGTCCGCCGCCATCGCGTAGGGCAGTGACTGAGACCCGCCGGGCATCGGCCACTCGCTGACCTTGCCGCTGGCCCTGTCGAGGCGCGCCAGATATCCGCGCGCGTAGTCCACGTACCAGACGCCGTCGCCGCCGAGCGCGATCCGCCGCCCGCGGGCCCCCGAGTCGCTGAGCGTGTACTCCTTGAGCTCGAAGCTTGCCGGATCGATGGTGCCGAGCTTGTTCGTGCCGAATTCGTTGAACCACGGCCGGCCGGACGCGTCGACGACGATGCCGTACGGGCGCGCTCCGGGAGTCGGCAAGGGAAGCAAGCGGACGTTGCCCGTGCCGGTCGAGAGCTTCCCGACGAAGTTCGAGAACTGCGCCGTGAACCAGATGTCTCCCTTCGCATCGAAAACGAGCGTATGCGGGTCCTGCGCTGCCGGATCCGGCATCGGGTAGCGGGCGATCGTCCCCGTCTTCGGATCGAGGCGGCCGATGTAGGCCTTCTTGTTCCCGGAGAACCAGACCGCGCCCTTCGGATCGACGATGAGGTTGTGTGGGCCCGTGCCCGCCTCCAGCTCGATTCGCTTGAACTGCCCGCTGTTCGGATCGAGGGCGGCGAGGTAGTCGCCCTCCTGGCCCACGAACCAGACCCGACCGTCCGACGCCACGAACGGATCCCGCGGCCGCGTCCCCTTCCAGGGCACGGGCCACTCGCGGATGTCGACGGCCGCCGTCCCTTGCGTGGGCTCGACCGCCAGCAACGTCGATCCCAGCAGGGTTGAAGCGATCAGGAACGTCCTTTTCATCCGACCTCCCATACCCCGATGGTACTCGCGCAGGCTGCCGCGGGCCCGTGGTAAGAACAGGGTCATGGCGTTCGCGTACTACGACCGGCTCTCCCCCCGCGCGAAGGCGATCTACCGCAAGAGCGACGCAGCGACCGAGATCCGGCTCGCGGCCCCGGAGCTCCTACGCCCCCTGGTCGGAGGCCTGAGCGAGGCGCTGGCGGGGGAGAACTGCGCCGCGGTCGAGCTGGCGGCGGGCTACGTCGCCAGGGGCCTCACGGACATGCTCGAGGTCCGGCCCGTGCGCGTGCGGGTGCTGCCGGTGCGCCCGCGGTCGGACTGGGGGGAGCTGCACGGCCTCTACACGCCCGACGAGAGGCGGCCACCGCGCATCGACCTCTGGATGCGCACGGCGCAGCACCGGCGCATCGTCGCCTTCCGCACGTTCATGCGAACCCTGCTCCACGAGCTCGGACACCATCTCGACTACGAGTACCTGAAGCTCGCGGACTCTCTCCACACCGAGGGCTTCTTCAGGCGCGAATCGAGCCTGTTCCGGCAGCTGATCGACGAGACGCGAATCTAGGTCTCGATCGGTCGTCTACACCGCGCTGCTCTCGCTGTTCGCCCCGTGCCAGACGGCCGTCTTGAGATGGGCGAACAACGTCAGAGGGCTCGCCGGCAGCACGGAGTAGCCGAGCGCGTAGTCGATCAAGCCGGAGTCCTCCTCGAGCGCTCCCGAAAGCGCGCCTTCCAGCGGGAGGTACAGGATCACCAGGTCCGAGGTGGTGGGGAGCTGCGCGCGGTACGCGGGGCTGCCGAGCTGTGACGCGTAGTCCCGCATACGCGCGGCGTGAACCCTCAGCATGCTGCGACGGTGCATTTCGTCGTCAGCCTCGAGGCTCGCGAGGTAGGCGGCCAACGGCGCCCTTGCGTCGATCACGGCCGAGCGCATGCCCGGAAGACGGATGATGGCATCGGGGCGCAGGCGCCCGTCCGCCGTCGCGACGTCGATGGGCCCATCGAAGTGGCAATGCTCGGCGACACCGGCCAGCTCCACCACCCGACGCAGCGGGATCTCGCCCCAACGTTCCGCCCGCTTTCGCGGCGTGGGGAGGCGGGAGAGCCTTTCCGCCGTCGCCTGCAGCTCGGCTTGGGCCTTTTGCAGGGCGACCACGTTCATGCCGAGCTCCTGGACATCGAGCTGGCTGCCTTGAAGGGCATGCATCGACGCGCGGAGATCGGCGACCGTATCGCGCACCGGGGAGACCAGCAGCTCGATGGCGGCATACTTGGCGGCCTGCTCCTCGCTGGCGCGCTGCTCGAACTCGCCGATCGCCATTCGGACGGCGTCCAGGAACACCTGCCGGCTGCTCGCCAGGACCTCGGTCGAGAGGGCAGGGAACGCCTCTCGGCTGGCGGCTCGCGCCTCGAACAGCGACTGTTGATCCTGGCTGCGCAGCGCTGCTTCCTCGAGGCGCACCGCGAGGCCGGCCTTTTCCTGCTCGGCCTCGGCCAGGGTCGCTTGCAGTTGATCGAGGCGGACGAGCAGATCGCCGGCTCGCAGGGTCGTCTCCTCGGCCCGGCTCGAGATGCGCGCCTTCTCCTGCTCGGCTTCGGCGAGGGAAGCCTGGACCTGGCCGAGCCGGGCGAGCTGCTCGCTCGCACGAGCCGTGGCTTCCTCCACGCGTACCGCAAGCCGCGCCTTCTCCTGCTCGGCTTCGGCCAGCGTGGTTTGCAGTCGCTCGAGCCGCGCCTGCTGTTCACCCGCCCGCGTCGTCGCCTCCTCGACGCGCACCGCGAGCCGCGCCTTCTCCTGCTCAGCCGCAGCCATGGCGGCTTGCAGTCGCTCGAGCCGCGCGTGATGTTCACCCGCCCGCGTCGTCGCCTCCTCGACACGCACCGCGAGGCGCGTCTTCTCCTGCTCGGCCGCGGCCAGGGCAGTCTGCATCTGATCGAGCCGGGCCTGCTGCTGCGCGACGGAAGACTCCAGCGCGGCGAGCTGTTCGGCGCGAGCCTGCAGCTCGGCCTTTTCGGCGGAGCTTTCCTCGAGCTGGTGTTGGGAGCGATCCAAAGCCTGTTCGAGGCCCGGGATCCGCTCCACGCGGACGAGCTCGGCGGCCAGCGTCTCGGACGCCCGGACGAGCTCGGCGCGCAGCTCCGTCACGGTGGCATCGAGCGCCGGCAGCCGATTCACCTCGGCCTGGAGCCGAGCGACCTCGACCTCGGCCGCGGAGAGGCGCTCGCGCGAGCCGCTCAATTCCTCCTCCGCGGCGCTCGCGGCCTCTGCGGCGGCAGCCGCGAGCTCCTTGGTCTTGACAAGCTTGGCGGTCATCGCGGTCAGACGGGTGTCACTCGAGAATCGGCTCATGCCCATGCCGACCACCGATCCGACCACGCCGGCAGCGGCGAGCGCCAGTAATGCCTCCTCCGAGGTCACTTGAAACATTTGAGCCTCCCTGGCTCGATGCCCGATGGGCTGATGGCCGGCGTTCGGGCGTCTGTCCCGATCTGCTCCGGAGGGATCTGGCGACGCCTAGGATATCACCAGTTGCCCTCCGCGAGGCGGTCGAGGATCAGGCCGAAAAAGGACGCATCGGACGAGCGGAACAGCCACCCGAGGTGCTCTCCGCAGCTGCGGCACAGCGCGACCTGCCAGGTGAAGCCGGGGAACCACGTCCAATAGCTCGACTCCTCGCCGCTCCCGACACAGCCGGGCGCGTCGGCGAAGCAGCCGATCCGGAACTCGATGGCGTGGGGGTTCACGAAGCGGTGGGCGTGGCTGCCGCTCATCGAGATGGCCGCGGAGCGGCTGGTGACCGGCGACTGACACCGGCTGCAGAGGAGCGCTCCCTGGGGCTCGGGCGCCTCGCGTTGGCGGCCGTCGACGTCGGATCCTGTGCCGCGCGAAGCATCGTCCTTGAGAAGCACGGTCCTGCCGGCCACCGCGACGTTAGCGAAGCCTGGCTTCCGTGGCAACCGAGCGGCTATGATTCCCGCCCACGGAGGCAGACATGAGAAAGGCCGCGGCTCTCGCCATCATCGGCCTCGCCCTGGCGCCACGCCACGAAGCGGCCACGGCCAAGCCCGTGCTCCACGGCCGGCACTGGGTCGCGATCACCGGCAAGCCGCTGGCCGCCACGGCGGGCGCGATGATGTTCCAGAAGGGCGGGAACGCGGTCGACGCGGCCTGCGCGATGCTCGCCGCGACGGCGACGATGTGGGACGTGCTGAGCTGGGGCGGCGAGACCCAGGCGCTCGTCTACGACCCGCGTTCGAAAAAGGTCGTCGCTCTCAACGCGCTCGGCATGGCGCCCACGGGCGCCACCCCGGAGTTCTTCGAGTCGAAGGGCATGGCCTATCCGCCGGAGTTCGGGCCGCTGGCCGCGGTCACCCCCGGCACACCCGCCGGCTTGATCGTGATGCTGGCGGAGTGGGGCAAGCTCGGCCTCAAGGACGTCCTCGCCCCGGCCATCGAGCTGGCCGACGGCTACCCGATCGAGCGGCAGCTCGCCGATTCCATCGAGCGCAACAAGACGCGCCTGAAGGAATGGCCGTACTCGAAGGCGGTGTTCCTCCCGCACCTCGGGCAAGGGCGCGAGGCGCCCAGCGCGGGGGAGGTCTTTCGGCAGGCCGACCTCGCCGCGACCTTGCGGAAGCTTGTGGAGGCCGAGCAGCAGGCGCTGAAGGCGGGAAAGACGCGCCGTCAGGCCCTCTTCGCCGCCTACGACCGTTTCTACAAGGGCGACATCGCCCGCGAGTTCGTGCGCAGCGTGCAGGAGCAGGGCGGGCTCATCACCCTCGACGACCTCGCGACCTGGAAGTGGCATCTCGAGGAGCCAGCGAAGACGTCCTACCGGGGGATCGAGGTCTACAAGCTCAACCACTGGGTGCAGGGGCCGGTGATGCTGCAGGCCCTCAACATCCTCGAGAACGCCGATCTCAAGGCGATGGGGTACAACAGCGCGCGCTACATCCATACGCTCTACCAGGCGATGAACCTGTCCTTCGCGGACCGCGACTTCTACTACGGGGATCCCTACGTCCCGCCCGAGGAGCCGATCAAGGGGCTGCTCTCGAAGGAGTACGCGAAGCAGCGTTACGGGCAGGTCCGCTGGGATCGCAACGACTTCGGCGCGACGCCCGGCGATCCCTATCCTTTCCAGGGCGGCACCAACCCGTACTCGGCGCTGCTGGCGAAGTGGCGGACCGACGGCGGCTCGGGGTCCAAGGGTTCGGGCGAGAAGCAGTACCAGGACGCGTTCCAGGCTGACACGACGTCCGTCGAGGCAGCGGATGCCGAGGGCTGGGTCGTGTCGATCACGCCCTCGGGCGGGTGGGTGCCCGCGGTGATCGCAGGACGCACCGGCATCGGCCTGAGCCAGCGCTTGCAGAGCTTCGTCCTCGACGAAGCCGACAACCCCTACAACGTGCTCGCGCCCGGCAAGCGGCCGCGGGCGACGCTGACGCCCTCGATGGCCCTGAAGGACGGCCGCCCGTTCCTCTCGTTCGCCGTCCAGGGCGGCGACACCCAGGACCAGAACCTGCTCCAGTTCTTCCTGAACATCGTCGAGTTCGGCATGAACGTGCAGGAGGCCTGCGAAGCCCCCAACGTCACGAGCTACCAGCTCCGCGACTCGTTCGGGAACCACGAGTCTCAGCCCGGCCGCTTGACCCTGAATGCGCAGGTCCCGAGCTGGGTGCGCGAGGAGCTGGTGAAGATGGGCTACCGGCTCGACTTCGAGAGGCTCACCTCAGGCCCGATCAACGCGATCTACTTCGACCACGAGCACGGAACGTTCTGGGGCGGGTCGAGCAATCACGGCGAGGACTACGGGATCGCCTGGTAACTTGGGAGCTAAGAAATGAGTCGCCCTCTGCGAATCGCGGCCCTCCTCCTCGTCGGTGCGGCGCTGACGGGCGGCCTGTGGCTCGTCGATTTCTACGCGGACTGGCTCTGGTTTGGCGAGTCCGGCTACCGGCGCGTGCTGGTGCAGTCCCTGGTCGCCAAGGCGATGCTCGGCGCGGCCGTGTTCGCCCTCGCTTTCGCCCTGCTCTGGTCGAACCTTCGCCTCGCTGTCTCGAGGGTCGTCTTGCGGCCCTTCGTGATCATGACCCCGGAGGGGCCGAAAGCGCTGGACGTCGATCCGGGGACGCCGAGGCTCGTGGCCCTGGCCGGCTCGGCGCTGGTCGCCCTCTTGATGGCAGCGTATGCCTCCTCGCGTTGGTACCTCTGGCTGCTTTACAGGCACGCGACCCCGTTCGGCTCGACCGACCCGGTGCTCGGGCACGATGTCGGCTACTACGTCTTCGAGCTGCCGTTCTTCCAGTTCGTCCAGGGCTTGCTCCTGGCCGGAGTCGGCCTCGCAATCGCAGGCACGGCGTTCGCCTATGCGATGTCCGGCGACATCGGCCTCGACCCGGATCGCGGGCCGTACGCGGGGCGCGGACCGGGGCGCCACCTGTCGCTGCTCGCTTCCGGCCTCTTCCTCGTCCTCGCCTTCGGGGCCCATCTGGGGATCCCGGCGCTGCTCACGACTGCGTCGGGCATCGTCCACGGCGCCTCCTACGTCGACGTCGAGGCGAACCTCCCGGCTTTGCGGATCCTGGCCCTCGTGGCCGTGATCGGGGCGGCGCTGGCCGCGTACCAGGCCTTCCGCACCGGGCTTCGTCACCTGCTTCTCGCGGTGGCGCTCTACGCGGTCGCAGCCCTGGGCGGGAGGGGGTACGCGGCCCTGATCCAGCGCTTCATCGTTGCGCCCAACGAGCAGGTGAGGGAGACCCCGTTCATCCTCCACAACATCGCGGCCACGCGGGCCGCCTTCGGGCTGAGCGACGTCCGCGAGCGCGCGCTCTCGGGCGACGCCGTGCTCACGCGCGAGGACATCGATCGGAACGCCGCCACCCTCAAGAACGTGCCGCTCTGGGACCACCAGCCGCTGCTCGACACCTTCGGCCAGATCCAGGAGATCCGCACGTACTACGACTTCGTGTCCGTCCACAACGACCGCTACGTCATCGACGGCGAGTACCGCCAGATCATGCTGTCGGCCCGTGAGCTGAACTCGGAGAGCCTGCCGAACCGGAACTGGATCAACGAGCGGCTGACGTTCACCCACGGCTACGGCCTGACCCTCGGGCCTGTGAACCAGGTGACCCCGGAGGGGCTGCCCGTCCTCTTCATCAAGAACCTCCCGCCGGAGTCGACCGTCGACCTCCAGGTCACCGAGCCGAGCCTCTACTTCGGCGAGCTTTCCAACGACCACGTGTTCGTGAGGACGAAGACCAAGGAGTTCCACTACCCCAAGGGCGACGACAACGTCTCC
The DNA here is from genome assembly GCA_035251085.1 of Vicinamibacteria bacterium. Lineage (GTDB taxonomy): Bacteria > Acidobacteriota > Vicinamibacteria > Fen-336 > Fen-336 > DATFEN01. Next base: position 2,474 of record DATFEN010000232.1, on the reverse strand, counting down.
GCCGTCTACGAGGGCGAGGGTGGGATCCCGGTCGACAGCCTGTTCAGGAAGCTGCTGTTCAGCGTGAAGTTCCGCTCGATCAAGACGCTGCTCTCGGACGACCTGACCGCCGAGAGCCGGGTCCTGTTCCACCGGCGCATCTCGGAGCGCGTCGCGAGGATCGCGCCCTTTCTCGTCTACGATCCAGAGCCCTATCTGGCCATCGAGGACGGACGGCTGGTCTGGGTCCAGGACGCGTACACCACGAGCGCGCGCTATCCCTATTCGACGCCGGCCCCCGGCGGCCTCAACTACATCCGCAACTCGGTGAAGGCCACCGTGGACGCCTATCACGGGCGGACGCGCTTCTACGTGATCGACCCGAAGGACCCGATCGCCGCGACTGTCGGCAAGATCTTCCCGGACCTGCTCCGCCCGCTCTCGGAGATGCCCGAGGGCCTCCGCTCGCGCCTCCGGTATCCCCAGGCCATCTTCGAGCTGCAGGCCGGGATGCTCGCGACCTACCACATGAGCAACCCGGCTGTGTTCTACAACAAGGAAGACCAGTGGGAGGTCCCCACGATCGAGAGCGGCGGCCGGGCCGAGCGGATGGAGCCGTACTACACGATCATGAAGCTCCCCGGCGAGGAGCGCCCCGAGTTCATCCAGATGCTGCCCTTCACCCCCCGTCAGAAGGACAACCTGGCGGCCTGGCTGGCGGCGCGGAGCGACGGGGAGCGCTACGGCGAGCTGACGGTGTTCCAGTTCCCGAAGCAGAAGGTGATCTTCGGCCCGCGCCAGGTCGTGGCGCGGATCAACCAGGACCAGGCGATCTCCCCGCAGATCACGCTCTGGAACCAGCAGGGCTCTGAGGTGATCCAGGGCACGCTGCTCGTGATCCCGATCGAGGAATCGCTCCTCTACATCCGTCCTCTCTACCTGCGGGGCGCCGGTGGGAGGCTCCCCGAGCTGAAGCGGGTCATCGTCGCTTACCAGAACCAGATCGTGATGGAGGAGACGCTCAACGCCGCCGTCGAGCGCATCTTCCAGCCTGGCCGGGCAGCCGTGCGAGCGACGCCGGCCGCGGCGCCAGCCGGCCCGGCGGCCACGCCGGTTCCCGTCAGCGGGGAGCTGTCGGCCCTGGCCGCGCGGGCGAGAGAGCACTACGCAGGCGCTCTTCGCGCGCAACGCGAAGGCGACTGGGCGCGCTACGGCGAGGAGATCCGCCGGCTCGGGGAGGTGCTCGAGGAGATGCGCGATCGCCGCTGACGCCGACGCCCCTACTCCACTTCCCTCTTCATGATCCGCTTGTGGAACGGGCGCGGCCCGCCTTCGACGATCTTGTAGTCCTCGGGGATCTCGAAGAGCGCGCGCTCCGGCTCGCTCCGCTGGATGTTCGTGAGGCGGTACGTGGTCTCGCCCATGCGCGGGTCGGAGCTGCGGCTCATCACCACGGCCTGCAGCTCCGGTGAGTACCAGCGCTCTCGGACGATCTCCAGGGGCTTCTCGTTCCCGATCTCTCCCGCCGGGATGGTGTGTGTCGTGCGCGAGCCCTGCGCTTCCACGCCCTCGATCGTCTGCGTGCCCAGGTCCTGCTTCTTGCCGGCGGGGAAGGGCTTCTCGTGGCGGCGGATCCTGACGCCCCTACCGGCGCTCGGGTCCGCGGAATCCCCCTCCTCGCCGTCCGGGGGCGGCGGGAGCCGCCGGGCGATCTTCTCGTCGGCGTGAAGGACGAAGCCGGTGTGGTTCACCGGATCGTGGACGAACACGAGCCTCGGTCCGTCGCCGGCCGGCACCGGGCCCAGTCCCGCCAGCCGGCTTTCGCGGCGCACGCGCCCTTCGCTGTCCCGTGCGACCGTGGCGGTCGTCTTGCGCGTGATGCGGTTTCCGTCCGCCAGGGTCTGGACCACCTCGGTCACGGCCTCGGCCTGATAGGGCGCGCCCTTGACCGTCTTGAGCTCGAAGCCCTCGTCCGCGCCCAGGATCATCACGTGGTCGATCGGCGGTCCGCCCGGGTGCTCGGCCGGCCCGATCGCGCGGTAGAAGAATCGATCCTCGGGGCCATCGTCGGCCAGTGCCGAGAAGGTTGCCAGGATCACTGCTGCACTCCAGATCAGTCGCTTCATGTCTCTCCTCGATCTCATCGGACGAAACGAATGCCACGAGCGATACCGTCGTTGCCGACCAGCAGATCGGCGCGCACCGCCGTCGCAACGTCAGGGACGGGCGCCGACCCGACGTACCCGAGGGCGGAGAGGGCCGTCCGTGGCATCTCGACGCGCACCACCTGAACGGCCTCGACGTCCGACCACGGGTCGCCGTAGACGAGCGGCGTGAATGCCCCTTCCGGTTCGGCTTCGGCCACGGGGGGGCCGCTGGGCGCGCGCGGTGGGCGAGACACGGCCAGAAGCGCCGCCGCGGCCATGGCTGCTGCCAGGCCGGCCCAAAGCCAATCCCGTGCGGCCCGCAACCCGAACCCGCGCGGCCGCTCGCCG
>DATFEN010000230.1:0-8713 GCA_035251085.1 Vicinamibacteria bacterium | reverse complement strand
CTCTGCCTCGAGAGCGCCGCGCGCGACGCCGGCTGTTACCGAGTTGAGGTCCGCGCGTCGCGCTCTCGGCTGCCCTGGATCCTCTCCAATCCGATCTGCGTGTACGACGCAGCGACCCTGGCGGCGAGATCGATTCGCGCGGCCTGGCCTGCCGAAGCACCGCCGCCCGCCGCGTCCGCGCCGCTGGCCAATCTGGAAACGGCCGCGTTCGCGGTCGAGACCGACCCCTCGTCCGAGGCCGCGAAGGAGGCTCGCGACGTGGCCGCGGGCCCACATGGCGACACCGCGCTGCGGCTCGCCTTTCGGCTCGGGGAGCCCGCGCCCGGGCGACCCTTCGTCTGGTGCGCGCTCGTGAACCGCGAAACGCGTGACTTGAGCGCATCGAAGGGTGTGGTGTTCCAGGTCAAGGCGGATGGCGAGTATCGATTCTGGCTTCAGCTTCGGGACGAGAACCCGACCTCGCCCGAGGGAGGCGTCGAGCCTTGGTTTACGTCGGTCCGAACGTCGAGGGAGTGGCGGGCCGTTTCCGTGCCGTTCGCCCGGCTGCGCTCCATCCACCCGAAGTCGGACGGGAGCTTCGACCCGTCGCGCGTTCGTGAGGTCGTCTTCCTCGTCGACCATGGCGCCGTGAAGCCGGGGACGGCCGGCACGATCTGGATCGCCGACCTGGGCGTGTATTGATCGCCTGTTGACAGCCCTCGCCGTCTGATTTATCCTTCAATCCGGATATAGGGATGGCGACCGCCGCAGTGCACGCTCGACCCGAGAGGCTGCTCGGCTGGATGGCCAGCCTGGCGGACCCCACCCGCCTGCGCCTGCTGAGGCTCCTGGAACGCAACGAGCTGCAGGTGCAGGAGCTCTGCGACGTCCTGCAGCTGCCGCAGTCGAGCGTGAGCCGGCACTTGAAGGTCCTGGCGGACGAGGGATGGGTGGGGAGCCGAGCCCAGGCGACCACGCGTCTCTACCGCATGGCGGAAACGGACGGGGGAGCCAGGCGGCTCTGGCACTTGGCCAAGGAACAGATGAATGGTTGGGCCACGGCGGCACAGGACCAGCTGCGCCTGGCACGCCGGCTCGCCGATCGGCAACCCGCTGCACAGGCCTTCTTCGCCGGGGCCGCCGGGAAGTGGGACCGCCTGCGCGGCGAGCTGTACGGCGATGCCTTCACCGGCGCTGCGCTCCTGGCCCTGCTGCCAGCCGGCTGGACCGTGGCCGACCTCGGCTGCGGCACGGGCCACGCGGCTGTCGCGCTCGCGCCCTTCGTGCATCGCGTCATCGGTGTCGACCAGTCGGCGGCGATGCTCAAGTCCGCCCGGAGACGCGCCGCGGGCCTCGAGAACGTGGAGTGGCGCCGAGGCAGCCTCGAAGCCCTTCCGTTGGAGGACGAGAGCGTGGACGCGGCGCTGCTGCTGCTGGCCCTCACCTACGTCACCGCGCCTCGAGCTGCGCTCGCCGAGGCCGCACGCATCCTCCGGCCAGGCGGCCGTCTCGTGGCCGTGGACCTGCTGCGCCATGATCGCGAGGCGTTCCGTCGCCAGATGGGCCAGCAGAGCCTGGGCTTCGAGCCGGCAGGGCTCGAGGCGATCGCGTGCGAGGCCGGCCTCGGGTCCGTCACGGTCCGCCAGCTTCCACCCGAGCCCAAGGCGAAGGGACCCGCGCTCCTGCTGTTGTCCGCGTTGAAAGAAGAGAGGAAGACGACATGACCACGACGCTCGCGACGCCCGTGAAGAGCGGCACGCTCGAGTTCACCGTGAAGGACCTGGGCCTCGCCGACTGGGGCCGCAAGGAGATCCGGCTCGCCGAGCAGGAGATGCCCGGCCTGATGGCCGTCCGCCAGGAGTACGGCGGCAAGAAGCCGCTGGCGGGGCAGCGCGTCACGGGCAGCTTGCACATGACGATCCAGACGGCGGTCCTGATCGAGACCCTGAGGGAGCTCGGAGCGGAGGTGCGCTGGGCGTCGTGCAACATCTTCTCGACCCAGGACCACGCCGCGGCGGCGGTCGTCGTCGGGCCCACGGGGACGCCAGAGAGGCCCGCGGGCCTCCCGGTGTTCGCCTTCAAGGGCGAGACCCTCGAGGAGTACTGGAGCCTCACCGAGCGGGCGCTCGATTTCGGCGGCGGGCGCGGCCCGACGCAGATCGTCGACGACGGGGGAGACGCCACGCTCCTGATCCACAAGGGCGTGGAGTTCGAGAAAGCGGGCCGCGTACCGGACCCGGCCAGCTCCGACAGCGAGGAGTTCGCGATCGTCCTCCGCCTGCTCGCGAGGCTGCAGAAGGAGAAGCCGGGCCATTGGCAGCGCGTCGCCTCGGGCTGCCACGGCGTCTCCGAGGAGACCACGACGGGCGTGCACCGGCTCTACGAGATGCAGCAGGCGGGGACGCTGCTGTTCCCGGCCATCAACGTCAACGACAGCGTCACGAAGAGCAAGTTCGACAACCTCTACGGCTGCCGCCACTCGCTGATCGACGGGCTGTTCCGCGCCAGCGACGTGATGCTCTCGGGGAAGGTCGCGGTGGTCTGCGGCTACGGCGACGTGGGGAAGGGCTGCGCCCAGGCGCTCAGGGGCCAGGGCGCCCGCGTGATCGTGACCGAGATCGATCCGATCTGCGCGTTGCAGGCGGCCATGGAGGGCTACCAGGTCCTGTCGCTCGAGGACGTGGTCGAGAGCGCCGACATCTTCATCACCGCGACCGGCAACTGCGAGGTGCTGACCGTCGATCACATGGCGCGTATGAAGGACAAGGCCATCGTCGGCAACATCGGCCACTTCGACAACGAGATCGACATGGATGGGCTCCGGAGGCTGCCCGGGATCGCGCGCACGAACATCAAGCCCCAATACGACATGTGGACGTTCGCCGACGGCCATTCGATCCTGGTGCTGGCCGAGGGCCGGCTGCTCAACCTGGGCTGCGCCACCGGGCATCCGAGCTTCGTGATGTCCAACAGCTTCACGAACCAGGTGATCGCCCAGGTCGAGCTGGCCGAGAACGCCGCGAGCTACGAGCGGAAGGTCTACGTGCTGCCGAAGCGCCTGGACGAGAAGGTCGCGCGCCTGCACCTCGAGAAGCTGGGCGTCAAGCTGACGAAGCTGTCCGAGAAGCAGGCGAGCTACCTCGGGGTGGCGGCGGACGGGCCGTTCAAGTCGGACCACTACCGGTACTAGCGCGCCGGCTGGACCGCGCCGCCCCGGCTGGTTAGGATGCAGCCGGGCGCATGAAGGGATCCGACCGCTACCGCCTGGATGGCGTCTCCTGCCGCGTGGGATCACACCGGTGGCGCGTGGTGAACCTCAGCGTGGGCGGCTTCTTCGTCGAGGCCTCCGAGCCACTGCCGAAGGGCCACTCCGCCCGCTTCGAGCTCGCGCTTCCGGGCGGCCGGAGCGTGACGCTGACGGGCCTGGTCACGTGGGTCAACGAGCCGAACGCTCCGCTCAAGCCGGAGACGCCACCCGGCTTCGGCGTGAAGATCCACCGCATCGAGTTTCCGGACAAGATGACGCTGCTCGCGGTGCTCCGGGAATCGACGCCCGCGTCCATGCGCGCGCGTTGACTGTCAGGTCTCGAGGGTCATCATCAGGTACAGCCCGGCGCCGCCGAAGAGCAGGTTGGGGGCCCAGGCGGCCAGCAGCGGCGGCAGCAGCGCGTTGTTGCCGAGGTTCTCGAAGATCGCGAGACAGGCCCAGTACACCATCGCGATCACGATGCTGATCCCGATGCCGTAGAGTGCGCCGCGGCGTCCCACCACGAACGCGAAGGGGATGCCGATCAAGGTCATGACGATGCCGACCAGCGGGAAGGCGGGCTTGCGGTGGAGCTGCACGCGCAGCCGCGTCACGTCGAGGCCCATCGCCTCGAGCGAGCCGATGTGCCCGCGCAGCTCGTCGAAGCGCAGCGTGTCCGACTCGCGCTCCTCGCGCTTGAAGTAGGACGGACGCTCGAACTCACGGGTCGTGACCTGCGTGAAGGGGCGGAACGCGGCCGCGCCGTGGAACAGCCTGCGCCAGCCGTTCTCCAGCGTCCACGCATCCCGCTCGGGATTCCACACGGCGCGTCCGGCGAAGAGCCGCTCGCGCAGGCTCCAGCTCTTCATCTCGAGGTCGTAGATCCAGACCGAGAACAGCGACAGCTCCTCGCTGCCCGGCGGGCCGGGGTTCGCGTACTCGTAGTTGTAGAGACGGCCGTCGGCGCCCACGACCCAGCGGCGGTGCAACAGCGTGGTCGATTGCGGGGGCCGGCCCTTGATCACGTTGAAGTCGCGGTTGGCGACGCGGTTGGTGGCGGGCAGCAGGAACTCGGTCATCCCGAACAGGACGCCACTGGCCACGAAGCCCATCGCGATGACCGCCAGCGTGGCGCGGTACAGGCTGACGCCCCCCGCCTTCATCGCGGTGATCTCGTTGCGGCGGCTCATGATCCCGAAGGTCGCGAGCGTGGCCACGAGCACGGCCACGGGCGCGATCAGGTGCAGTATCGCCGGCGAGTAGAAGAGGTAGTAATGCAGCACCAGCGCGCCCTTGATCCGGTGCTGCTGCACGTCGTCGAAGAGGTCGAGGAAGTGCGTGAGCAGGTAGATCGACTGGAACGCCGCGGTGACCAGCACGAGGTGCCCCACGTACTGCCGCGCGATGTAGCGGTCGAGGATGCCCGGGAACGAGGTCGGCAGGCTCGGGCGCGGGAGCCTCACGACGACCACGGGCCGCTGCGGCCGTGACACGGCGCCGGGCGGCGGCGCGTGCCGTGGGTCCGCGGCGCGCCGAAAGCGTGGAAGCCAGAGGGCATACTTCGAGGGATCCAGTGGGTCGAAGGCCGCCTCGCGGTGGTTCTTGCGCAGCAGCACGACGGCGATCAGCCCGAGGACGATGTTCGCGCCCCACATCGCGAACCACGGCGGGAGGAGCCCCGTGTCTCCCGCCTGCTCGCCGAGCCGGAGCAGCACGTAGTAGACGAAGATCACGGCGATCGAGAGGGCGAAGGCGGCCGAGCGGGCCTCCTTCTTGCTGCCGAGCGACAGCCCCAGTCCGAGCAGGCCGAAGACGAGGCACGCCATCGGGATCGCGAACTTCTTGTGCCACTCGACCTTGAACGGTGCGGCGGCGAGCGGCCGCTTGCCCTGGGCCCGCAGCCTCTCGTCCTCCTGCTTCATCGCCTGGATGCGCTCCTCGAGCTCGCCGAGGCTCATCTCCCGATCGCCCTTCGACAGCGGCGTGGCCGGGAAGAACGTCTCCGTGGGCAGCGGCAGGTCCGACTCGATGAACTTCTGGAACGTGTCGGTCGCGGGCTCGGCCGGGTTGACCGCGTAGATCGAGCCGTCCTCGAGGTGCATCGAGACCGTCTTGCGCGGCTCGTCGACCGTGAGCTGGCCGCGGCGCGCCAGCACCACCTTCGGATCGCGCGGCTCCCGGACGTCGTGGATGAAGATGTCCTTCCACTGGTTCGTGTCGGCGGCGATGTCCGAGACGTAGAGGACCATGCCCGGCACGAGGTCGTCCTCGCTGAACACGCGGGGCTTGACGGCCGTGCGCGCCTTGTTCACGACCAGCGAGAACATCACCTGGCGGTGGGCCTGGTTCGCCGCCGGCAGCGCGACGGACATGATCCAGAACGTGGCGCCGCCCGTGAGCAGGGACAGCACCACGACCGGCCGCAGCAGCCGGATCGGGCTGATGCCGCTCGCGCGCAGAGCGACGATCTCGCTGTCGCTCGCGAGCCGCCCGAAGGCCAGCAGCACGCCGAGCAGGAAGGCCATCGGGATCGTGACCGCGAAGATGCTCGGCAGCAGGTAGACGAAGACGCGCAGGATGGCCTCGGGCGGCGCGCTTCGCGCTATCAAGATGCCCATGAGCAGCGTCACCTGCTGGAGCAGCAGGATGAAGGTGAAGAGGAGCAGCCCGAGCCCGGTCGGGGCCAGCATCTCCTTCACGATGTACGTGTCCAGGAGCGTTGGGCGCAACGCCCCTTTGAAGTTCATCCGAGGCATCGTAGCATGCGCTCCCGAGGAGGTGACTGCGTGGCGGACATCGAGTCGGTCCTCAACGAGGTGCGCGTCTTCGACCCGCCCGCAGCCTTCCAGGAGCGGGCGCACATCAAAAGCCTCGCGGAGTACCGGCTCCTGTACGAGCGCAGCGTCTCCGATCCCGAGGGCTTCTGGGCCGAGCAGGCGGAGGCGCTGACCTGGGAGAGGAAGTGGGAGCGTGTCCTCGACTGGAACCCGCCGTTCGCGAAGTGGTTCGTCGGAGGACGCCTGAACCTCTCGGTGAACTGCCTCGACCGCCACCTCGCCACCTGGCGCAGGAACAAGGCCGCGCTCGTCTGGGAGGGGGAGCCGGGCGAGGTGCGGACCCTCACCTATCAACAGCTTCATCACGACGTGTGCCGATTCGCCAACGTGCTCAAGCAGCTCGGCATCAAGACGGGCGACCGCGTCGGGATCTACATGCCGATGATCCCGGAGGCCGCGGTCGCCATGCTGGCCTGCGCGCGCATCGGCGCGACCCACAGCGTCGTGTTCGGAGGCTTCAGCGCCGAGGCGCTGCGGGACCGGATGAACGACGCCCAGGCGAAGCTCATCGTGACCGCCGACGGCGCTTACCGGCGCGGGGCGATCGTGGCGCTCAAGGCGGCCGTCGACAAGGCGGTGGCGGACGCTCCGAGCGTCGAGCAGGTCGTGGTCGTTCGCAGGACGGGCTCCGAGGTCGCGATGCGCGCGGGCCGCGACCACTGGTGGCACGAGATGATCGAGTCGGCATCGCCGGTGTGCGCCCCCGAGGCGCTCGACGCCGAGCACCCTCTCTTCGTCCTCTACACGAGCGGCACGACCGGGAAGCCGAAAGGTGTGGTGCACACCACCGGCGGCTACCTGCTCCAGGCGACGCTGACGTCGAAGTACGTGTTCGACCTCAAGGACGAAGACACGTTCTTCTGCACCGCGGACATCGGCTGGGTCACCGGCCACAGCTACGTCGTCTACGGGCCGCTCGCCAACGGCGCCACGAGCCTGATGTACGAGGGAGCGCCGAACTGGCCCGAGCCCGACCGCTTCTGGCGCATCGTGGAGCGGCATCGCGTCACCGTCTTCTACACGGCTCCGACCGCCATCCGCGCCTTCGTGCGCTGGGGCGAGCAGTGGCCGCGCAAGCACGACCTCGGAAGCCTGCGGCTGCTCGGGACGGTGGGGGAGCCGATCAACCCCGAGGCCTGGATGTGGTACCACTCGGTCATCGGCGGCGGGCGCTGCCCGATCGTCGACACCTGGTGGCAGACCGAGACCGGCGCGATCATGATCACGCCGCTTCCCGGCGCCACTCCGACCAAGCCCGGATCGGGCACCTTGCCCTTCTTCGGCGTCGTGCCCGAGGTCGTGGACAAGGACGGCAAGGTGGCGGAGCCGGGAGCGGGCGGGTACCTCGTCATCAAGCGGCCCTGGCCCGCGATGCTCCGGACCGTCCATGGCGACCCGGAGCGCTACGTGCAGACCTACTGGAGCCGCTTCCCGGGGATCTATTTCACCGGCGACGGCGCCCGTCGCGACGCCGACGGCTACTTCTGGGTCATGGGCCGCGTGGACGACGTGATCAACGTCGCCGGGCACCGGCTTGGGACGATGGAGGTCGAGAGCGCGATCGTCTCGCATCCGAAGGTGGCCGAGGCCGCGGTGGTCGGACGCCCCGACGAGATCAAGGGCCAGGCGCTCGTCGCCTTCGTGACGTGCCAGCATGGCCTCGCCCCCGACGAAGCCCTGCGACAAGAGCTGAAGGGGCACGTGGTCAAGGAGATCGGCGCGATCGCGCGACCCGACGAGATCCGCTTCACCGACGCGCTGCCCAAGACGCGCAGCGGGAAGATCATGCGGCGGCTGCTCCGGGACATCGCGGCGGGCGTCGAGACGGTCGGCGACACCACGACGCTGGAGGACTACTCGGTCCTGGCCCGGTTGCGCGAAGAAGAGGAGTAGTTGGAGCGCGTCACGGTCTACGCGCCCGGGTCCTCGTCGAACCTTGGAGCGGGCTTCGACTGCCTCGGGCTGGCCCTCGACGGATGCGGCGATCGGGTCACCGCGGCGCGCTCGACACGCGCTGGCGTGCGCGTCGTCTCGGTCTCGGACCCGCGCATCCCCCTCGAGAACACCCGCAACACTGCAGCGCTCGCGGCGATGGGCGTGCTCCGCCGCGCCGGGGAGGACTTCGGGGTCGAGCTCGAGATCCAGAAGGGCCTGCCCCTCGCGGCGGGGCTCGGCGGCAGCGCCGCGTCAGCCGTGGCGGGCGCAGTCGCCGCGAAGGCTCTGGTCCAGGAGCCGCTGTCCCGCGACGGGCTGCTGGCGGCGGCGCTCGAGGCCGAGGCCGCCGTGTCCGGCGGACGCCATGCCGACAACGTCGCGCCGTCGCTGCTCGGGGGCGCGGTGCTCGTCGCGTCGCAAGAGCCGCTCCGTTTCACGACGGTGCGCGTCCATCCCAGCTTCTCCTTGGTTCTCGTGACGCCGGACTACACGGTGGAGACCGCGAAGGCCCGCTCCGTGCTGCCGGGATCGGTGTCGCGCCAGGACGCCGTGGAACAGGCCGCGCATCTCGCGGGGCTCGTGCTCGGCCTGGAGCGCGGGGACCCCGACCTGATCCGCGATTGCATGACCGACCGCATCGCCGAGCCGGCGCGCACCGCGCTCTTCCCGGGCTACGCGGCGGCCTTCGCCGCCGGCGTCGACGCCGGCGCGGCGG